>JANXOM010000245.1 GCA_025353585.1 Deltaproteobacteria bacterium
TACATGCGCTGCGTACCGCGCGGCCGCAGAGGACGGCGAGGCCGATCGACCCTCAGGGTCCTGCTGGTACATGCGCTGCGTACCGCACGGCCGCAGAGGACGGCGAGGCCAGAGGAGCCAATCGCGGAGCGGATGCGGATAGGGATGGCGTATCGCTGCAGCCAGTCCGCGGAACCGGCTCGGCGTGCCGCCCTGCCCAGCGACGGTCGCGGTCGATCGCGGCGCCGCGACAGCCTTCAAGGCTCGCACGGTACATGCGCTGCGTACCGCACGGCCGCAGAGGACGGTGAGGCCAGAGTAGCCCAGCGCGGAAAGGAGTGGCGCATCGCCGCAGCCAGTCCCGCGGTGCGGCTCGGCGTGCCGCCCTGCCCAGCGACGGTCGCGTCGTTCGCGGCGCCGCGACAGCCTTTCAGGGCTCTGTCGGTACATGCGCTGCGTACCGGACGGCCGCAGAGGCCGACGCGGTAGAGGAGCACAGCGCGGAAATGGGTGGCGCGTCGGCGAAGCCAGTCCGCGCCAGCTTGGCGCCGAGCTGCCCGCACGGTTCGGTCGATTCCGTCGCCGCAACGACCCCGAGCAGCCCGCTCCCCGAGTGGGCTGCTGGCCGTTTCGGGCCGGACGGCGAATGCGTTGCTCACCGTAAAGCCGCAGAGGGCGACGAGGCCAGAGGAGGCCAGAGCGGACGGGCGGCACGTGGGCGGCGCCGGTCCGCGAGCGGGCTCGGCGTACTGAGAAGAGCCCAGAGCGGAGGGGGGGCGCGCGTCCCTGAAGCCAGTACCACGCATCGTGTCGCCGAGCCGCGCGAGCTCGGTCTTTGAGGCGATCCAGCTCCGACGCGAACGCGAACCGCAGAGGTGCCGGTTTGGCGTGCCGAGATTCTTCTCCGCGATTCGGTCGAACCGTCACCGCGGGGCCCCCCAGGCAGCCCACTCCCCGAGCGGGCTGTCAGGCGATCGCTAACTGACCCCGAAGGTGCCGGTTTGGCGTGTCTAACCTTAGATTCTTCTCCGCGGTTCGGTCGAGCCCGTCGCCGCGGGGCCCCCCGAGCAGCCCCCTCCCCGAGCGGGCTGTCAGGCGATCGCTAACTGACCCCGAAACGACACTAAATCTGACCCACCCCCGCGGCCGGCCAGACGCCGGATTTCAGAGGGGTCGATCGATGGAGTCATCCGCGGCGAAGCAGGAATCGGGCGCGCCCGACATTTCGGGCGACATGGTCGTGCCGGAGATACTGCGCCCAGATGAAAGCTTTGGATGAGTTCGGCTGGAGCAGCACGGCGGGTCGCGCCACGAGCTCGGCGTGAATCGCGGGGCGGTGAAGCGCTACCTGCGCGGCGCGGTCGGCGTGCAGCGCCGGCCGAAGCGTTGCGTGCTCGACGACGCGGGACGCGCCGCGGCGATCGCGTTGTTCGACACGACCGCGGAGGGCAATGCGGTAGTGGTGCAGCAATTGCTCGCGGAGCGCGGTATCGAGGCGCACCTGCCCCTCGTTCAGCGCGTCGTCGCGCCGCATCGCGAGACCAAGCGCGCGGCCGAGGCCGCGACGGTGCGATTCGAGACCCGGCCCGGGCATCAGGGGCAGCTCGACCTCAGCGGAAAGTGGGTCGTCGTGGGCGGAACGCGCATCAAGATGCGGTTGTTCGTCGGCGTGCTGTCGTATTCGCGGCGCTGCTACGTTCGCGCCTTTCGCAGCCAGCGGTCGCGGCCGGAACGCGCATCAAGATGCGGTTGTTCGTCGGCGTGCTGTCGTATTCGCGGCGCTGCTACGTTCGCGCCTTTCGCAGCCAGCGGCACGACGACTGGCGGGAAGGGCTTGCCGGCGCGTTCCACCATGTCCGCGGCGTGCCCGCAGACGGTGCTCGTCGATCATGCGAAGGCGCTGATCGTCGACCGCGGCGACATAGTGGCGATTGTGCATCCGGCGTTAGCCGCGTTCCGCACCGACTGGGGCGTCAGCGTGCAGGCGTGCCAGCCGGATCGCGCGCGCAAGAAGGGCACGACCGAGCGCGGCGTCGTCCACGCGAAGCACCAGGCGCTGGCGGGCTGCGAGCTCGATCGTGGGCGGCACTCGAGGCGCTCCTCGTGTGCTGGATCAGATGGCAGACGCGCGACCACGGCACGACGCACGATGCGCCCCGCGAGCGCTTCGAACGCGACGAGGCAGCGGCACTCGGCGCGCTGCCAGCGTGCCCGTCGCCAGTTCCTCGGCAGCGCGAGCTGCCAGCGCGCCCGTCGCCGGTTCGTCAGCAGCGCGAGACACGCAAGGTCGCGCCGGATTGCTTCGTCGACGTCGACACCGTGCGCTACAGCGTGCCGCACCGCCGCCTCGTTCGGCACTCCGTGCAGGCCTTGGTCGGCGATGCAGAGGTGATCATCTCCGACGGCACCGAGGTCGTCGGGCGCCACGCGCGGTGCCCCGAGCCGCGACGCCCCGGTGTCGATCCGGCGCACTTTGGGGGCCTGTGTCGCTTGATGACGGTTGACCGGATCATCATCATCATCATCATCATCGGTGCAGCGACCGCGCCGTACAGCCGCAGCCTCGAGTCTACGCCAAGACATCGGAGGTGCCGCGTGACCGACCTAGTTCGCGCGAGCTCCAGCGCCAGCGGCTCGGCCCCGGTTGCCGAGCGACTCGACTCGACTCGACTCGACTCGACTCGACTCGACTCGACTCGACTCGACTCGACTCGACGCGACGCGACTCGACTCGACGCGACACGACGCGACACGACGCGACACGACGCGACGCGACGCGACACGACGCGACGCGACGCGACACGACACGACACGACACGACACGACACGACGCGACACGACGCGACACGACGCGACACGACTCGATGCTCTCGGACGCCGCGCGCAAAGAGCCCACCTAGCTCGACTTTCTCGACCGCCTTCGCCGCGACGAGCTCGATCCCACGCAGGAGAAGGCGTCACCATGGGCATCCAGATCGCGCACTTTCCGTCGCCAAGGCCCTCGCCGACTTCGACTTCAAGTTGCATCCGTCGATCGACGCCAAGCTCGTGCGCGAGCTCGCGACCGGTCGCTTCATCGCCGGTGCGAAAGGATGTCTTGCTGTTTGGACCACCCGGCGTCGGCAAGACGCATCTCGCGCGCGATCGCGCTCTGCCGCGCGGCAATCGAGACCGGCCACACGGTGTTGTTCGTCGCCGCGACCGCGCTGATCGCGGCGCTGGCGAAAGCGCATGCCGAGGGCGACTCGCGGACCAGCTCGCAATCTTCGCCAAGCCGAAGCTGCTCACTATCAACGAGCTCGGCTATCTGCCACGCGAGCGCGCGAGCGCGCACGTGTTCTTCCAGCTCGCCACGCGCCGCTACGAGCGCGGCAGCACCTTGCTCACGACCAACTAGCCGGTCTCCGAATGGGGCCACGTCTCCGGCGACGGGATGATCGCCGCCGCCGTGCTCGACCGGCTGCTTCACCATGCGCACACCCTCGTCGTCCACGGCGAGAGCTACCGCCTCGAGCAGCATCAAAGACCGGCTTGCTCGCCGGCAGGAAGCCCTGATCACCGAACACCGGTGGCTCAGGCTTAGTGTCGTGCCTGGGTCAGTTCCCGGTCGCTTGACGCTGGAGCCAGTCCCGCCGGCGCCGGCGCGGCATGCCGAGCGGCCCATCCACGCCACCCCTCTCCGTCTCGGATCCTCTGGTCTCCTCTCACTTCGCGGCTGTCGGTAAGCACGCGCGAACCGGCGGCACGTGTTGCTCACCGCAATGCCAGAGGACGACGAGGCCGGTGGGGCTCAGATCGCAGGGGGGCGCGCGTCATGTAGCCGGTCCCGCCGTGCCGGCTCGGCGTGCCGCGGTGCCCAGCCACGGTTTCGGTCGATCCCGTCGCCGCGGCGACCTCGCGCAGCCCGCTCCCCAGCCGGCTGGTTGGCCGGTTCGGGCCCTGACGGTGAATGCGTCGCCTACCGCAAAGCCGAAGAGGTCGACGAGGCCCGAGGTTCTAGATCGCAAGGGTGGCGCGTCGGTGTGGGTTCCAGAAATTTTGACCTGACCAATTCCGGACATGCTGACCACACCGGGCCGCCAACCGGCGGCCCGGTGCCATTGAGGTGTTGTCGGTGGCAGCGGCGAGGGGCTTCTCTCGCCGGAGAGGCCATGCAGATAGAGGATCATTCCGAGAAGGCGAGGCATTAGCGCGGGTACGGCCCCTCGCGCCGACGAACCGGTAGCGCACGACCGTCCGGGCTGAGATGCCGGTCTGATCGCGTGGATGATGTCTTCGTTGCCCTCGTGGGCCTTCGTGCCGCGCTGCCCATCAACTGGTCACCGGAGTGAGGGCCTGGGACATCGCTACCTGCCGGGCGGGCCTCCTGGACACGTTTTGTTGCCTGGATGCAATCCTGACGTGGGGCGGCGCAAGGCCGTCGGCGGGCCGCCGCGATGTGCGGAACAACGCCCAGGCTCCGAGCCTCGTCCACACGGCGTGCTCACGGCAGGGCGTCGTGCGCGGGCCGCTCGCTGCACGCCGACCACGGCGCGGCGCTGAAGGGCAAGACGATGCTCGCCAAACTCGAGCAACTCGACGTGATCTAGTCGTTCAGCCGGCCCGCGTCAGCGATGACAATCCCTCGCCGAGGCCCGGTTCGTACCCTGCAGTATCGGCCAAGCGAGCGAAACCGTTACGACAACGGTGTCGAGCGGTGTAGCGCACACGGCTCCGCCGTGCCCGCATCGAGATTCTATCGCGCCGGCCACCGCTCGAACTCGCTTCGTCCAAGACGCTCACGCTTGCACGTCCGTCGCGTGGCGCCAGCTGTGCTCAGCGCTCGAGCAGCCAGTGGCGGGAACGGATCTGGCGCGCATGTAGGCCACGGGACGGCGACGGTATTCGCGCGTCGGCCATCGAGTACATTGGGGCCTGCACGGGGGCGGCGCGGCAGCGAGCTCCAAGTGTTGCGCCCGACTGCGCCCGCGCCGGCTCGCGCTCCCGAGGCGTTCGTTGCCGAGCTCGCGTCGGACGTCGGACGTCGGCGTCGGCGGCGGCGTCGAGCTCGCAATCGGCCGGCGCGGTGGCGGACCTCGTCGCCGAGCCGCCCGCACGACGCCGTGCGGGGCGTGACCGTCGTGATTGCCGCGGGGGACGCGCAGAAAGCGCCGGTGCGCGCCGGTTCCGCTCGCGCTGGCATCGAGCTCCACGGGTGGTTCGCCGCCACGCCCGCGGTCGGAGTGGGCTGACCACGCGAGTTCGCCGCGACTCCCCGCGGTCGGAGTGGGTTGACCACGCGAGCCCGTCGCGCGCGACACGGGCGGGGCTGGGCGAGACGCCGACGTCGTTGCGGGGCAGGGCGTTCGTCCTACGTCAGTGTCGGCCGCGACATCGGCACGGGACCTCGTCGCGGAGCGCCCCGGTCGACGCGTCGTGGGGCGTGGGCGTGGTCGTGCTCGGCCGCGAGACACGCGAAGAAAGCGCCGGTGCAGCTCGCGCTCGCGTTGATCTCCGCGGGCGGTTTGCCGCGACGTCCGCGGCCGGCCCCGCGCAACGAGGTCGGCGTCTTGGCCCCCCACCGGTCCCTCGCGCGACGACAAACTCCCTGGCCCCATCTTCGAACGACGCGGTGGGCGTCCACGCTCGAAGTACGCTCGCGCTCGCATTGACCTCCACGGGCGGTTCGCCGTGACGCCCGCGGTCGAGGCGGAGTGGGCTAACCACGCGAGGCCATCGCGCGCGAAGCGGGCGGGGGTGGGCAAGACGCCGACCTCGTCGGCGGGGGGCAGGGCGTTCGTCCTGCGTCGGCGTCAGCGTCGGCCGCGACATCGCCAGGGGACCTCGTTGCCGAGCGCCACGGTCGACGCGCCGCGGGTCGTGGTCGTGGGCGTGGTCGTGGGCGTGGGCGTGGGCGTGGGCGTGGGCGCGGGCGTGGGCGTGGGCGTGGTCGTGGTCGTGGTCGTGGTCGTGGTCGTGGTCGTGGTCGTGGTCGCGGGCGTGGGCGTGGGCGTGGACGTGGGCGTGGACGTGGGCGTGGGCGTGGCCGTGGTGGGCGTGGACGTGGGCGTGGGCGTGGGCGTGGTGGGCGTGGACGTGGG
>JANXOM010000260.1 GCA_025353585.1 Deltaproteobacteria bacterium
CGCCGCCATCGCCGCGGCCATGGCCCCGGCGGCGACGCTGCACGACACGCTCGCGCGCACGGCGTGGCTCCTCGCGAGCGATCCAGCCCCATCGCCGATCGACGCCGCCGATCCGGCGTGCGCGCGCGCCGTCGTCCACGCGGCGACGCCGGATGCAGATGGACAGGCGATCACGCTCACCGTCGAGGCGCCCGCCACCTGCGTGCTCGTCGTGTCCACGAACTACACGTCGCTCCTGCACGCGACGGCGAACCCGGCCGGCGGCGTCGCCACCGATGCTGCCGTCTTCCCGATCGATATCGCGCTCACCGGCGTCGCGGTGCCGGCGGGGACGTCCACCGTCGTCCTCGCGCCGCGCCTCGACGTGCCGACCTGGACCTCCGTGCTCGCGCTGGTCGGCGCGCTGCTCCTCGCGGCGGCGATCGTCGATGCAGCCCGCCGCCGCTGACCGTGGGGGGCGCTGGGCGCGCGCGCTCGTCGCCGCGCTGCTCGCCCTCGCCGTGATGTACCTGATCGTCGCCGCCCAACACTTCCACTGGGACTTCCGCGTCTACTACCGCGCGGCCGCGACCTGGGTTGGGGGCGGCGATCCATACGCGCGCGGCTATCCGGTCGAGATCGGCTTCGTCGCCGGGCCGCTGCCGTTCGTCTACCCGCCGGTCGCGCTCGCCGCGTTCGCGCCGCTCACGTTGCTCCCCGAGTCCGCGGCCGTCCTCGTATGGCTCGGGCTCGAGCTCGGCGCGCTCATCGCCCTCGTTCGGACCTGGCGCCGCTTCGCGCCCGTCCCGCTCGACGCCCGACGCGGCCTGTTCCTGCTGTTCGCGTTCAACGGCGCCCTCTACGCGGCGCTCGCGAGCGGCAACGTGGCGCTCTTCGAGGCGCTCGCGCTCTTCGTCGGCTTCGACGCGCTCCTGCGCGATCGCCCCGGGCGCTTCGCCGCGCTCGTCGTCGCCACCGGCGCGCTGAAGGTCCTCCCGCTCCTGTGGCTCGGCGCGCTGCTCGTCTGGGGTGGGCCGCGGCGTGGACGCGTGCTCGGCCTCGCGCTGGGGGGCGTCGCGCTCCTCGCAGCGCTGACCGCGGTGCTCGCCCCGGCGTACTTGGAGGCGGCCGCCGCGCAGCTGGACGAGCGGCGCTGGACCAACCCGACCACGCTCGCCGCCCTGCGCGACCTTCTGGAACGCACCGAGCTCGCGCTGTCGCCCCTCGCCGTGTACGCCGTCAGCGCGGCGGCGATCCTCGCGATCACCGCCGCGCGGATCGCCCGGCTCCGTCCCCCGGCACGGACACTCGTGCCGTTCCTCTTCGTCGTCGCCGCGCTCGTCCTGCCGCGCTTCAAGAACTACAGCTACGTCGAGCTCCTGCCGGCGGCGCTCGTCGCGATCCAGGCGTGCGGCCGGCCCGCGCGCATCGCCCTCGTCGCGCTGCTATGCGTGGTGCTGCCGTGGAGCTACTTGCTCGTCGCCTCGCCGACGTGGTGCCAGGCCCTCGAGCACGCGCTGCCGGTGTCTCGTTTTGTCTGGGGCTACACGCCCCTCGCCGGCGCGTTCACGCTCTGGCTCGTCTACCTGGCGCGCGTATTACCGGCCGCGAGCGACGAGCGGCGCCGCCCGCCGCTGAACGGCGACGTCGCCGTACGGAGCCGGATCCACCGCGCGCGCGAGCTCGGCGACCGCGAATAAATCGCGGCCTCGGTCGATCGGCTCGTCGGCTCCGCCGCCACCGCCTGGACGGAGCAGATCGCCCGCGAGGACCGCGGGCTCAGAGACCGCGAGGACGCGGGCTCAGATCAGTCCTGCGGGTCGAGTGCCCGCGCGCGCTCGTCGGCCATGGCGGCCTGCGCCGGAAACCCCGCCCGGTTGTAGAGCGCCGCGAGTCGCGTCCACGTCTCCGCGTACCGCAGGTGGACGAGCGTCGCGAAGCCGTCGTCGGGGCCCGGCAGGGGGTACGACAGGTCGAAGCCCTCGAACGCCGTCGCGTTGCGAGCCGCGATCGCGTCGAGTCCGGGCGGCGTCGCCCCCGGCGGCAGCACCGCCATGAGGCCGACGAACGGGTAGCACGTACGTGCGCGCAGGATGTTCGCCTCGAAGTCGTCGACGAAGACCGGGTGCCCCGTCGCGTTCAGGTAGTCCGCGAGCCGGACGCTCGCGGGTTCCTGTCCGCCGGCCTGCGGATCCCACGTGATGCCCCGCGCCCGCACCCGCGCGAGCGACCAGGGGCGCTTGAGGGCGGGCCAGTTGATCGCGATCACGTCGGGCCGGACGCCGAGCACCGCCTGCACGTACGGGATCCCGAAGTTGTAGTCATCGCCGTCGGTGATCAGCGCGGCGTTCGGCGGCAGCGCGCGCAGCGTATCGACCAGCGAGCGCTCCACGGCGGGCGAGTGCTCGGCGGTCGCGGCCGCGAGGGACGGCACGACGAGCAGCGGGAACGCGAGAACGCCCCACACCGCGCTCGCCGCCGCGACGCGGGCGCGGCCGAGCCAATCAAGCCCGACGGCGAGCGGGATCGCGAGCAGCAAGCACGGCAGGAGGTGCATGCGCTGCACGATGTGGATCCCGAACCCGGCGGGGTCGATGTTGAACCGCGCGATGAACAGCGGTCCCGCGAGCAGCCAGGTGGCGGCCAGCGCGAGCCACGGCGCCCGCGCGCTCGCCGCG
>JANXOM010000425.1 GCA_025353585.1 Deltaproteobacteria bacterium
CGCGGTGGAGCCGGGCGAGCTCGAGCGGCGAGTCGGCCACGAACGCGGCGCGCCGCTGCCACAGAAGGTGCAGCGTGGCCGCGGCCGAGTACATGTCGCTCCGCGCGGTGGCCGTATGGCCGTCCCAGCACTCGGGCGCGATGAACAGCGGCGTGCCGGCGACCTCGCCGACGCGGCTCGTGTCCGGATCGACCGCGATGCCAAAATCGCCGACGAGCGCCTCGCCCGAGCCGGCGAGGAACAGGTTCGCCGGCTTGATGTCGCGATGCACGACGCCCGCGACGTGACACGCCGCGAGGCCGTGGAACATGTCGACCGCGATGCGCACGAGCACCGGCACCGGGATCATGCGGTCGGCGGCGGCGTGGATCCCGAGCAGCTCCTCGAGGTCGATGCCGTCGACGTAGCGCTGGATGACGTAGGGCACGCCGTGCTCCACGCCTGCATCGAGCACCGGCACGACCTGCGAGGACACCACGCGCGCGGCGAGGTGCGCCTCGGCGAGCGGATCGGCGCCGGAGACGCGGAACAGCTTGATGACGACCGGCGTGCGCAGCGAGACGTGGCTCGCGAGGTACGCGTTGCCCATCGCGCCGGCGCCGAGGAGCGCGCGGATCCGGAGGCCGCGGAACATGTCACCGGGCGCGAGGGAGACGCCGGGCAGGATCTCCGGACTGCCCGCCATCTGATCCGGGCCGGTACCGATCGCCGTCTTCTCGAGGCCGACGTCGGCGGGCGGCACTACGCGCTCACCACGCGCGCCTCGGGCGGCCCGCCCGCCTCCGCGCGCCGCGGCCACCAGGTGTACGCGGAGACGGCGAACGTCACCGGCAAGGTCAGCATCGCCACGGTCGAGATCAGGTGGTCGTTCAGCACGCCGAGGACGAACGGTGACCACAGATCGCCGAGCAGGTGAAT
Source organism: Deltaproteobacteria bacterium (assembly GCA_025353585.1). GTDB lineage: Bacteria > Myxococcota_A > Polyangia > Haliangiales > Haliangiaceae > JABFXX01. The sequence goes on from JANXOM010000425.1 coordinate 919, forward strand.
CGCGAAGATCATCGCGGCCATCGCGCTCGCACGCATCTCGGGCGGAACGCCGCGGAGACCGATCGCGTTGACGGGCGACGTCGAGAGGAAGAGCCCGATCTCGGCGACGAACGCGAACCCGAAAAACAACCACGGCGAGGGCATCAAGAACGCAGCCGCCGACAGCGGCGCGGCGATGACCATGCCGACCGCGCACACGCGAAGCAGGGCGTTGATGCCAATCTTGTTAGCCACGGCGTCCCAAGGCGTATCGGGGGTCACGACCGGCCCTCGGCGCTGGGCCGCATCGGACCACCACCCGCCGGCCACCGTGCCAATCGTTCCGGCGATGATGGTGATGCCGCCGAAATAGATATTCGCGCTCCCGTCGGTGAGGTCGTCCGGGAACCGCTCGACGAGAAACTTTGGTGCCCAGTATGCGAACGCACCGAGCGCAGCCGTATACGCGCAGTAACCGAGAACCGCGCGTCGGAACAGGGGCAACCGGGAGAGCGTCCGCAATCCTTCGACGAGGTTGCCCTTCACCTCTCGAAGCTTCCGCGCCGGTTCGGCGATCAGCAGACATACGAGGGCGAGGATGGCGCCAGGACCGCCGGCGAAGAAGAACGCGGTGCGCCAACCATACTGGGACTCGACGAGCCCCCCGACCACGTAGCCGAGCGCCGAGCCGACGGGAAGCGCGAGGTAGAAGATGGCGAGCGCCCGCGACTTCGATTCGGCCGGCGTGATGTCGTCGATAATGGTCGGCGCGATCGTGGCGTAGCTCGCCTCGCCCACCCCGACGAAGACCCGCGCGAGCAGGAGCGTGTAGTAGTTGTGCGAGAGCCCGCTGGCCGCGGTCGCGACGGACCAGACAAGGACGCCGACGGCGATGAGGCCGGATCGCCGGCCGCGGTCGGCGGCCGCTCCGAAATACGGGGACGTCAGGAAATAGCCGAGCAAGAACGCGGTCGCCAGGAATCCGGCCTGGGCGTTCGACAGGTCGAGCTCCTGCGACATCGGGCGGAGCACCGCCGCGAGCACCATGCGGTCGACGTAGTTGAGGAGATTGAGCCCGGTGAGCAGCGCGAGGATCGCCTTCGGGTTCTTGATCATCGGAGTCCGCTGAGCCCGCCCGCCCCGGGCGCGGGCGTGCCGGGCGCCGCGCCGGGGACCACGGCCGGCGTGGACCCTGGCGTCGGGACGCGGCGGCCGAACGAGCCGGCGATCGAGAGGCTGATCGGAAACGCGAGCACGCCGCTGCTGCTCGACATGCTGCCGGTGTTGCTCGTCTCCGAGCTGATCGGCGAGTAGTACTCCACGGCGCCCTGCGCGAGCAGGTAGACCGATGCGACGGGGCTGCGAAAGAGGTCCGCGCGCAGGCCGACCGCGGCCATGCCGCCGCTGCTGAACACGTACGAGCCCGCGATGAACGGCGCGAACCGCGCCGAGCCAAACACGTAGCGGAGGCCGAGGTCCACGACCGTGTCGTCGCCGAGCTTGCCGATGCCGAGGCCGATGTCGTAGTGGCCCGCCGTGACGCCGAACTCCGTCCGGAACACGCCGCCCTTGCCGCCGCCGTCCGCGCCTCCGCCGAACCCGAGGTAGTAGCCGATGAGGAGCCCGGCCGTGCTGGTGGGCGCCGAGCCGTCCGTGCCGCGCTCGAGTGCGACGGGCACCTTGACGATGCCGCCGCCGGGCGCGTCCGCGGTGGTGGAGAACGGGGCGAAGCCAACGGAGACGACGCGCACCTCGTGGCTACCCGCGGGGACCGGGACCTGCGCGGACGGCAGGGTGCCGGATGGCTGACCGTCGACGTAGATCGTGGCGCCCGCCGGCGTGCCGAACACGAGGATCGTGGCGGGCTGCGCGCCCAGGGAGATGTTGAGATCCTGCGGCTCGCCGTACGTGAGCCGGACGTCGCGCTCCGTGCGCTGACCTTCGTGTTCGATCGCCACGCGGTGCGATCCGCCGCGGACGGTGGCGGTGAACGGCGTGACGCCGGCGGGGGCGCCGTCGATGAACGCGCGCGCGCCGCTCGGCGTGCTGCGGACCGTCAGCGGGCCGGGCCGCGCCTCGAGGTCCGCGAGCTGCTGGCGCGCCTTGGCGAGGTCGGCGGGGTCGGTCCCCGCGGCGGCGCCGCGGTCGAGGTACTTTCTCCACCACTCGCCGGCGGTGCGCAGCTTGCCGAGGCGCTCGTAGTCGGTGGCGATGTTGAAGATCGTGAACGGGTGCTCGAGGAGATCGTTCGCGCGCAGATAGTGGCCGAGCGCGCCCGCCCAATCCTTGTGCCGGTCTGCCTCGACGCCAGCGTCGAACTCCTTGCGCGCGGTCGCCTTGTCGTCGTCGGGCGACGCGGTGGCGACGGATCGGAGGGCACAGAGCGAGACGAAGACCGAGACGAAGACCGCGACGACGAGAGACAGGCGCAGGCGCATTAGGGTCCGTAGGGATTCGGTTTCGGGGTGGTCGAGTGCGGTGGTGTCGTGTCGTGAGGGACGGTGGTGTCGTGCGGCGGCGCGGTGTCGTGCGGGATGACGTGCGGCGGCGTCGGCCCGACAGGGCTGCCCGATCCGGCGTACGGATCGCCGGGGCGCGCGCTGCCCGAGCCGGCGGGCGGTCCGCCGTAGATCGGGTTGTGGGACGAGCCGGGCCCGTGCACCGGGAGCTTGCTCGGCGCGGCGAGCTTGACCACGATCGCGCTCGTCTCGTCCGCGTTGACCATCACCTGCTGATCGCTCGGCGCGAAGCCGACGTGCTCGACGTGCACGTTGTGCAGGCCGATCCCGAGCGGGATCTTCTGGCCGGCGAGGCCCTCGGGGACGCCGTCGACGGCGACCGACGAATCGGCGGGCGTCGCCTGCACGCGCAGCGCGCCGATCGAGCCACCGGGCGGGGACAGCGGCGTTTGCGGCGCTGCGTGCGCGACGGCGACCGCGCTGCCGGCCGAGCCGATCGGGTCCGGCGGGGTCGGCGGCGGCGGCTCGATCGCCTGCACGATCGGGCCGGCCGCGGGGGGCCCAGAACCCGACGCCCCCGACGCCCCCACTGCGTCGGCATGGCGCGTCGCGATCACGACGCCGATCCCCGCCACGGCCACGCCCGCGGCCGCGGCGAGCGCGATCCACAGCCCGTTGCGCCCCTTGCGCCCGGCGCGCGCGTTCGGCGCCGTCGGCAGCGCGCCCCGCTCCATCTGCAGCGACGCCGGGCCGACACCCATCGTCCCCGCGAGCTCCATCTGCGACGGCGAGCTCGGCACGGGTAGCGCCATATAGAACGCCTCGCACGTCTCCCAGCGCTTCTCGGGATCCTTCTCGAGCGCGCGATGGACGCCGGATACGAGGCGCATCGGCAGGCCGGGGACGCGCTCGAGGATCGGCGTCGGATCGGCCGTGAGGAGCTTCGCGATGAGCACGGGATAGGTCGCGCCCTCGAACGGCGGCCGCCCGCTCAGCATCTCGTACAGGATGACGCCGCACGCGTAGATGTCGGCGCGGTGGTCGATGGCGGTGCCCATCGCTTGCTCGGGCGCCATGTAGAGCGGCGTCCCCATCACCATGCCGGTGGTGGTCAGCTTCGTGTGCGCGATGGCGGACTCGCCGTCCATCATCTTCGAGATGCCGAAGTCGAGCAGCTTCACGAAGTCGCGCTGATCGTCCTGCTCGACGAGGAAGATGTTGTCGGGCTTGAGGTCGCGGTGGACGATGCCCTTGGCGTGCGCGGCCCCGACGGCGCGCAGCACCTGGCGCATGATCGCGATCGCGCGCCAGTGCGGCATCGGACCGGTCATCTCGATGACCTGCGCGAGCGGCAGGCCGATGAGGAGCTCCATCACCACGAACGGGCGGCCGTCGGGGACCTTGCCGATGTGGCTGACGTCGATGATGTGCGAGTTGCCGATGGTGCTGGCCGCGAAGGCCTCGCGCCGAAACCGGGCGACGGCCTCGGTGTCGTCCGCGTACTTATCGAGCATCAGCTTGATGGCGACGCGCTTGCCGAGATCGGTGTTCTCCGCCTCGTAGACGATGCCCATGCCGCCGCGGCCGACCTCGCGCACGATCCGATAGCGTCCCTCGAGGGTAAACCCCACGAGATTGCTCGATGATGCAGTGGCCTCCACCCCGGGCAAATGTAAACGAAGAGCCCGGCCGGTGCACGGCCAAGTTGAAGAGATGGCGGGAGAACTTTACCGTTTCGGGGTCGTCGCGACGTCCACCACGGCGGCCGCGTAAGCGACGGCGGCGGCCTCGCAGGCATCGAGGCTCCCGGTCAGCCAGGCGCACGCGAAGTTCGTCTCGGTCGGCGGCGGCGTGATGCGAACCACGCGTACGTCGGCGGCCTTCAGCGCGGCGTCGAGCGCGATGGTCGCCTCGAGGGGCGGGGCGACGAGGTAGGCCATCGGCTCGCCGGGGGCGAGGCCAGCCTCGGCGGAGAGGTACTCGCCGAGCGAGCTGATGACGTGGGGGAAGACGGTGACGGTCCGCTGGCCGTCGGCGTCGTAGAAACAGGCGTCGTGCTCGAGGCAGCGGAGGAGCGCGGCGAGGCCGTCCTCGATCGCCTGGGGATCGGCCGCGGCGATGACGCCGAGGACCTCGCCCGAGAGCCGGCCGCTCGCGTGCGCGGCGCCCGCGTAGAAGCTGCGCGCGAAGATGACGTCGACGGGCGCGTGCTTCGTGGCCTCGTCGAGCGCGACGTACATCGCGTCGTCCTGGTCGCAGGTCACGAGGCCGAGCGCCACGTGCCGCGCGGGGTCGCCGCCGTAGCCGCGGACGAGCGCGGGATCGGCGTTGAACAGGCGGCGGACCGACAGGACGGTCGGCGGGATCGGCTCGAGCACGCTGCTCACGGCGCGCCTCGCGTGACGAGGCGCTGGCGGACCTGCGGCGGGCGAGGCGATCGCTCGCGGGACAGGCCGAGGAGCGCGAGGTCGAGCGGCACACCGGAGGTCTTCTGGGCGATCATGGCGGAGGCGAGCGCGGCGAGGCGCGTCGCCGCCTCCTCGACGGGCACGCCGCGAGCGTGGATGTTCGAGATCATGTTGCGGTCGCCGTCGGTCTTGCCGATCCTCGGGGCGTACACGACGTACGCCGACAACCCATCGCCGGTGCCGAGGCCGGGCCGCTCGCCGAGGAGGATCATCGCCACGCGCGCGCCGGTCTCCTGGCCGATCTCGTCCTCGAGCCACACGCGCGCGTACCGGGCGGCGATCGGGGTACCGACGGTGAGCCCGCGCGCGCCGCACGCGGCCGCGACCGCGTCCGCGAGGGCCTTGCCCGATTGGACGCACGCGACGGCGGAGAGCCCGTCGGCCACGATGATCTGCACGTCGGCGCCGCGCGTGCACTGCGAGCGCACCGCGGCGAGCGAGGCCTCGTCGAGGCGGCGGCCGAGGTCGGGGCGCAGCAGGAACTCGCGGTGGTCGGTCGCGCGCGTGTGCACGGGCTGGAAACCGTTCGCGGCCGCCCAGTCGGCGGGGAGCTCGGCGTCGACGGCGGCGTGCGCGACCGCGAGCTCGGCCTGGAACTGCAGCACCACGTCCGTCGCGTAGCGTGTGCCGACGTGCCCGATGCCGACGAGCGCCGTCGTGTGCTTCGCCGCGTGGGCCGCGTACCCGCTGCGCTCGGGGCGGGGCGTGTACACGCGCGCGGGCGGCGCGGGGATCGCCGGGATCGGCGGCGGCGGCGGCAGTGGATCGGCGGCGCCGAGCTCGGCGCGCAACGCGGCGATCAGCGTGCGCGTCCGGCTCATCGGCCGCGACGCTAGCACGCGGCTGTCGCGTATCCTCGTCGATCTGACCGTGACCGTCGTCGGTCACGTCCGCCTCGACGAGGCGCGGCTAGCGGATCGCCTCGGCCCGGCCGAAATTCGGCCCGGGCGCGTCGCCGGCCCAGATGCCGCGCTCGGCGAGCCACGCGTCGAACTCGGGCGTGGGGCGCTTGCCGAGGAGGCGCCGCAGCGTCGGGATGTCGTGGTAGCTGGTCGACTGGTAGTTGAGCATGATGTCGTCGCCAACCGGCAGGCTCATGAGGTACGTGCAGCCGGCCGCGCCGAGGAGGACCTTGAGCGACTCGAGCTCGTCCTGGCTCATGCGCGCGTGATAGGTGAAGCACGCGTCGCAGCCCATCGGCAGGCCGAGCAGCTTGCCCATGAAGTGATCTTCGAGCGCCGCGCGCGAGATCTGCGGGCCGTCCTCGAGGTACTCGGGCCCGATGAACCCGACCACCGTGTTCACGAGGAACGGCTTGTACCGGCGCGCGAGGCCGTAGCAGCGCGCCTCGATCGTCACCTGATCCGCGTCGTGATTGGACGCCGACGACAGCGCCGAGCCCTGGCCGGTCTCGAAGTACATCTGGTTCGGGCCGCGCGTCGTACCCTTCTCCTTCATCATCGCCACCGCCTCGTCGATCAGCTTGATCGAGATGCCGTACGCGCGGTTGCCGTCCTGCGTGCCGGCCAGCGACTGGAACATCAGGTCCATCGGGCAGCCGAGCTCGAGCGCCTTCATCTGCACGACGAGGTGGGAGAGGACGCAGTGCTGCGTCGGGCAGTCGTTGGCCTTCAGCACCCCGTCGACCGCGCGCAGGATCTCGGCCGTCGACTCCGGCGAGTCGGTCGCGGGGTTGATGCCGATGACCGCGTCGCCGCAGCCGTACGACAGGCCCTCGCGCATCGACGCCAGGATGCCCTCGACATCGTCGATCGGATGGTTCGGCTGACAGCGGGACGACAACCGGCCCGGCAGCCCCAGGGTGGTGTTCGCGCGGACGACGACCTGGCACTTCGAGCCGACCGTCATCAGATCGAAGCTCGACATCAGCTTGCACGCCGCGGCCGCCATCTCCGGGGTGAGGCCAGGCGCGATCGCGCGGAGCGTCGGGCCTGTCGTACCGATGTCGAGGAGCCATTCGCGAAACTGGCCGACGGAGAGGTGCGAGACCGCGCGGTACGCTTGCTCGTCCAGCTCGTCCTCGACGACGCGCGTCAGCTCGTCGGTCTCGTACGGGATCACCGGGTTCGCGCGCAGCTCCGCGAGCGTCAGGTCCGCCAGCACGGCGCGCGCCGCGACGCGCTCGACCTCGTCCCGCGCGGAGACGCCGGCGAGGTCATCGCCGCTCTTTTTCGGGTTCGCCTTCGCGAGCACCTCGCGGACCGAGCCGAAGCGATAGCCGCGACCGCGGATCGTGGACGCCAGCTGCACGCCTGGAGCTTACGCGATACGGTCCGAGGATGCGGGCCATCGTCGCACGCGCGCGTGGCGCGTGAACAACGCGTGAACCGGCCGGCGCGGGTGGCTCCGTCGGCGCAGGCTCCGGGCATGCGCAACCTCATGCTCCTGGCGGCGCTGGCCGCCTGTGCGTCCGATCCGCCGCCACCGCCGCGCGCCCCCGACGTCCAGGCGGTCGACGCCGCGCCCGCCCTCGCCGCGCTCCGGGCCGGACAGTTCACCGACGCTGCCCGGGCCGCCTCGGTGGTCCTGGCCCGCGAGCCCCGCGACTCGCAGGTGGCCGCGGTCCGCGCGGTCGCGACGTATGTCGGCGCCGCGGACCGGCTCGCGTCCGAGCTGGAAGCCGTCATCAAGGGCGCCGATGCGGTCCATTACTTCGACCACGAGGAGGGCCGCGCGGTGTGGACGCGCTTCCTGGCGGAGCTCGAGGACGTGGACCGCGATCTCGCCGTCGCCGCCGCCGATCCCCAGTTCGTGCTCGAGCTGTGCCCCGCGTGCTGGACCGGCCACGACTGGAACCACAACGGTCGCCTCGATCCGGGCGACGAGCACCTGTTCGAGATCGAGACCGATCTGGCCGGCTCCGATCTGCCCGAGCGCGACGCGCGCCGGCGGCCAACCTATCGGTTCGACGCCGGCGACATCCAGTGGGCGCGGGCGATGATCGCGTTCCAGAAGGCGGGCGCCGAGCTCGTGCTCGCGTATCGCTGGTCGGAGCTCGACAAGCTCTTCCTGCGCAAGAGCGATGCGCGCGGGGACCAGCGCGTCGTGATCCACTTGATCGACGCGGACCGCGTGAAGCACGCGCGCGAGGACATCCTGGCCGGCCTGGCGTTCTCTGCCGCCGAGCGGGAGGCGTACCTCGCGGAGACCGACGATGACCGCGAGTGGGTGCCGAGCCCGCGCCAGGTGAACCACCCGATGCCGTTCACCGTCGATCAGGCGTTGTACACGCACTGGGCGGACCTGCTCGGTGATGCGAACAAGCTCCTCACGAGCGACGAGGGGGTCTCGCTGCGCGAGGCGGCCGAGGTGATCGACGCGCACGCGGGCCGCCTCGTTCCCGCGGCGTACGTAGATATCGGTCGCATGCTGCGTGATCCCGAGGACATCGTGATCGACCTCGGCGCGCTGGACCAGCGCGTTCCGCCTCTCGAGCGCATCGCGCGCGAGCTGCTGGGGCACGGGTACGCCGAGCACATGCGGGCCAGTCCGCTCGTCGGGCGAATTCGTCACATGCTCGTGGACGCCCAGACCAGCGACGAGACCCTCGAGCACAAGTTGCACTACCTGTTCTGGCTGAACTAGGCGACGAGCGCGGGCGCATGCGGGCAGCGGGCGGCGCCGCACGCGCGAAGCTGGATGTAGGTGCACGGCACGCACGTTGCTCGACCTGCACGGATGCGCCCCGTCGGATGGCTCCTGCTGCTCCTCGCGCCCGCCGTGGCGCACGGGGAGCCCACGCGCGCCGGCGCCTCGAGCGGCCCGCCCACGATCGCCGCGGTCGGCGCAGATGTCGTCGGTGGCGCTCCGGTCCCCTCCGGTCGCTGGCCAGATGCCGTCGCCGTCATCGGGGACAGCGGGACTTGCACCGGCACGCTGATCGCGCCGGACATCGTCCTCACGGCGGGGCACTGCGCGGAGCTGGCGCCCAGCGAGATCATCGCCGCCACGACCGACTACGGCACGGGCGGGACGAGCATCGCCGTCAGGTCTGTCACCGCGTACCCGAGCTGGCGCACGAGCTACGACCTCGCGGTGCTGGTGCTGGAGAAGCCCGTGCCGGGCGTGGCGCCTCGCGCGGTCGGCGCGGCCTGTACCTACGCCGGCATCGCCGAGGGCACCATGGTCCACCTGGTGGGCTTCGGCCTCACCACCGAGCAGGGCGATGACCGCAACACCGTCCTCCACGAGGCAATGGCGGCGGTCGTCGACCCCTCGTGCATGGGCGCCGAGGGCTGCCGGAAGGCGATCGCGCCGGGCGGCGAGTTCGTCGCCGGCGGCGGTGGCAAGGACTCGTGCTTCGGCGACTCCGGCGGACCGGTCTACCTCGACACGCCCCGTGGCCAGGTGCTCGTCGGGGCGACGTCCCGTGGCGTGGCCGGCTCGACGACGCCGTGCGGCGACGGGGGCGTGTACGAGCGCACGGACAAGGTGATCGCGTGGATCGAGCAGGTCGCAGGCGAGAAGATCGCCGTCGATAGCTGCGACGCCGATGCGGGCGGCACGACGTTCAGCGATGACCACATCGATGTGACCGGCGCGCTGGCGGGCGGCTGCGCGGCCGGTGGCGGCGCGGGCGGGTCGGGCGTGCTCGTCGTCATCGGGACGCTCGCGGCGGCCGGGGCGCGGCGGCGGCGGCAGCGCGTCCGTCCGGCGATGTCCGCGTAGCGGTCGTCATTGTCCGGTTGCCGGACAATACCGGACAGCGGGGCGCGTAACATCGCGTGATCGTTGGGGCAACGGCTGGCGCGGCGGCTGCTATGCCGGGCCGCATGCGCAAGCACCACCTCGTGTCGTTCCTCGTCGCGTCGACCCTCACCGTCGCGGCCTCCGCTTCCACCTCCGCTCTCGCCGCGCCCGTCGTCGGCGGGACCGCCGTTCCCGCGCATGCGTATCCCGACGCCGTCGCCGTCCTCGCCGCCGATGCCGCGTGCAGCGGCACGCTGATCGCGCCCGACGTGGTGCTCACCGCCGGTCACTGCATCGAGGTGCATCCGGTCGAGGTCATCGTCGACACGACCGACTATCAGAGCTCCGGTGGCGAGCACATCCGGGTCGCGTCGGCGAAGGCGTATCCGAGCTGGGCCACGCAGTTCGACGTCGGCGTCCTGATGCTGGAGACGCCCGCCCACGTGAAGCCGCGGCCGATCGCCGCGACCTGTGCGCTGACGGCGGACATCATCGATGGCGCGCGCGTGCGGCTCGTGGGCTTCGGCCTCACGGACAAGGGCGGCAGCGGCGACAACTCGCGTCTGCATCAGGCGCTGCTCGACGTCACCGACGGCGCCTGCACCGATCCCGCGTGCAACTCGAAGGTCGCGCCGGACGGCGAGTTCATGGCCGGCGGCGACGGCACGGACTCGTGCTTCGGCGACTCGGGCGGGCCGGTGTACGTGGGCACGGGGGCTCGCGCGGCGCTCGCGGGGGTGGTCTCGCGCGGGGGCGGCCCGACCGGTGCGCCGTGCGGCGGAGGCGGCATCTACGTGCGCGCGGACAAGGTCGTCGCGTGGATCGAGAAGACGACGGGCCGGACGATCGCGCGCTCGTCGTGCACCGCGGGGAGCAAGACGGACGACGCGGCGGATGACGGCAGCGATGCGACGAACGGCGTGGTCGCGGCATCCGACGCGGGCGGCTGCTCCGTTGGCGGTGCGGCCGGCGCCGGGGGCGGCGGGGTCGGAGGTAGCGTCCTCGCGCTCGGGTGCGCGCTGCGGATCACGCGTCGTCGGCGCGCGTGAACCATCCCGTCGGGGTCGCTTTCGCGATACACCCGCGCCCATGACGAAGATCAAGGTCACGAACCCGGTCGTCGAGATGGACGGCGACGAGATGACGCGGATCATCTGGAAGTACATCAAGGACAAGCTGATCCTCCCGTACCTCGACGTCGACCTGAAGTACTTCGATCTCGGGATCGAGCACCGCGACGCGACGCGCGACCAGGTCACGATCGATTCGGCGAACGCCACGAAGAAGTACGGCGTCGCCGTCAAGTGCGCCACGATCACGCCCGACGAGGCCCGGGTCACGGAGTTCAAGCTCCACGACATGTGGAAGTCTCCGAACGGCACGATCCGCAACATCATCGGCGGCACGATCTTCCGCGAGCCGATCATCTGCTCGAACGTCCCGCGCCTGGTTCCGGGCTGGACGAAGCCCATCATCGTCGGCCGCCACGCGTTCGGCGATCAGTACAAGGCGACGGACTTCCTGGTACCGGGCGCCGGCACGCTGACGATGACGTTCACGCCGACCGACGGCGGGACGCCCATCGAGCGCAAGGTGTTCGACTTCACGGGGAGTGGCGTCGCCATGGGCATGTACAACCTCGACGAGTCGATCATCGGCTTCGCGCGCAGCTGCCTCAACTACGGCATCGGCCGCGGCTACCCGGTGTATCTCTCGACGAAGAACACCATCCTCAAGCGGTACGACGGCCGCTTCAAGGACCTCTTCCAGAAGGTCTACGACGAGGAGTTCAAGACCGCGTTCGAGGCCAAGGGCCTGACGTACGAGCACCGCTTGATCGACGACATGGTCGCCTCGGCCATGAAGTGGGAGGGCGGCTACCTCTGGGCGTGCAAGAACTACGATGGCGACGTCCAGTCGGACTCCATCGCGCAGGGGTTCGGCTCGCTCGGGCTCATGACGTCGGTGCTGCTGACGCCGGACGGCAAGACCGTCGAGGCCGAGGCGGCGCACGGCACGGTGACGCGGCACTACCGCGAGCACCAGAAAGGCAAGCCGACGTCGACGAACCCGATCGCCTCGATCTTCGCCTGGACCCAGGGCCTCAAGTACCGCGGTCAGTTCGACAACACGCCGGACGTCGTGGCGTTCGCGGACGCGCTCGAGAAGGTCTGCATCGAGACCGTCGAGAGCGGCAAGATGACGAAGGACCTCGCCGTCCTCATCGACGCGAAGGCGCCGTGGCTGACGACCGAGGGCTTCCTCGACGCGCTCGACGCGGGTCTCAAGACCAAGCTCGCGAAGAGCTGATCTCAGCCCAGGAAGCCGCGCGCGATCGTCATCAGCTCGGTGTTGGCGGCGACGCTCTTGGCGAACGCCTCCTTCTCCGCGGCCGACAGGTCGAACTCGTGCACGCTCTCGGCGCCCTTGGCCGTGAGCTTCACCGGGACGCCCACGAAGGCGCCCGTGACGCCGAACTCGCCCTGGAGCTCGACCGAGCACGGCAGGACGCGGCCCTGGTCGCGGACGATCGCCTCGACCATGAGGCACGTGCCGGCGCCCGGCGCGAGCCACGCCGACGTGCCGATGAGGCCGGTCAGCGTCGCGCCGCCCTTCTTCGTGTTCTCGACGACCTCGGTCAGCTTCTCGGCGGAGAGGAACTTCGCGAGCGGGACGCCGCCGATCGTGGCGGTGGACGTGATGGGCACCATGTCCTTGTCCGTGTGCGCACCGAGGACGATCGCGTGGATGTCCTCGACGCTCGCGCCGGTCGCGAGCGAGATGTACGTGCGGAAGCGGGCGCTATCGAGCACGCCGGCCGAGCCGATGACGCGCTCCCGCGGAAAGCCGGTGACCTGCTTCGCCACGAACACCATCGCGTCGAGCGGGTTCGAGACGACGATGAGGATCGCGTCCGGCGCGTACTTCTTCACGTTCGCGCAGATGTCGCGAACGATCCCGGAGTTGATGCCGATCAGCTCCTCGCGCGACTGGCCGGGCTTGCGCGGGACCCCGGCCGTCATGACGACGATGTCGGCGCCCGCCATCGCCTCGGGCTTGTCCGTCGCGGTGAACTTGTTGTTGAACCCCTCCCACGGACCGCACTGCGTGAGGTCGAGCGCGCGGCCCTCGGCCGGGCCCGCCTTGAGGTCGATCAGGACGAGCTCGCCGAGCTCCTTCTGCGCCGCCCACTGGGCAACAGCTGCGCCGACGTTTCCGCCGGCACCCACGATGGCAATCTTGGGACGCTTGATCATTTGCCGGGTTGATACGCCCGCGCACCGCCGCGCGCAAGCCACCCGGTGCGACGCCCTGCGACGCCCGTTGGGACGGCGGTGAGACGGCCGTTGCGACCGCGCGCGACCTGTCGTGCGCGACCGTGCGCAGGTCCGAATCACGTGCTGACAGCGTCCGCGGTACGGAATCTCGTCGCGAGCAACCGGGTCCGCGGTACGACTGTCACGACCCCTGGAGGCTCCATGCACAAGCTCGCTCTTCTCGTCGCGCTCCTCGCGCCCACCGTCGCGTTCGCGGCCGCGCCCGCTGTCGATCCGGCGGTCGTCGCCCAGATCCACAAGATCAAGGCGGCCGACTACCCGAGCGCCAACGTCGTCTCGCTCGCGAGCGACCAGGCGGTCGTCTACCAGAAAGACGGCCAGTTCACGAACACGAACCACATCGTGCGGATGGTCTTGAAGCCGGCCGGCAAGGAGGAGGTGGCCACGAGCTCCCTCGACTACGCGAAGGACGCCGAGACCATGGAGGTCCTCGTCGCCCGCGTGATCAAGGCCGACGGCACCGTCATCACCGTGCCCGCGTCCGATATCAAGGACGTCGAGCAGAGCGGGGACATGAACATCTACGACCCGAACGGCCGCTCCGTGAAGGTTACCTTCGCGGGCGTCGCGGTCGGCGACGCGATCGAGCTGACGTCCAGGCTCACGCGGAAGCTGCCGACGCGCATGGGCTTCTTCAACGACATCTTCGCGTTCCAGGCGAGCGAGCCGCTCGTCGAGGCGAGCTACGTCGTCGACGGCCCCGCAGGCATGCCGCTGACGTCGCAGATCTACCACCAGGATCGCGGCGCGAAGATCAGCGAGACCCACGCCACGGCCGGCGACCGCGCGCACTACGCGTGGCGCATCTCGAACGCGCCGCAGCTGATCCCCGAGGTCGCGATGGACGCGATCACCGAGTTCCCGATGCTGATCGTCACCACCGACCCGAGCTGGCAGCACTTCTCCAAGTGGTGGGCCGATCTCAACGTCGACAAGATCGTCGTCACGCCGGAGCTCAAGAAGAAGGTCGCCGAGCTGACCAAAGATGCGAAGACGCCCGATGACAAGATCCGCGCGCTGTACGACTTCGTCTCGAGCGACATCCGCTATCGCGGGCTCGGCGTCGGCCCGCGCACCGGCTACACGCCGCGCAGCGCGCAGGAGACGTACACCTCGCGCTGGGGCGTTTGCCGCGATGTCTCGATCCTCCTGACGACGATGCTGCGCGCCGATGGGTTCGAGGCCTACCCGGTGCTGACGAACATGGGCTCGCCGGTCCTGCCGAAGATCGCGTATGACGGCTTCAACCACGCGATCGTGGCGATGCCGAAGAAGGGGGGCGGGTGGACCTACCTGGATCCGACCGCGAAGAACAACCACGACCTCCTCCCGGGGTACGAGGCCGAGCAGAACACGCTCGTCTCGACCGTCAAGGGCGAGGCGCTCACGCACATCCCCGCCGCGGATCCGACGATGAACTCGGGCCACGCGATCACGAAGTCGGTCGTCGCCGCCGACGGCTCGATGCACAGCACGGTGCACTTCGAGACGAAGGGCATGTTCGACCTGATGCTGCGCGGCATCGTCGCGATGATGAGCGCGGACCAGCAGCGCGAGCAGGTCGAGGCCGTCCTCCACCACGCGCTCCCCGACGCGAAGCTCGTCTCGTTCGAGGCGTCGCCCGCGATCGCCCTCGCCACGCCGATGACGCTCGACCTCGTCATCGACATCCCGCACGCGGCCGTGCCCACGGGCGACTACCGCCTCCTGCGCACGCTCGTCACGTCCGGCGCGCTGGGCCTCGTCGAGGCGGCGATGCCGCTCGTCGTCGGCGGGCAGGTCGAGCGCAAGTACACGCTCGACGCGATGGTGTCGTTCGCGTACGACGAGGACGAGACGGTCACGCTGCCCGCCGGCACGAAGCTGGTCGCGCTGCCCAATGACGCGAAGTCGGACAACCAGGTCTCGGCGGTGACGGCGAGCTGCACCAGCAAGTCGCCGACGGAGATCGACTGCCATCGCTCGTTCCAGCTGCGCAGCCGCTTCGTCGAGCCGGCGCAGTACGCGAAGCTACGCGGCCTGGTCGCGGACCTCGGTCGGGTCGCGCGCCAGCCGATCGTCCTGGGCGGTGGCAAGTGAAGTCCCGCTACCTCGCGAGCCTGCTCCTGTTCACGGCGTGCGGCTCCTCCGATCCAACTCCGAGCCAGGGGCCCGTGCCCGTGCCCGGGCCCGGCGTCGCTTCTCCGAGCTCCGGAAGCGCGGGGACGCCGGGCGCCACCGCCCCCGCCGCGGCCGCCGACGACGACCTCGCTGCCGTCACCGCCGTCGCCACCGCCGGCCACAAGGGCAAGTTCCCCGACGCCGATGCGTATGTCGCCCTCGACCGCGACGACGTCACCCTCGGCACCGACGGCAGCGTCACCGTCCATCACAAGTCGATCGTGAAGATCCTCGATGCCCAGCGCGGCAAGGAGAAGTTCGCCGACGTCCACATCCCGTTCGACGCCACGCGCGACAAGCTCGACCTCCAGGTCGCGCGCACGGTCAACGCCGACGGCGTCCCGCACCTCGCGTCCCCCGAGGAGATCGGCGACATCGTGCCGCCGCAGCTCGCGGACGCCACCATCTACGCCGACGCCCGCGAGCGCGTGATCTCGTTCCCCGCCGTCGACACGGGCTCGGTGGTCGAGCTCGAGTACACCCGCACCACGAAGGCCGGCCCCGACGCGGCGTCCGGCGGCGAGCTCGCCCTCGCGCGCTGGAACCCGATCGGCTCGCGCATCGTCACGATCACCGTGCCCGCGGGCGCGGCCGCGCCGAAGCTCGCCGTCCTCGGCACGAGCGTGACGCCGACCGAGTCCACCGCGGCCTCCGGCGGTCACACGACGACCTACACGATCTCCGATCTCCCCGATCACCACGGCGAGGCAGGCTCGCCGCCCGACGCGACCACGCTGCCGCGCCTCGTCTACGGCTTCCAGCCCGACTGGAAGGCCGCGCTCGCGCCGATCGCGGCCCGCTTCCTCGACGTCGCCGTCCCCGCGACGCCGAACGCCGCCATCAAGGCCGAGGCGGACGCGCTGGTCGCTGGCATCGCGCCCACGGACACCGCCGCGCGCGCGGCGAAGATCTACGCGTTCGTCGCCCAGGACGTCCGCTCCGTCGAGCTGCCCCTCGGCACCGCCGGTTACCTGCCGCACGCCCCGGAGGTGGTGCTCGCGAACCGCTACGGCGACCCGCGCGACAAGGTCGCGCTCCTGCTCGCGCTCGCGGCCGCCGAGGGCATCTCCGGCACGCCGGTCCTCGTGCGCACGCGGCACGTCAAGATCGAGCCGAGCGTCCCGACGGTCGCGCAGTTCGATCACCTGATCGGCAAGCTCTCGGTCGACGGCAAGGACACCTGGTTCGATCCGAACGAGCCCTCGGGCCGCTACGGCGTCGCGCTCGCGGGGCAGGACAACCTCGTGCTGCCGCTGGCGCGGGGTGGCGCGGAGCTCGGCGCGCGCCCGCCGCTTGCCCCTGACACCTCGGCCTCGCACACGACGGCGAAGCTCGCGCTGGCCGCCGACGGCTCCCTCGACGCGCGCTACACGTACTCGCTGACCGGCAGCTTCGCCACGGAGACGATCGACACGCTCCGCCCGCTCGCTGGCGAGAACCTCGCGCGCTACTTCCAGAAGATGGCCGGTGGCGTCGCGGCCGGCGCGATCGACGCGGGCCACGAGATCGGCGACCTGTCGAACGTGACCGGCGCGCTCGAGATCTCGCACCACGTCACCATCCCGGGCTACGCGCAGGCGGAAGGCGCCGTCCGCGTGCTCGAGCTGCCGCCCGTCTCCCTCGACGACGCGCAGTACGCGCCCGGCACGGGCCTCTCGGAGCGCAAGACCTCGCTGTTCGTCGGCACGCCGCGCCTGCAGACGTCGGATGTCACGGTGGACCTGCCGGCCGGCTGGAAGGTGTCCTACGTGCCGCCCGAGCAGACGGGCACCACGGACGGCGTGACGTTCACGGAGAAGTGCGCGGCCGCCGGTCAGACGGTGACGTGCCACCGCGAGATCTCGCTGTCCCAACTCGAGATCGGGACGGAGCAGTACCAGGCGTTCCGCGACGCGTTCGCGAAGCTGCACGCGTACGAGCGCCGCATCGTCGTCCTGACGAAGGCGTAGCGCGCAGGGCGTGGCCGCTACGGCGTGACGAAGATCGGCTCGGTCACGCCGAACGGGATGTGGTCCGGCTGGACCGGCTCGAGCGCCTTGGCGCCGTACGCGGCGATGACGACGAAGCCGCCCGTCGCGGCGACCGTCACCGGGACCTGCTTCTGGAACCGGGTGGCCGGCCGCCCGGGGACCGCGTCCCCCGGCATGATCGGGATCGTATCCACGGTCACCCCGTCGACGATGACCTCGAGCGAGGTGACGTCGATCCAGGTCGCGGCCTGCACGGTGACATCGACCTGCTGCACCGATCCCGCGCCCGTCGCCGTGTCACCGGGGCCGACGGTCCCGAGCTTCGCGCTGACGTAGATGCCCCCCGAGACCGCGCCGTGGCCCGCCGCGAGCTGGTCGCGGACGAGGTTCGGCGTGATCTGCCGCGGGTCGTCCGTGCCGACCTGCACGCACGTGCGCGGGTAGCCGACCGGCGATGTCGAGAGCACGTGGCTATCCGACGAGCCGACGGCGAACACCTTGCGGCCCGACTTCAGGAGCCCGAACCAGTCCTCGACGATCCCGTGGCGGTTCGTCAGCCAGTCGGCGTTGTTGAACACCTCGACGAGCGTGAACTTCGTGTCCCACGCCGCGTCGTTGCTCGCGAGCCCGGTCGCCGGGTCGAACCCGACGTACGTGAAGTAATCCGTGGAGCTGCGCGGGTGGTTGATGATGACGATCGGCGCCTCGGGGCGCGCGCGGACGGCCTCGAACACCGCCGGCGGCGATAGCGTCTGGAACGGCGTGTCCGGGTGATCCGCCGTCGGGAACGTCTGCCACTTCGGCGCGCCGTTGTTGACCGCCGTCGGGTCGCCGACCAGCGGGAACACGCCCATGTGGCCCCAGACCTGGAACGACGTCAGCTCGATCGACGACAG
This sequence comes from Deltaproteobacteria bacterium, assembly GCA_025353585.1. GTDB lineage: Bacteria > Myxococcota_A > Polyangia > Haliangiales > Haliangiaceae > JABFXX01. Next base: position 18,899 of record JANXOM010000425.1, read on the forward strand.
CGCGGCCGCCCAGCGCTGCACGCCGAGCTGCGCGATCTCGGCCGAGAAGTCGCCGATCCACTCGTGGTCCGAGCGCACGGGCATCTCGAGGCCATCACCCACGGCCTGCGCGATCTTCGCGAGCGAGTCGTCGCCGGAGTCGTTGCTGCGCCAGGTGTGGACGTGGAAGTCGCCGCACTGGACGCCGGTCGTGTCGACGCTGTGGTCGAGCGTGACCTCGACCTGCGCCGTGGCGGCCGCGGCCACCGTCACCGTCTGGCGATCGAGCTCGTATTCGTAGCCGCGCGACGTGACGACCTCCCACGCGCCGGGCGGGACCCGCAGCGTGAGATCCCCGCTCGGGGCGAACGCCACGTGGAGGCGGCCATCGGTCTCGAGCGGCTCACCGAAGTTTGCCGGCAGCGGCGAGACGTCCTGCCCGGCCGCGGGGAACACCTGGACGCGGACGGGCGCGGCGATGCCGCCCTCGGTGGCGACGACATGGATCGCGCCGGTCGCCGGCAGGTCGATCGCGGCTGCCGTCCCCGTTCCGGGATGCGCCGTGACGACGGTGTCGCCGCGCCTGGAGGCCGTCAGCGTGACATCGGCGGCCACCGGCACGGAGAGCGAGTACCCGCCGGCCGCATCGGTCGTGACGCGCGTGAGGTAGCGGCCGCTCGCGTCGGTCGCGTGCACGCGAACTCCGGGCGCGGCGACGCCGGCCCGCGTGACGGTGCCGCTGATCGTGCGCTGCGCCGTGGCAAGCGTCCGGGCGACCGCGGCCTCGAGCCCGTCGACCCCCGGCCCGCCGATGACGATCTTCGCGTGGGGGACGTCGGCGACCCCGCACGCCGGCACGGTGTAGCCGGCCGTGAACGCGCCGAGGAAGCCGCTGACCGCGAGCGAGCTGTTCAGGGGGCCCGCCTCCGGGATGTAGGCCCAGCTGGTGGCCTCGTCATCGATGAGACCGACGTAGGGCGCGGCGAGGGCGGTGTCGAACCCGCGCAGCGGCTGGAACGCCGGCGTGCGTGACGTGTACATCATCGCGTGCAGCACCGTCTGCATCACGATCGGGGCGAGGCGCGGCGAGGCCACGTGCATCGTCACGTCGACGTGCTCGGAGCCGGGCGCGAGCGTGTAGTCGATGGCCGCGTCGAGGTCCGTGTACGCGTCGGGGAACGCGACGGCGATGACGGACTCGTAGAACGGCAGCGGGTGCAGCTTGCCGTGGGCGCGGATGATGGCGGGGCCGCCCGCCGAGCCGTCGGCGAGCACCGTGACGGAGTCGGTCACGAGCGTCGAGCGCCCGACGAGCAGGAAGACCTCGCCGAAGTTGTTGGGCTCCACGAGGGCGCCGCTGGCCATGCGCGCGAGGCCCACGGGGCGCCCGCCCCACGGGTCGTAGAGATCGCTCTCGCCCACGTCCTCGATGACGAGCGCGATCTTGTCGTTCGCGAGCACGAAGTCGTTGTCCTTCCACGTGATGAGGCCCGACGGCACGGGCGGCAGCTGCTCGGCGCGAATGCGGCCGGCGCGGGCCTCGGTCGGCCCGGCGGCGAGCGGGTTCGGGTGGCCCGTGGCGTCGCCCGTCGCGAACGCGGGCGGGGGCGTCGTGCACATGGCCGGACTCGCGTCCGGCGCACCGCCGCCGCCATCGTCACCGCAGGCGGTCGCGAGCAGACCGGACGACACGACAGACGCAAGACAGCCGATCGCAAAGACGCGCCCCATCTCGCGAATGTAACCGCGCCGCGATCATTTCGTCACCTTGATCGACCAGCGCGCGTCCCGCCCGACGAGCTTGCCCGCGCCGACCGCGTCGGTGCGCTCGAGGCGGATTGCCTCGCCCTTGCGCAGCGCGATCTGCGCGCCGCCGGGCGTGCGGACCTTGCCGTCGGGGGCGCGCCACTGGAGCGGGAGCCCGTCCGCGCGGACCTCGATCGTGTAGGTGCCGTCCTCGCCCGTCCAGTGCAGCACGTCGACGTCGCGGCGGTAGTCGAGGAAGCCGAGCAGCGTGTGATCGAGCGCGAGCGGCGTGGCGTCGGCGTCGGTGTTGTTGGGCTCGACCTCGCCGGCGTCCGGATCGTCCTCGGTGACCGATAGCGTGTACGCGTCGCTCACGTTCTCGACGGGGAAGCCCTGGCCCTTCGCGAGCGTCTCGCCGACCGTGACGAGCAGCGCGCCGTCGGTGCTGCGGCGATGGAGGATCTCGGGCTCGCCGAGGCCGCCCTCGTCGGAGGTGGCGCCGTGCTGGTTGTCGCCGTCGGCGAGATCGAGGTTGATGTCGAGGTTCGGCACGGCCGTGACCGTGACTGTGACCACGCGGCGGACCGCCGAGGTCGCGGGCACGAGGTACACGTCCCGATCGCCATCGTTCGGCGTGCGGCGCTTGCCGATGTAACCCGTGACGGGTGCGCCGAGCGCGATCCGATCGGCGTGCGTGGCGTCGTCGTTCGGCTCGTGCTCCTCGGTCCGGGGCGGCGGCGCGCGCATCGCGACGTAGGCCCCGGCGCCGGCGAGCCCGGCGATGATCGCGATCCCCCCGCCGGCCACGACCCAGCGCTGGCGCTTGATGCCGCGCTCGAACTGGTCGATGTCCGCGCGGCGGAGGCGGATCGCGCTGTCGGCGACCGGGTCCTCGAGCGGGAAGCCGGTGCGCGTGAGCGGCCGCGACTGTGCGATGGACCGGCCGGGCCCGGTGACGTGCTCCACGGTCTCGGCGTAGACCTCCTCGACCGCCTCGGCCAGCTCGGCCGCGCTCTGCCAGCGCTCGCTCGGGTCGCGGGCCAGGGCCTTGCGGCACAGGTGATCGACCGCGGGCGGGATCCCCATCTTCGGCGCGCGCATCGACGGCGCGTCGGGCTCGGCCGTCAGGTGCTTCGTCAGCACGCCGACGGCGGTCGAGCCCGAGTAGAGGTGCTTGCCCGTGAGCAGCTCGAACATCAGCGCGCCGAAGGCGTAGATGTCCGTCCGGGCGTCCACGTCGTCGCCGCGGATCTGCTCGGGCGCCATGAAGTACGGGGTGCCGACGATCTGCTGGCGATCGGTGGTCGTCGCGGGGGCGCCGCGCACGTCGAGCTTCGCGAGGCCGAAATCGAGGACCTTCGCGTAGTCGCGGCCGGCCGTGGTGCGCGTGATGAGGACGTTCTCGGGCTTGAGGTCGCGGTGCACGATGCCGAGCTCGTGCGCCTCCTGCAGCGCGCCGCAGATCTGCACGAGGAGGGGCGCCACGCGCGACCACGGCAGCGCGCCATCGCGCTCGACGACGCGCGCGAGATCCTGGCCGCGCACGTACTCCATGATGAGATAGAGGGCGTCGTCGGCGGCGCCGAAGTCGAAGACCTGCACGGTGTGCGGGTGGTGGAGCTTGCTGATCGCGGCCGCCTCGCGCTCGAAGCGCTGCACGACCTCGGGATCGCTCGCCAGGTCCCGGTGGAGGACCTTCATCGCGGCGATCTTGCCCATGCGCATGTGCTCGACGCGGTAGACGACGCCCATGCCGCCGCGCCCGATCACCTCCAGGACCTTGTAACGCCCGTCGACGATCTTGTTGAGCCAGAGCTGATTCGAGTCGGAGAGGCGGCGGTCGATCGCCGGAGCCGACGTGCCGGGGTCGCTGGCCGAGGTGGCGGCGAGCGGGTCGTCGCCGAGCCGCACCGTCGGGGTCGCCCGCGTCATGTCGGCGCCGCACTCGGGGCAGAACTTGCTCGGCTCGGCCAGCGTCGATTGACAGCGTGGACAGATGAGAGCGTGCGCCGGCGACGACGACGACACTGGGGTGCTCGAATCCTAGCAGCTCGAGGGTTACTTGGCGTCGGCGAGGACTCGCCACGTCCAGGCACCGCCGCGGATCGCGAGGATGCCCGCGGCGGGCGGGTGCGCGGGACCCGGCAGGCGCCCCGTGGCGTCGGCAGGCCCCGGCGCGAGGGCGCGCGCGGAGCCGTCGCGCGAGCCGGTGGCCGCCGGTGAAGCGTCGTCGGCGGCACCGTGGAGCACGACATCGATGGGCGCGTGGGGGACGAGGACGGCGTCGCCGGTGGGTTCGCCGCCGACTTGTTCGCGCGGCGCCTCGGCCGCGACGAGGACACGCAGGCCCGGGCGCGTGGACAGGGCATCGGTGAGCGCGGCGATCTCCGTCTCGTCGTAGGCGCAGCCACCCGGACCGGCGGCGAGCCGCTCGGGCGCGCTGGCCCCGGGCAAGGTCCCGAGCGTGGCCGCGCCGAGCTCGACGTAACGCGCGAGCCGGCCGTCGAGGACCGGCGCGCCGTGCGAGCGAAGGTCTGCGATCGCCGCGGTCTGGTCAGCGGCCGGCTCGAGATCGCCGGTGAGCGCGACGACGGGCCACGCCGCCCTCGTGGCCAGCGCGCCGAGGGTCGCTTCGATGTCCGCGCGCGTCGTGCCCATCCCACCGAGGACGAGCACGACATCGACCTTCGCGGCGTCGAGCTTCGCGCGCAGGCGACCGATCGTCGCGAGCGTGGCGGGACGCGCGCCGCCGGCGTCGCCGATGACGCCGATGGTGAGCACGTCCGGGGCTGGCCCGCCTCGGGTGAGCGCGTGGCCGGCGGTGGTCCACGCATGGCCCCCGAGCGTCAGCGTCTCCTCGACGAGCGGCGGCGACTCGAGGCTCGCGCAGCGCCAGGGCGCGCGCTCGGTGGCGGCCGCCGCGAGGCCCGCGACGAGGCCAGGGCCGACGCGCGCCGCCGCGGGCGCGGACGGCGTGCTCGTCGGCCCGGCGGCGCCGCAACCCGCGAGGAGGACGAGGCACGTGGCGCGCGCGAGCCGGCTCACTTGCCGTCGATCGGTCCGCCCGCGCCGGTCCATGCTGCACGCACTTTCGGCGAGGCATCGAAGGCGCGCAAGGGCAGGGCGCCGCGCTCGATCGCGGCCTTGAACGCCTCGGTCGCGCGCTTCACCGCGTCGGGATCGTCGAACGCGAGCTCGGCTTTCCCGCGCAGCACGGCGGCCGCGATCGCCGACGGCGGATCGATGAAGTCGAGGTCGATCGGCGCGAGTAGCTTGCGCACGAGGTCGAAGTCGCCGTCGCGCCACGCCCGCTGGGCTTGCGGTAACGCGATCCCGACGGCACGCTCGTTCGCGTCGGCCTTGTCGCGCCGCAGCTGCGAGTCGGCGTCGAGGGGGGGCAGTTTCCGCACGCGGACGGTCGTCAGCGGGATCTCGAGCGCCTCGCCCTTGTCGACGAGGTCGTGATCGAGCGCGTTGTAGCGCTTGATGAGCTCGGCGCTCCGCGCATCACCGAGGTACTGCTGCGCGATGCTCGCGAGCGGCTCGGGCCCCGCGGGCACGTGCGGGATGTGAAGCGGGATCTGGAGCACGGTCCCGGCGGGGAGCGGCGCGGTCTCGTCGAGCTTGTTCAGGCTCGCGAGGAGCCAGGCGCGGCGCTCGTCGCCGAGCAGCACCGTCGCGAGCGCCGAGAGCTTGTCGCCCGGCTGCGTGACGTACTCCCGATTTCGCGGCACGCGGAGCTTCTCGCCCGGCCGCAGGGGCCGCGGCTTGACGAGCTTGTTCGCGGCGACGAGCAGGATGACCTGTGCGTGATCGCCGTAGAGCTCCGCCGCGACGAGGTCGAGCGTGTCGCCAGGCTTGACCTTGTAGATCATGACATCGGGTTCGTCGGCGCGCGCGGGCGACGACGTGATCGCGAGGAGGGTCGCGACGAGGCCAGCCGCGAGCGTGGTCGAGGTGTGGGTCACGGAGCGGCCTTCGGCGGACAGGCGTCCGCGGGCAACTGCTTACCGGCCGCGAGCGTGCCGTCGCGACAGAAGTCGATAGCGATGTGCGCCGGCTCGCCCGTCGCGCTGATGGTCACCGTCCGCTGGATCGGCACGTACCAGTCGTGTTGCAGCGAGACGGCGTGCTGGCCTTCCACGAGTTCGATCGGCCGCGCGAGGGGGGTGACCCCGATCGGCCGCCCGTCGACCGCGATGCTCGCCCACGGAGATGCGTCGACGCGCAGCGTGCCTTTGCCGGCGGCGCGGCCCGCGGCCGCGATGTGGGTCGTCGGCGTATCGGACAGCGGCGCCAGGTGAATGAGGCCGATCATGAGCATCAGCACCCCGAGCATGATCCCGTGGGCGGCGAGCCCGGTGCGGACGACGTAGCGCGCCTGCATGTTGGGCTGCGCGAGGACGCTGCCCCCCGCGCCGAGCGCCGCGGGGTTCAAATACTCCTCGGCCTCGAGATCGGTGATCACGTTCTGCGCGCGCAAGAACAGGACGAGGCGTGCGTGGTGGTTCATCTCGACGTGCTTCGCGAGGAAGCGCTCGAGCGCCATGACCATGTGCTGCGCGGATCGCCAGCGGTCGCGCGGCTGCTTCTCGAGGCAGCGGTCGATGATGCGGTCGAGCTCGCGCGGGATGTCGGGGTTGAGCGTGCGCGCGCCGGCGTGCTTCTCGAGCCGGATCTTGTGCATCGCCGACTTGCTCTCGTCCTCGACAAACGGCTTCTTGCCCGTGACCATCTGGTACAGGACGACGCCGAGCGAAAAGATATCGCTGCTCGCGTCGAGCTTGTCCCCCAGCACTTGCTCGGGCGACATATACGCCGGCGTGCCGATGCCCGTGCCCGCTTCGGTCAGGTCGCCGAAGCTCGTGTCGCGCGCGATGCCGAAGTCCATGACCTTCACGCCGCCGGATCGCGACAGCATCACGTTCGCCGGCTTGATATCTCTGTGAACAATTCCGCGGTAGTGGACGTAATCGAGGGCGCGCGCGACCTGCATCGCGATGATGGCCGCAACGTCGTAAGGCAGCCGTCCGCTCTTATCGAGGAGGTCGTACAGGTCGATGCCCTGGACGTACTCCATGACGATGAACATCGCCCCGCGTTCCTGGTGATAGTCGTACACATGGATGATGTTCTCGTGCTGCAAGTTCGCGAGACTTTTGGCTTCCCGTTCGAACCGCGTCGCGACGTTCTCCTCGTAGGCCGCGCTCGTCTTAAGCGCCTTGATCGCGACGGTGCGGCCAAGGGGGTCCTGGACGGCTCGGTATACGACCGCCATGCCGCCTGATGCGACCTCCTCGACAATTCGACAATTTCCGATACGTTCCAGCATGGTAGCCGCGAAATGGTAGCCGGCCGCCCGGGAAAGAAGCTAGCGGTTGCGATCAGTTAGGACAGAAAACGAACCGAAAGTGCCGCAAAAAAACGCATGTGAGTTCGGGTGGTTACACGCAGCTTTTCCTCGATCGCAGAAAATTCTTCGATGAACGTTGACGTCGAACGGCTCTGGCCTTATAAGCACATCCCTCGACGGCAGCGGCCGCCGGGACGGGATCGGAGGCGGCAACGCACCGGACCTGGTCGGTCTCTGAAAACTGGATAGCAAGTCGTCTGAATGAAGTGGATTTTGTTCGTGAACAGATACCATTCCATGTCGGGCAGGGCGGAGCTAAGGGGCAACTCTTGGTTTTGGTCTTGACGGCATCGAGCGGAATCAAATCTTTCTATGGAGAGTTTGATCCTGGCTCAGAGCGAACGTTAGCGGCGGGCCTAACACATGCAAGTCGAGCGAGAAAGTGGGGCAACCCATCAGTAAAGCGGCGGACGGGTGAGTAACACGTAGGTAATCTTCCCTTGAGCGGGGGACAACAGTTCGAAAGGACTGCTAATACCGCATAAGTTTCCGAGGTCTTTGGGCTTTGGAAGGAAAGCTAGGTAGCAATATCCGGCACTCGAGGAGGAGCCTGCGTCGCATCAGCTAGTTGGTGGGGTAAAGGCCTACCAAGGCTAAGACGCGTAGCTGGTCTGAGAGGATGATCAGCCACACTGGGACTGAGACACGGCCCAGACTCCTACGGGAGGCAGCAGTGGGGAATATTGGACAATGGGCGCAAGCCTGATCCAGCCACGCCGCGTGAGTGATGAAGGCCTTCGGGTCGTAAAGCTCTGTGGGGAGGGACGAACCGCTGATGGTTAAGAGCTAGCAGCATGACGGTACCTCCTTAGCAAGCACCGGCTAACTTCG
>JANXOM010000263.1 GCA_025353585.1 Deltaproteobacteria bacterium
CGGCGGGCGGTGGCGCGGCGGGGGCCACGGGCGCGGGGGCGGGCGCGCTGCACGCGCCGAGGACGGCCAACAAGATCAGGCGGCGTGAGCCCATGCGTCTCCGTAGGGTTCGGCGGCGTCGCCGACAGCAATGCCGAGCGCCTCGAAGCCCGGGATCAGGACCTCGTGCACGCAGCTGGCAAACACGAGGCGCTCCTCGGCCGGCGTCATCAGCCCGTGCGCGCGTACGGCCTCGGTGACCTCGCCGATCGGCCGCTCGCGCTCGACGACGTTGGCGACCCCGCGCAACGCGCGTGGCAACATCGCGGCCGCCGCGGCGAGCACGCCCTCACCGCCGACGTCGATCGCGTGTCGCATGTACGACCAGCCGAGGCGCGCGTGCATGACCTCGTCGGAGTAGATCGACGTCAGCACCGCGAGCGCGGCCGGGTCCGTCGTGAGCTCGCGCGTCGCATGCAGCACGGTCGTCGCGTAGGTCTCCGACACGCACGACACGAGCATCGTGTTCGCGAGCGCCTGGTGAAGCTTGTTGCGGCCCGGCTCGTCGGGGAGCGAGCTCATGCCGGGCGGCGGCATGGGCGGCGGCGCGCCGGCCTCGCCGTAGATCGCGGCCATGCGCAGGCACATCTCGGCGTGGCGGACCTCGTCGATCCCCGCGCGCAGGCACAGCGACAGCACGTCGGCCGGCGCCATCGCGGCCACGAGATCGATCGCGAGCACCGAGAACGTCGAGACCGCGAGGTACTCGGCCGCGGCGCGGCGCATCCACGTCCCGGCGAGACGGGCGCGCTCGGCGGGCGCGAGGACAGCGGCGGTGGACTCGGCCCACGGGATCGGGACCGAGCGTCGGCGCATCAGGCGGTGGTGCTCGGCCTCGAGCGGCGTCCCCGACAACCACCACGGGCTGGTCGGCTCGTAGGCCTGGTCGTGGTCGTCGTGGTGGCCGTGATGCTCGTCGTGCTCGTCGCTCATGACGGTCGCCTGGGGCTGGGGCCTAGGAGAGGACGAAGCCGCGACCGGTACCGCCGCCGCCGTCATCGTCCGCGCCGCGCGGGCGCGGATCCGCGGGCGCCGACCCGTCACACGGGTCGGCCGCGCCGGTGGCGGTCGTGTTCGGCTTGGTCGGCGCCATGTTCGGGTCACCGCCGTGCGTCGCGGCGGCCGTGTTGCTCGGCGGCACCGGCGCGGTCGGCTTGTTCTTGCTGCAGGCCGGGGCGCCCAGCATGGCGCCGGCGAACACCACGGTGCGCCAGATGATCTGCGTCGCGTCTCGCTTCATGCTGCGAGCGTAACACACAGCGCCGCTCCCCCTACGGACCGCCAAGCCGCCCGTCTGCGGCGCCGCGGCGGCTCATCCCCGCTCGCCTTCACCGTGGGATCGGGATCGCGGGGAGGCTACCGGCGGGCGACGGCAGCGCGCCCTGGGCCATCATGCCGCGCATGCGCCGCACGAGCTCGGCGACGATCGCCGCCGACATCTCGGGCCGCTCGGACATCACCCGCTTGAAGCCCTCGCCGGGGACGCGCAGGGTCCGCGTCCGCTGCAGCGCGCGCACGGTGGCGGAGCGCGGCGAGGCATCGAGGACGGCCATCTCGCCGATGCACTGGCCGGGTCCGAGCTCGGAGAGCGTGCGCTCGGCGCGCTCGCCATCGCCGCCCGTGAAGACGCGGACCTGGCCCTTCACGATCAGGTAGACGGCGTCGCCGGCGTCGCCCTCGCGGAACAGGTCCTTGCCGATGTCGACGCGGCGCTCCTCGACGATGAGCGCGAGCTCCTCGAGATCCTCGGCGTCGAGATCCGCGAAGATCGGCACCTGGCGGATGAGCATCATCTTCTCGATCGTGGTCAGCGACGCCATCGCGGCGTTCGCGTCGAGCGTCGCGTACATCGGCTGCGCGCCGGCCTTGCCGGGCGTCTTCGACAGCGACGTCTGCGCGTTGAATGCCGGGCCGGAGGCGAGCGCGGCCGCGGAGGCAGCCAGCGCGGCGTCGAACGCGGGAAGCTCTCCGCTGGTGTTCGAGCCGCCGACCGCGCGTACGGCCGCGTGGCGCACCGACGCCTCCGGGTCGCCGAGCGCCTTCGCCATCAGCTCGCGCGTCAGCCGGCTGCGGGCCCCCATCGCGCGCACGGCGGCCTCGCGCACGATGACGTCGGCGTCGTCCATCATGGCGACGAGGCGCGCCCGGGCCGCCTCGTCGTCGAAGCGCGAGAGCAGCATGCCCGCCGCCGCCCGCACGTAGCGCGACCTGTCATCGGCGATGGCGAGGATCGGCCCGGCCGCGAGGGTCCCGTGCGCGCCGCTCGCCAGCCGGTCGAGCAGGGCGAGCAGCGGCTCGCGCGCCGCCCCCGGCACGCCGGCGAGGAGGTCGAGCACCGCCGGCCGGAGGCCCGTCCGCGCCTCGGCCGCGGCGCGGACCTGGCCGACCTCCGGCCGCTGCGTCATCACCGCAAGCACGCCGAGCGCGTGGATGACGTGCTCGTGGGCGCGGCGCCGCGCGAGGTGGCGTAGCAGCGCCTGGCTCGCGGAGTCGTTGGCGTCGTGCTTCGACGCCGGTTTGCCGCTCTCGCCGAGCGCGTTCGCGGCGTCGGCCGCATCGGCGAGCCGCGTGATCGCCGCGAGCTCCTCGGCGTAGAGCGCCGCGATCGGGCCGCCGGGCGCGAGGATCTGCGCGAGCTCGGCCTGCTCCTCATCCTCGCGGACGCCGCGCTCGGCCCGCAGCTGCGCGAGCGTCGTGTCCGATGGCGACGCGCCGAGCCGCGCGGCCTCGACGACGACGCGCTCGAGATCGCGCCGGTACTGCTGGCGCGCGAGCCGCACCTCGACCGAGCCCTGGTAGGCCGGGTCGAACAGCTGGCGCTCCTCGCCCGAGAGCTCGCCGATGATCTTCGCGTGGTCCTTGTCGCTGACGCCGAGCTGGGCGCGCAGCGAATCGAGGATGACGAGCTCGCCCTTCGTGACGACGCCATCGCCGACCATCTCGCGGACGGTCTCCTTGTACGCGCGCAGCCGCGCCTCGCGCTGCTTCGTGCGCTCGGTGTGGAGCAGGTAGATGTCCTTGAGGTCGTCGCTCGGCGGCGCGTCGCCCCACTCCCACTTCTTGAGGATCTTCTGCGCGAACTTCTCGTGGACATACTGATCCTCGCGGCGGGCCACGCGGCGCATGAACATCGCCGTCGAGGCGAACACGACGATCAGGCCGAACCCGGTGACGGCCCACGCGGGCAGCCGCTGCAGCGTCGGCTGGCCCGCGAAGCAGTAGAACGCGTTGAACGCGACCAGGCCGGCGAGGGCGAGCATGCCGTGGTGGACGCGGGCGGCGAGCCGGTCGCGCTGCTCGTCCGTCGCCGGATCCGGCAGCGTCGCGCGGCGGCTGCGCAGCACGAGCGCCTCGATGACCGCGAACAGCGCGTAGCTCGCGAGGCCGAACACGATCAGCGTGAGCGGCGCAGCCACGACGCGCGGAACCGCCGGCGCGAAGTAGAAGCCCGGCTCCAGCGCGCGGGCCGGCAGGTCACGGTCGTACGTCCAGCGGCCATCGAAGTAGTCGCTCCACTGGCCGCGAGCGAGGAAGTAGTACGTGTAGAAGCCGACGACGACACCCGGCCACGCGAAGTACGCGATGCGCCGCGGTCGCTCGCCAGCCTCTTTCCAGTAGCCCTGCTCGAGGTCGATGTCGGGGCAGTGCTTCTTGCACGCGACGCACGGCGCGCACTGCGACGTCAGGTCGCTCGCGGGGATGGCCGACGGCGCGGGCTCGGTGTGGATCTTCTCGACGAGGCCGACGGGGCAGATGAAGTTGCACCACGTCTTGCCCGCGTAGAGAAAGCTCGTCACGACCGCCGCGATCACGACGGCGCCGAGGAAGCCCGCGAGCCACACGTCGCTGCCGTTCGTGGCGAGGAGCCGCAGCGTCAGGCACGCGACCATGATCCCGAGCTGGACGAGCAGGTAGTTCCGCTGCATCCAGTCGCTCATCTTTCGCGTGCCGGGGCGACCGAGGATGCGGCCGAGCTGGCCCATCACCGCGAGCGGACAGATGCGTCGCCACAGGTGGTACCCGAACGTCATCCAGAACAGCGGCAGCGCGGCGATCGCCACGGTCCAGACGATGCGGTTGCCGTGCTCCACGCCGAGCACCGTCGGGATCGTGGCCGCGAACGCGAAGACCATCGCGACGCGCGCGGCGATGACCCAGCCCGGTGCCGTGCCCGCGTCCGTGAACGCGGCCCAGCCGCTCGCCTTCGCCTTGCCGGGCGGCGGCTTCTTCACCGCGCCGTCGATGACGGGCAGCTTCTTGGGCGCAGCGACGGCCATGCTACTTTGCGAGCGCGCAGGTCAATCCCTTGGCAGCGTCCGCGCCGAGGTATTGCTCGAGGTTCGCCTTGCCGCGGCACTCCTGGTGCTGCAAGAACTCGAGCGTGAACGGCTCCCAGCTGTTCGTCGGGGTGATGACGAAGTTCAAGGTCGGGATGGCGTGGTTCGGCGCCTTCGGGACGCCCTTCGTCGGGTCGGTGTTCGCGGCGTCGTGATAGTCGTGCATGCCGAAGTTGCGGATGTGGCATTGCGAGCAGGTCATGCCGTTCTCTTCGCCGAGGTCACGCCGGCCGTCCTCGAGAGCGAAGTGATCGTCGACCATCCACTGCTTCTTGTATTCGGGGTAGCGGTTGTTCGCGTCGATGGTGCCCTGGTAGGGCTTGGTGCCGCGCATCGCCGGCAGATCCACGAAGCCCATCGTCTTGCGGCACAGGGCCTCGTAGCCCGGGTCGTGGCTCGCGTCGGCGGGGTTGAAGCGCGGCGCGCACGCGGGCACCCAGGTCGACTTGTCCTCGGACGGGATGGTCTTCGTCCAGAAGCCGGGGATCGCCACGTTCTGATAGACCTGGCCCTTGCCGCCGTCGGTCGTGCTCTGGAATGGCTTCATCGCGCTCCAGCCCCAGCCGTCTCCGGAGACATACGCGCCGCCGCCGTCCCGCGCCGAGCCGCCACCCATGCGCGCCTCGAGAGCGATGCCGATCTCGAAGCCGTGGAGATAGGGTTTCCCCTTCGGACCCTGGGTGTCGTCGAACGTCATGACGTCGGTCATGAGGCCGGCGACCGCCTTGCCGTGCGCCTTCGGATCGGCGCCGAGCTTCGCGCTGGGCGCGCCGTTCTCGAGGAGCCGCTTCGCCACCATGCCGAGGAAGATCTGGTTGTTCGCGGTGCGCTCCTCCTCGGGGCGCGGCAGCGCGGGAACGTACTCGACGACCGGGCGCAGCCGGAACATCGCGTAGACGGGCTCGCCGGCGTTCATCGCCTTGTAGACGATGCGCAGCTCGGTCCAGGCCTTGTCGATGCGCGGGCGGACCGCGACGATCTTCCAGGTCGCCGGGTCGCCGAACGCGTCCTTGTCGAACTGGCGCGACGCGGGATCGAGGCGCGCGTTGTCGTGCGTCTTCGAGAGGCCGGTGAGGAACTGCTTGTACGCGGTCACGCCGTCGAGGTCGTGCGTGACGAGCGCGCGCTTCTCCGGCTTGAACTGGAGCTGGAACGTCTTCGCGCCGACCTCGAGCAGGCGCTGGAGCGGCCACTGCTTGTTGACCTCCGCGAGGCGGGCCGGATCGTGGATCAGGAGGAGCTCCTCGGTGACGGTGGGCTGCGGGGCCAGCACGGTCGCGGGCGCGAGTTGCGCTTTCGCCGTGACCTCGATCTTCCATGTCTTCACGACGGGCGCGGCGCTCGGCTGCGTGATCGTGAGCTCGAACGTCGCCGCGGGCATGTCGGCCTTGGTTGGCGTCCAGGTGATCGTCTGCGTGATGCGATCGAACGTGGCGCTGTCGGGGAGCTTCGTCACGTCGACGCCGGTCTCGTCGAGATCCTGATCGATGGCGGAGGTCCCGAAGTGCACGGTCTGGCCGACGCCGACCTTTGTCCACGCGGGCGGGTACAGCTCGGGCGCGTGCGGCACGCTCGCCACGGGCGCGGGGTCCGGCGCCGTCGGCGTTGGCGTCGGGGGCGGAGTGGGCGTCGGGCCGGCCGTCGGCGCGGGGAGCGCGGGCCCCATGGGCGCGGGTGCGGGCTTGCTACCGCACGAGGTCAGACCGACGACGACCACGAGAAGCGAGAGGCGCTGCATGCGCTGTCATCGTATCACCGTGCTAGCGTCGCCTCGCCGTGACGACCGACCTTCCGACCCTCGCGATCAACACCCTCCGCACCCTCTCGATCGACGCCGTCCAGAAGGCGGACTCGGGCCACCCGGGCCTGCCGCTCGGCGCGGCGCCGATGGCGTACGAGCTGTGGCAAAACCACCACAAGCACGATCCGAAGGATCCGCAGTGGTTCGATCGCGACCGCTTCGTGCTGTCGGCCGGGCACGGCTCGGCGCTGCTGTACGCGCTCCTGCACACGACGGGCTACGACGTGTCGCTGGAGGATCTGAAGCAGTTTCGCCAGTGGGGCAGCAAGACGCCCGGGCACCCGGAGTGGCACGACACGCCGGGCGTCGAGGCGACGACGGGGCCGCTGGGGCAGGGCGCGGCGAACGCGGTCGGCATGGCGCTCGCGGAGCGGTTCCTCGCGTCGCACTTCAACCGCGACGGCCACGCGATCATCGACCACCAGACGTACGCCATCGTGTCCGACGGCGACGTCATGGAGGGCGTCTGCTTCGAGGCGGCGAGCATCGCGGGCCACCTCGGCCTCGGCAAGCTGCTCTATCTGTACGACGCGAACAACATCACGCTCGATGGCCCGCTCTCGCTCGTCATGGACGAGGACGTCGGCGCGCGCTTCGTGGCGATGGGCTGGCACGTGCAGCACGTCGAGAACGGCGACACGGACCTCGCGGCGCTGACCGCGGCGATCGTCGCCGCGAAGCGCGAGACGACCAGGCCATCGCTCGTCGTGGTGAGGACGACGATCGGGTATGGCTCGCCGAAGAAGGCGGGCACGTCGTCCGCGCACGGCTCGCCGCTCGGGCCCGACGAGGTCGCGGCGACGAAGAAGCAGCTGGGCTGGGACCCGGCGAAGTCCTTCTACGTCCCCGACGAAGCGGCGGCGCACCTCGGCAGCGCGGTCGCGAAGGGCGCGGCGGCGCACAAGGCGTGGGACGAGCGCTTCGCCGCATACAAGACGGCGCACCCGGAGCTCGCGGCGCAGCTCGAGACGGCGATGCGCGGCGACCTACCAGCGGACTGGGCGGCGGCGCTGCCGAAGTTCGCCGCGGGCGGCAAGCCGATCGCCACCCGCAGCGCGGGCGGCAAGGTGCTCGAGGCGATCGCGGCGAAGGTGCCGTGGCTGTTCGGCGGCGACGCCGACCTCGCGGGCTCGACGAAGACGATGGTCGCGGGCGGCAACTACGACAACGCGGGCGGGGGGCGCAACCTGCGCTTCGGGATCCGCGAGCACGCGATGGGCGCGATCGGGAACGGCATCCTCTACCACGGCGGCGCGCGCAGCTACGTCTCGACGTTCTTCGTGTTCAGCGACTACATGCGGCCGCCGGTGCGCCTCGCGGCGCTCAACAAGATGCCGGCGATCTTCGTGTGGACACACGACTCCGTCGGCCTCGGCGAGGACGGCCCGACGCACCAGCCGATCGAGCACCTGATGGCGCTGCGCGCGATGCCGCACCTCGCGGTGTTCCGCCCGGCGGACGCGAACGAGACGCTCGCCGGGTGGCGCGTGGCCATGACGCGCACCGGCGGCCCGACGGCGCTGGTGCTGTCGCGGCAGGACCTGCCGATCCTGGCGCCGGAGAACGCGCCCGCCGCGGAGAAGGGCGGCTACGTGCTCGCCGACGGCACGGACGTCATCCTCATCGCGACCGGCAGCGAGGTCCACACGGCGATGGACGCGCGCACGGCGCTGGCGAAGGAGAACATCTCGGCGCGCGTGGTGTCGTTGCCGTGCTGGGAGCTGTACGTGGCCCAGGACGCGGCCTACCGCGAGAGCGTGCTGCCGGCGGCGCGGCCGGCCCGCGTCTCGGTCGAGGCGGGCGTGACGTTCGGCTGGCGCGAGCTCGTCGGCGATCGCGGCGTGGCGATTGGCATCGACCGGTTCGGCGCGAGCGCGCCGGGCGAGCTGGTGCTGGAGAAGCTGGGGATCAGCGTGGCGCACATCGTGGCCGCGGCGAAGCAGACGATCGCCAGCTCGCGGTAGGCGCCAGGGGCGCCGCGGGCGCCAGGGCCGAGAGCGCGGGCGCGACGCTTACCGCTGAGACGCGAAGCGCGCGGAGAGTGAGGAGCGGATCGAGAGGGTCTGATGTCCGAGCGCGGTATCGGCACCCGCCGGCGCGGCGCGTGGGCACGGCGGGTCAACCCCTCCTCATTTGCTCCTCACTCTCGGCGACCTCCGTGGCTCTGCGGTACGCGTCGCGTCCGCGCTCCAAGCCGCTGCGTCAGCTCTGCTGCTCTTCGGCTTCGATGGCCGGTTCGCCCTCGCGGAACGACGGATACTTCATCTCGATCCCCAGCTCCGCCTTGAGCTTCGCGTTCCGCACCTTGCGGTTCCGGTGCGCCACGCGCGGGCGCCCCGCCTCGATCACCGGCCGCGACGGCGGCGCCGCGAACCCGGCCCGCTCGCACAGCCACCGCGCGTACTCGCCCTGCGTCGTCGGCGAGTCGTCGGCCACCAGGTACTTCGATCCGCTGGCCGCGCGCTCCTCGGCGGCGAACACCACCCGCACCACGTCGTCCACGTGGATGCGCGAGGTCGCGTGCTGGCCGTCGTCGAGGACCTTGTAGGTGCCCGCGCGGAGCTTGCTGCGAATGCCGCGCCCCGGGCCGTAGACCGGCGAGAGCCGCAGTACGCACCAGCGCAGCCGATCCGCGCCGAACAGGTCCACCGCCGCCTCGTCGGAGAGCACGTTCGCCATCGCGCCGTCGGTCTGCGCGAGCGGCGTGTCCTCGTCGACCCAGACGTCGTCGTCGGGCTCGTCGCCGTAGAGGCCCGCCGACGAGAAGTGGATGAAGCAGCCGGCGCCGGCGCCATACGCGGCCTGCATCGCGGCCCGGATGCCCTGGCCCGGCGGCAGCGACGTCACCGGCGGGATCGAATAGACGACGGTCGCGCCGTGCAGGCTGCTGAGCGCGACCGGCAGGTTCTTGGGCACCGCCGCGTCGACGTACTTCACCTGCGCGCCGAGGTCGGCGAGCGGGGCCATGCGGCCCGTGGCGCGGCCACAGACGCGGACGGTGCGGCCCTCGAGGAGCGCGGCCTTCGCGAGCCGCGTGCCCACGTAACCGCAGCCGAGGATGATGAGCGGCGTCACGCCGCCGAGGGTAGCGCAGTTACTTGAACGTGACGGTCGACTTGGCGACGATGGTCGAGCCCGCGACGACCTCGACGGAGTACGTCTTGCCCTTCACGAGACCCTCGTCCTCGTCGATGGCGATGTCACCCGAGAGCACGTTGCTCTTCGGATCCACGCCCTCGAGCTGCTTGTCCGCTTGCAGCTTCTTGTCCTTGTCGTCGGTGATGAATTCGAGCTTGAGCGAGCTCGACCCGGTCTTCGACAGGAACGCCGTGTAGTGGAAGTGCCAGTGGGTCACTTCCTCGCCGGTGCCGCCGACAACCTCGTGCAGCTGCGCGGCCTTGATCTTCGCGACCGAGTCCTTGTCGCCCTTGCCCTCGGGCAGCTCGTCCTTCGAGACGACGAGCTGGCCGCGGAACGACGAGATGACGCCCTGCGAGACATCAGCGAAAGCAGCCCTCGGCGCGCCGGCCGCGGCGAGCGCGAGGACGGCGGCAGACATCAACGTCAATCGGATCATGGGGCCTCCCTGGGACAACATACCTTGTCGACACCGCGAGCGCCTCTTTGGTTTCTCCCGGTTCTCGCGGGTCGTTGCCCGGAGCCCCCCGGGCTACTTGAGCTCGGGGTTCCGCGGGTTCGGCTCGGAGACGTTCGGATCGACGTGCGGTGCAGCTTCGACGGTGGCGACCGTCGGGCTATTCACGAACGTCGCCGGCTCGCCGGGGCGCTGCGCGGCGCGCTCCTGCATCCGCTGCTCGCGGCGGGCGGGATCCCACGGCTGGCCGTCGGGGCCGAGGCCCGCGGCGTCCGGGCCGATCGGCTTGCGGTCACGGCGCGGCTCGCGCGGCAACGGCTGGCCGTCAGGGCCGAGGCGCGGCGCGCGCGGGGGCATGGGCTGGCCGTCGGCGCCGAGCCGCGGGCCACGCGCCTCGCGCAGCGGGAGGGGCTGGCCGTCGGGGCCCGTGCGCGGACCGTTGCGGAACTCGCGCGGCGGGTACGGGGTGAACGGGGCGTTCTGATCGGCGAGCGGCATGCCGTCCGGACCCATGCGCGGGCCGCGCTGGTTGCGCGAATCGCCGCGCGGACCGCCGGGGCCGGCACCGAAGCCACCACCGCCGCCGCCGCCCGGGCCGCGCGGACCGCCGGGGCCGCCCGGACCACGTCCGCCGCCGGGACCACGCGGGCCACCGGGGCCGCGCGGGCCACCCGGACCGCGGGGACCACCGGGACCACCGCGACCCTTGGCGTCGCGCGCGTCGCGCGGCGCGGCCGTCAGCTGCCAGCCCATGCCGGCGCGCGGGAGCTCGCCGCGACCCGGACGGTCGTCGTCGTCGCTCTTCTCGTCCTTCTTGACGCCCATCTTCAGGCTGCCGAGGCCCTTCGGCGCGGGTGGCTTGCGATCGCCAAACCCACCGAAGCCGCCGCCCCCGCCGCGATCACCGCCGCCCTTGCGGTCGCCACCCTTGCCGCCGCGGTCGTCCCGCTTGGGGCCACCGCCGCGCGACTGGTTGGCGACGCGATCGACGGCGTAGTGAAACTCGCCGCGGGCGACCGAGCCATAGGGGCCGGTCTCGCCCTGGTAGACGCGGACGAGACGGATGCCCTCCGAGCGGCCGCCGATGACGTCCAGCGCTTCGAGGAGGCGCGCCGCCTTGTCGTCGGGAACGCCGAGCGACGCGGCCACGGCCGCGATCGCCGGGTCGGCGGCCGCCGGGGCCGCCGGGGCATCGCCCTCGGTCGCCGGCGCCGCCTCGGCGTGGGCCGCCGGGGCGTCACCGTCGGGCGCAACCTCCGCGGAGGCCTCGCTCACCGCCGGGGCGTCACCGTCGGGCGTGGCCTCCGCGGAGGCCTCGCTCACCGCCGGGGCGGCCTCGGGGGCCGCCGCCGGAAGGTTTGCCATCGCAGCCGCGCGAGCCGCTGCCGCCTTTGCAAGAACGAGCGCCGAAAACTCCGTGAGCGTCTTCATCGGGAGGCGTTGCTACACCAAACCCGACGTTCCCGCTAGCCCGGAGGACTCAGAGAATCACGAACCGCCGACGCTGCCGCTCGCCGACGCCGAGACGTTCACCGAGACCGAGACGTTCGCCTGGATCTGCGTCGACGCCTTGACGGTCGCCGCGATCTGGCCGGAGAGGCACAGCGCCTGGTCCTTCATCGACTCGAGCGCCTTGGGGCCCATCGCCGCGAGGTCCTTCGCGCTCTGCACCCAGACCGTCGTCGCTTCCTGGATCGGCTTGATGCGCGCCGCGACCGAGAACAGCTGCGGCAGCCCGTCCTGCATCGCCCTGACCGTCATCTTGAACTTCGTCGCATCGACGAGCATCTTTGCGTCCGCGTCGATCTTGAACTCGGCGGGCGTGCACGTCGCGTGGATCGAGGCCTGGACGCCAGCCGAGGCCGCGCACTGGCCGCTCGCGCCGCCGCTGTTGCCACCGGTGCCGGCGGTGCCGGACGCCGAGCCGGAGCACTCCGCCGAGGCGTGCGCCGACGCCGAGGCGTCGATCGTGCACACGGCCGGCTTGTACGTGATCTTGAGGGACGCCTGGCCCTTCACGGACACCTTCAGGTTGTCCTTGTAGGTCGCGATCACCTTGTTGCAGATCGCGCCCGTGTCGTCGCCGGAGAGGGCGTCGGCCGACATGCCGAGCTCGTTGCCCATGGTGAGGCAGCTCTGCTTGACGACCTTGACGGTCTCCGTCGTCGTGTCCTGCAGGTCCTTCGTGGCCTGCAGGAAGATCTTCAGCTTGCGGCCCGCGTCGACGGCGGCGTAGTTGCCGCACGTGTTCGGATCGACCTCGCCCGAGCCACCCGGCATGCCGCCGGGAACGGACGGCGTGGACGGCACGCCGCCCGGGGCGTGGTCCTTCAGCTTGTTGCAGCCAGACGCAGCGGTGGCGACCAGGGTCGCCGCGATCAGAAGACGCGAGCTCATCAAAGACATTTCAGGCTCCTTCGGAGATGTAGAGAGCGGACGTGGTACCAAAAATCCGCACCTGGTATCGCCGGCGGGACGGGAAACTTACAGCGCGTGGCGCGATGGGGCCCGCGCGGGCGCGATCCAGAGACGCGGCTGCGGCGCCGGCGTGGCGAGCGGCGCGAACACCAGGCACTCGTTGTGCGGATCGACCGTGGTGCCGACCACCGTGAACGCGGGCGTCGGCACGTCGATCGTCTGATCCGGGCCGTGGTGGAACGTGTCCACGAGGAGCTCGCTGCTCTCGCCGGCGTTCGCCCCGAAGATCGTGACGTGGAACGCGCAGCCGCGGACGCCCTTGCCCTGGTTCGACTGGTGCACGACGAGCGTGCTCGTGGCGCCGCTGCCGGCCGCCGGCGTGAACGTGAGCTGGAAGCGCGGCCAGTCCGGCGTGCCGGTGCCGTGCAGCCACGCGTGCGCGTACGCCGTGAGATCCTCGCCGGTGGACGTCGACAGCGCCGCGACGACCTCGTCGACCGAGACCGCGCGCTGCTTGCCGAGCAGCGTCTTGAGCGCGGCGATCACCTTGTCGCGCGAGTACAGCACCTCGATCTGACGGAACAGGATCAACGGGCCTGCGCCGTAGACGTCGCCGTAGAAGTCGATGAGCGCCGGCGCATCGTCGGGGACGGGCGAGTACACGGCCTGGGCCGCGTCGCGCTTCCACACGGCCGCCGTCGCCTCGCCGCTCGCGATGCTCTGCGCGGACTCGTAGGTGAACGGCAGGTACTCCGCCATCGCCTCCTTCCACGCGAAGTCGTAGAGCCCCGTGATCGTCGTCTGGTCGCCGGCCCACATGTGCGTCATCTCGTGGTCGAGCGTGTGGGCCAGCGAGTCGGTGTAGCCCTCCTTCTGCTTCGCGAGCGTGTCGGCGAGGACGATATTGCCGGGGTGCTCGAAGCCGTTCCAGTACGTCGGCGCCGTCAGCACGCGCAGCTCGCGGCCGTACGGGTATGGCCCGAACGTGCTCTCCATGAACTTGATGTAGCCGTCGTGGAACGCGGTATCGAGCTTCGCGGCGATGCCTGTCGAGGCGCGGTCGTAGACGGTGACGTGCACGCTGCCGAACATCCCCTTGTCGGTCTGCGTCCACGCGTCCGACGCGATCAGACCGAACGTCGAGTACGTCGGGCCGCCGGGGAACGTGAAGTCGCACGTGGTCAGCGTGGGGGTCGACTCGTCGATCGCGCCGGGGCAGCGGACGACCAGCCCGGCGCTGTGCGCGACGTGGAACGTGTATGTCGCGAACTGGTCGGGGCGGTTGTCGCACGGCGCGAACTGGTCGCAGCCGCCGACCCAGCTGACGAGGTAGTAGTACGTGTTGTGCTGCGCGTCCTTCTCCGTCGAAAAGCCGACCTGGCTCGGCGCGAGCGTGGCCCGCGCGATCGCGAGGTCCGCGTCGACCGTCAAGGTCGCGCCGACGGCGTACCCGGCCCCGCAAGCGGTGAGCGTCTTGTCCGCGACATGCGCCGACCCCGCCGCCACGCCGTTGAGGGTGACGCTCGTTGCCGCGAGCGACGCGCCGCGGAACGGCAGCGCGAAGCAGTCGCCGGCCGTCGTGACGGTGGCGGTGATCGTCGCGTGGGCGGCGAGCGTGTCGAGGTCGAGGGTGTAGTCGTAGTGCGAGACGGTCGCGGCGATCGCGCCCGTCGGGGGGGCTCCGGTGTCGGGCGTGCCGCTGTCGTTGTCGCCGCACGCCGCGACGACTGGCAGGATCAGGAGCAGGGCAGAGGCGAGGCGCATCCGCCGACCATACTTCAGCTCTTGGCGCCGGCGTGCAGCGGAATCACGGCGCCGCCGGTGACCTCGGTCGCCACCGCCAGCGGCGGGACGGGGCGGGCCACCGTGATCTTCAGCTCCACGCCGAGCTCCTCGGCGAAGAGGTCGGCCTTGCGGGCGAGCTTCGCGTCCTCGCGGGAGGGGCCATCGCGCACGATGAGGTCGAGCACGATCGCGTTGCCCATGCGGTTGCAGACGATCTGCTCGACGCGCGAGCGGTGCTCGGTGTCGAGCGCATCGGCGACGCGCAGGATCGCGGACATCCGGCGTACGGCGTGCCGCTGCTCCTTCGTGAACGGCGCATCCGCGATCAGCTGCTTCACGCGAGCGGCGTCCTTGCGGTGCGTGCGGACCATCAGCGCGACCATCTCGCGCGCGATGCCGTCGAGGCCCGGGATCCGGCCCCAACGGATCATGTACTCGCTGTGCTTGTGGTGGCCGCTCTTGTTCACGACCTCGCCGACGTCGTGGAGGAGCGCCGCGACCTCGAGCAGCACGCCCAGCTCGTCGGGGACGCCGTGCACGTCGCGGAGCTGCAGGAACAGCGCGCGCGCGAGGTGACGGACGTGCTCGCCGTGCGTGGTGTCGTGCTCGACGCGGTTCGCGAAGCTGCGCGCCGCCGTGAGGAGCGCCTTGCCTTGCGCGCCCTCGGCCTTCGCCTGCTCCTCGCGCGCGGTCTCCGCGAGCTCGATGAGGACGCCCTCGCGCACGCCGACGCTCGGCGCGATGAGCCGCGTGATGCCGAGCTGGCGCGCGACGGTCGCGAACACCAGGGCCGCGATGCCGAGCACCTCGGCGCGGTCGCGCTTGACGCCGAACTTCGCCATGCGCTCGTCGACCGTGGCGTTCACGATCGCGGGCAGCTCCTTCTCGAGCGCGGCGAGCTCGAACCCGTGCATGCCAGCGGCATCCGGCGTGGCCGTGCCGGCCAGGATCTTCGCGAGCGCCTCGGCGTTGCCGCCGGTCGCCGCCGCGACGCCGCCATGCGCGCTGACGGCCGCACGCGGGATCGTGTGCATCAGCGTCGCCGTGTACCGCCGCACCATCCCCGCCTCGGCCTCGCCGATCGCGCCATCGAGCCCGAAGGTCTCGAGCAGGCGCACCGTACCGACCGGTAGCGAGTAGCCGCGCCACGCCGAGCCGGCGCGCAGGTTCACCTCGAGCGAGCCGCCGCCCAGATCGAGGATGGCGCGCGGGGTGGCGCCGCCGGGCGTGGCGCCGAACGCGTGGATGGTCGCCTTGCGGACGAGCCGCGCCTCCTCCTCGCCCTCGATGACGTCCAGCTCGATGCCAGCCTCGTGATAGATCCGGTGGAGCAGGACCTCCCGGTTGCCCGCGTTGCGGACGGCGCTCGTGGCCACGGCGCGGTAGAGCGTCACGCCGTGGTGGTCGAAGCGCTCGCGGAAGTGCACGAAGGCGGCGACGGCCTGGTCGATCGTGAGCGCGTCGAGCTCGCCGCGCGTGAACGCGCCGTGCCCGAGGCGGACCGGGACGCGCTCGGCCTCGACGCGGACCACGTCCATCGGTCCGAGGTCCGCGATCACCACGCGGATGGCGTTGGATCCGGCGTCGATCGCGCCGAGCCGGATCTTGGGTGCGCCCGTCACGGCTCCAAAACTATCACTTCTTCGGCGGCGGCCCAGGCGGCTTGCCGCCCGCCGCACCCGATCCCGACCCCATGCCGGCCGGGCCCGCGTTGTCCGGGATCTTGATCTTGTCGGCCTTGTCGACGCCGCTCAGCACCTCGATCTTGATGCCGTCCGACAGACCGACCTTGATGTCCTTGCGCACGAACACCTGCGGCGTCGTCTCGATCTCGACGTACGGCTGCTTCTTGTCGTCGTACTGGACGACGGCCTCGCGCACCGAGAGGACCTGCTTCTTCTCGTCGAGCACGATGTCCGCGTTCGCCGAGTACCCGGCGCGGATGTAGACGTCCTTCTTCTGGGCGACGGCGGCCTTGATCTCGAACTGGATCGCGCCGTCGATCTCCTTGCCCTGCGGCGCGATGTACTCGAGCTTGCCGTCGAACTTGTCCTTGTCGATCGCGCCGACCTTGATGACCAGCGGCATGCCCTCCTTGATCTTCGCGACCTCGGCTTCATCGACGTGGCCGTCGAAGATCATGTCGTCCATGTTCGCGATCGTGGCGACGGTGGTGCCGGGGTTGAACGAGTTCGCCTGGATGACGGAGTAGCCGACCTTGATGGGGACGTCGATCACCGTGCCGTCGACGGTGGCGCTGACGATCAGCGTCGAGCCCTTGCCATTCGAGCGGCTCGCGCCCTCGCGCACGATCTGCAGGTTGCTGCCCGCGAGCTCGAGCTGCTGCTTCTGCAGCTCGTAGTCCGTGCGGAACTTGTAGAGCTCGGACTCGGCGACCACGCCCTGCTTGAACAGGCCCTCCTCGCGGTCGAGCTCGCGCTTCGCGTTGTCGAGCGAGATGCGCGCCGTCGAGACCTGGGAGGCCGCGCTGTTGACGCCCTGGGCGTCGGGGATGATCTGGATCTTCGCGAGCTGCTCGTCCTTCTTCACGACCTTGCCCGGCGCGACGTAGAGCTCGCTGATGACGCCCGTGACCTTCGGCTTCACGTCGACCGACTGGCGCGGCACGATCGACCCCGTGGCGACGGTCTTCTTCGTGATGTCCGCGACCTCGGCGCTCTCGGTCTGCCACACGGTGACCTGCGTCTTGGACTTCTTGTAGAGGTACATGAACGCCATCGCGATCAGCGCGAGGACGAAGAGACCCAGGAACCAGCTGAAGATGCGTTTCATAAGAGGTGCTATTCCGTCCGGAGGGCTTCGATCGGCTTGATGGAGGCGGCGTGGGAGGCGGGCATGATGCCGGCAAACGCGCCGGCCGTGACGAGGACGACCAGCGCCTGGAGCGCGGTGCCGAGGCCCACCTCGGGCGGGCCGAGCGGGAAGTCCGGGATCTGCGAGAAGATCGCGTCGCACAGCGCGAGGAGGCCCGTTCCGGCGGTGATGCCGAAGACGCCCGCGATCGCGGTCAGCACGATCGCCTCCTTCATCACCATCGAGATGATCGAGAAGGGCGTCGCGCCGAGCGCCTTGCGGACGCCGAGCTCCTTCGTGCGCTCCTTGACCGTGATCAGCATGATGTTCGACACGCCGATCACGCCGGCGACGAGCGTCATGCCGCCGACGATCCACGACATGGCCGCCAGGACGGTGAAGAACGTCTCGAACTTGCCGAACACGACGAACATGTTGAACGAGCCGATCGCGAGGTGATCGGTCGGGTCGACGCGGTGGTGCGCGGCGAGGGCGGCGCGGACCTGGTCTTCGAGCGCGGGCCCGTCGGTGCCGGGCTTCGCCGTCATCGCGAAGAAGTGGACGCGGTTGTCGATGTGGAACGCGTTCTTGAGCGTGGTGAACGGGACGAACAGGGTGTGCGCGTCCCGGTCGCCCTGCTGGCCGGAGCGCAGCGTGCGCGTGACCCCGACGACCTCGAAGTAGACGCCGCTGATCTTGATGTACGTGCCGATGGGATCGACGTCCGGCGGGTAGAGCTCGTCGCGCACGGCCTTGCCGATGACGGTGACCTTGCGCTGCTCGGCGATGTCGAGGTCGTTGATGAACCGACCCTCCTCGTACTCGAACGCGACGATGTGCTTGAACTCGGGGTAATCGGCGTAGACGTTGAAGCTGCCGGTCTTGCCCTCGTAGGTGACGTTGAAGCCGTTGTTGAAGCCGCCGAGCTGCAGCCGCGGCGCGAGCCACTCCACGCCGGGCAGCTTGCGCAGGATCTCGATGTCCGCGTTGTCGAACTTCACCTGGCGGCCGGTCGGGAGGCCGTCGTACGGCACCGTCGAGGTCTGGCCCCAGCAGAAGAGGAGGTTCGTGGCCATCCCCTTCATCTGGCGCTTGCTGCCGGACTCGATCGCCGAGCCGAAGCCCAGCATCGCCATCAGCATCAAGATGCCCCAGAAGACGCCGAACGCCGTCAGGAACGTGCGCAGGCGGTTGCTGCGCAGGACCGCGATGATCTCCTTCCACTTGTCGAGATCGAACATCGCTACTGGTCTCGCAGGGCGTGGATGGGGTTGACGCGCGCGGCGGCGCGGGCCGGGAAGTAGCCGGCGAGGGCGCCCGCGAAGATGAGGCCGAGCGTGGCCGCGATGCCGACGCGCAGGTCGATGCCGGGGTCCTTCACGAACTCGCTGACGTTCGCCGCGTCGAGGAGGCTCAGGAACCCGACGCCGGCCGACAGCCCGAGGAGGCCCGCGAGGCCGGTGAGGAACACGGCCTCCTGCGTGATCATCATGACGATCGACCACGGCGTGGCGCCGAGCGCCTTGCGGACGCCGATCTCCTTCGTGCGCTCCTTGACCGCGATCATCATGATGTTCGACACGCCGACCACGCCGGCCGCGAGCGTGCCGAGGCCGATGATCACGACGAAGAACGAGATGATCCAGAACAGCTTGGAGAAGCGCTCGTACTGCTCGACGTTGTCGTGGACGCGGACGGCCTGCGGATCGTCCGGCGAGAACTGATGCCGCTCGGCGAGCTGGGCGACGATCTCCTTCGTGATGGCCTTGGCCTGCACGGAGTCCGCGTCGCCGACGGTGATGGACAGCATGCCGAGCCGGTCCGAGCCGTTGAACGCGAGCTGGGCCGTGGTGACGGGGATGTAGATCTGGCGCTCCTGCTCCTCGCCGCCTTCGTCCCCGAACACGCCGACGACCTGGAACGGGACGCTCGCGACATCGACCCACTGGCCGATCGGATCGTCATCGCCGAAGAGGAAGCGCGCGACGGGCTTGCCGATCACGGCGGACTTGCGCTTGAGCGCGACGTCGGGCGCGTCGAGGAAGCGGCCGGCGACCATCTCCGTGGCGCCGAGGTAGATCGCGTCCGGGTGGACGGCGTTGACGCCGAAGGTGTTCGCCTTCACGCCGTGGCGGATCGTCATCTCGCCGCCGCCGAACTGGCCGCCCTTGATGAAGTACTGGCCGCTGATGTGGTCGACGCCGGCGACGGCCTTCGCGCGCTCGAAGTCGCGGTTCTCGAAGGTCAGGTGGCGGCCGACGTCGTAGCCCTGGAACGGGATCGACGTCTTCGCGGCGGACATCCAGATGCTGTTCGACGCCTCGCGCCGGAAGTTGAAGCGCAGGCCGTTGTCGAGGCCGCGCCCGAGGCCGAGGAGCACGACCATCACGAGGATGCCCCACGCGACGCTGATCGCGGTGAGGACCGTGCGCAGCTTGTTGCGGCGCAGCGTGTCGAAGACCTCCTGCCAGCGATCGAGCGAGAACATGACTCAGGGCTCGTCCATGGAACGACGTCGCCCTTCAGCGGCGACGGCTGTCGCCGGGATCGCGGGGGCGGTCAGCGACCGCTCGGGCACGGCGACCGGGAGGTTCGGGTGCGATGCCGCGGCCTCGGCGGTCTCGTTCGGATCGACGACCTTGCCGTCCTTGAGGCGGATCAGGCGGTCGGTGCGCGCGGCGACTTCTGGATCGTGCGTCACGACGAGCATCGTGATGCCGGTCTCGTGGATCTCCCGCAGCAGGCTCATGATCTGCTGCGACGTCTCGCTGTCGAGCGCGCCCGTCGGCTCGTCGGCGAGGATCAGGCGCGGCTTGCCGATCAGCGCGCGCGCGATCGCCACGCGCTGCTTCTGGCCGCCGGACATCTCCGCCGGCGTGTGATCGGCCCAGTCGCGCAGGCCCACGCGCTCGAGGTACTCGCCCGCGATCACGTTGCGCTTCCGGCGCGTGACCCCCTGGTAGTAGAGCGGCAGCGCGACGTTCTCGAGCGCCGTCTTGAACGGCAGCAGGTTGAACGACTGGAAGACGAAGCCGATGAAGCGGTTGCGGTAGTGCGCGGCCTTGCTCTCGGACAGCGAGCGGATCAGCGTGTCGCCGAGCCAGTACTCGCCGGAGTCGTAGTCGTCGAGGATGCCGAGAATGTTGAGCAGCGTGGACTTGCCGCTGCCGGAGCTCCCCATGATCGCGACGAACTCGCCGTCGGCGACGTCGATGTCCAGGTCGCGCAGCACGTGCAGGCTGTGGGTGCCGACCCGGTAGTACTTGTTGACCTTGGACAGGCGCAGCATCGGGTCTGGGCGAGCCTAGCTCGTCGGCGCGGCGCCCGCACGGTGCGACAGCGTGCGACAGGCTATGACAGCGCGTCCAGGGCCTCGTCGAGGGACGCGATCGTGGCGGGCGCGAGGACGAGCACGCCGTCGGGGCCGTGGAGCTCGCACGCGGGCGCCTGATCGCAGCGGTCGAGGCAGGCGCGGGGGGCGAGGGTGAGCGCGCGGGGCGCCTTGCCCTTCTGGTTGCCGGAGAGGTTCGCGGCGACGTGGTCGGCGAGATCGAGCGCGCCCCACTGCTGGCAGCTGCCGAGGCAGAGCTTCAGCGTGATCTTCGCGCCCGGCGTGGGCGCGAGCGGCAGCTCGGTCGAGAGCGCGAGCGCGGCGAGGTAGTGGCTCGCGGGGCGGCCGCGGTCCTCCGACATCTCGACGAGCGCCGGCAGCGGCACGGCGCCGGCGACCTCGAGCTCCTCGACGTCGAGGCCCATCGAGGCGAGCCGCGCGAGGTCGACATCCGCGTGGGTCGGGGAGCGCGTGGGGACCTTGGCCATGGAAATGAGACTTTCGGCGAATCTGGGGGAGGGAACCCGGCCGGCTTCGCCGGTCGAGAGGGGCGCAGCCCCGTGGAGCGGTGTATACGCGGGCATGATCACTGTCCACCACCTGAACAACTCGCGCTCGCAGCGCGTGCTGTGGGCGCTCGAGGAGCTGGAGCTGCCGTACGAGATCGTCAAGTACGAGCGCGACAAGGTCACGATGCTCGGGCCGCCGTCCCTGCGCGCGATCCACCCGCTCGGCAAGTCGCCGGTGATCACGGACAGCGATCTGCCAGGCGAGGCGATCGCCGAGTCGGGCGCGATCCTCGAGTACCTCGCGGAGAAGACCGGCAAGCTCTCGTTCGCGCCCGGCACGAAGGAGCACCGCCAGTACCGCTACTGGCTGCACTACGCGGAGGGCTCGCTGATGCCGTTCCTCCTGCTCCGCCTGATCTTCGGCCGGCTCAAGACGGCGAAGGTCCCGTTCTTCATCAAGCCGATCACGAACAAGATCGCCGGCAAGGTCGAGCAGGACTTCATCGCGCCGAACCTCGAGACGCACGTCGCGTTCTGCGGCGATCACCTCGCGAAGCACGCGTGGTTCGCGGGGGACACGTTCTCGCTGGCCGACATCCAGATGAGCTTCCCGATGGAGGCGATCGGCGCGCGGTACAAGGGCGCGCCCGAGGCGATCACGAAGTTCGCCGCGACGATCCACGCCCGGCCGGCCTTCAAGCGCGCGCTCGAGCGCGGCGGGCCGTACGAGCTGATGAGCTAGTTCGTCCGAGCGGGGACTGACCGGTCGATCCCCGCACGCGCGAACGCTCAGCTCGGCTCGGCGACCGGGACGAAGATCGGCAAGCCGTTCTCGGACAGCAGGCGCGCGAACTCGTGCGAGAGGTGGCGGGCGCGCTGGATCTTCTCCGGCGCCATCGCCTCCACGAGCCGCCGCCGGGCCTCGTGCATGCGCCAGGCGATCGTGCCCTCGCTGACCTTCTGCACGATGCCGACCTCGGCGTGCGACATGCCCTGCTGGCAGACGAGGATCACGGTCGTGCGCATGTCGGCCGGCAGGCCGTCGAGCGCGCGCAGGAGCCGCGAGTAGACCTGGCGCAGCTCGGCCTCGCGGCCCGGGTTATGGCGCAGGTCGACGGCGACGGCGAGCTCGAGGCGCGCATCGTCGAGGTCGTCCTCACCGCGGCGCGCGCGATCCCGACGCGCGTTGAGCGAGCGGTTCACCGTCATGCGGTAGACCCACGTGAAGAACTGGCTGCGGCCCTCGAACTGCGGCAGCGCGCGGAACGCCTTCAAGAAGACGTCCTGCGTGATGTCGTCGGCCTCGCTGCGGGCGCCGGCGATGTGCAGCGCCAGCGCGAAGATGCGCTTGCGGTAGCGCCGCACCAGCGCCTCGAACGCGCGCTGGTCCCCGGCCTTCGCCTGGGCGACCAGGACGTCGGCGGTGGCCGCCTCGCGCTCCGCATGAGTCATCGTGGATATAGACGCCTAGCCTAGCCCGAGGCTTTGAGGTTTGTTCGATCCACACCCAGCTCGCAGGTAAGTGCTCGGATCAATTGAGGTCAGTGCGGTCGCGCGCCGCCGGCGAGACGAGCGAGAAGGCGGCGATCGCCGCGTCGAAGAACGATCCGTCGTCGCGCCACATGCGATAGGAGCCGTGCATCGTGCCGAGCGGCGTCGTCAGGACGCAGCCGGACGTGTACTGGAAGCTCTCGCCGGGGCCGAGGTGCGGCTGCTCGCCGACTACCCCGTCGCCGCGGACCTCGTCGATCGTGCCGCGGCTGTCGGTGATCACCCAGTGGCGCGTGCGGAGCTGCGCGGGCGCGATGCCCTCGTTCGAGATCGTGATGGTGTACGCGAAGACGAAGCGGTCGTCGTGCGGCGAGGATTGATCCGGGAGGTACTGCGCCTTCACCCGGACGCGGATGCCATCCGTCAACGCAACCGAGGTGGGCTCTGCGACGGTCGTCACGGGCGGACTGTGTCAAACGCGGTTCGCATCGTCAAACCGTAATGGACGCGTGTCATGGTGGACGAATGAGGATGTTGCTCTCGTCCGTGCTGATCGCAGCGTGCGGCCCGATCTACGCCCAGCCGCAACCACCGGCGGAGCCGCCGCCGCCGACCGCGCCGCAGGGCGGGCCGCCCGGCGCGAGTGACCCGGACGGACCGCCCCAGGGTCCGCCACCGGCGACCGCTCAGGGCGAGGCGCCGATGCAGGCGCCGCCTGGGCCGCCCGCCCCGCCACGCTCCGCCACGCCCGCGCTGTCGGCCGACACGCAGGCGCTCGTCGACGCGCACAACGCCGCGCGCGCGCGTCACTGCGCGGCCCCGCTGACGTGGTCACCGCAGCTCGCGGCCGCCGCTGCGAAGTGGGCGAACAACCTGCGCGACCGCAACTGCGCGTTCGAGCACTCGCCGAACAACAACTACGGCGAGAACCTCGCCGGCGGGACCACTGGCTACCTCGACGGCAACGGCGTCGTCGCCATGTGGTACGCGGAGGGCGCGCAGTACGATTTCAAGAGTGGCGCGTTCTCGATGCAGACCGGCCACTTCACGCAGGTCGTGTGGCGCGGCACGACGCAGCTCGGCTGCGCGCGCTCGACGTGTGGGGCGCAGAACCAGGACATCTGGGTCTGCGAGTACGATCCGGCGGGAAACTGGGAGGGCCAGTTCCGCGAGAACGTACTTCCGAAGGGCTGCCGCTGAGAGGTTCTACCGCCGGGCCGCGAGGACGGTCCGAGCGCTGCGGGCCGCTACTTCGTGCGCTGATCGATCGGGACGTACTTGCGCAGCTGCTCGCCCGTGTAGATCTGGCGAGGACGGCCGATCTTGGCGCCCGGATCCTCGTCCATCTCCTTCCAGTGCGCGATCCAGCCGGGCAGGCGGCCGAGCGCGAACATCACGGTGAACATGTTCGTCGGGATGCCGAGCGCGCGGTAGATGATGCCGCTGTAGAAGTCGACGTTCGGGTACAGCTTCTTCGAGATGAAGTAGTCGTCCTTCAGCGCGATCTCCTCCATCGCCTTCGCGATGTCGAGGAGCGGATCGTTGATGCCGAGGTGCTGCAGGACCTCGTCGCACATGTTCTTCAGGATCTTCGCGCGCGGGTCGAAGTTCTTGTAGACGCGGTGGCCGAAGCCCATCAGCCGCTTGTTGTCTTTCTTGTTCTTGACGTCGTTGATGAACTTCTTGCCATCGCCGCCCTCGCGCTGCACGTCCTCGAGCATCTCGATGACGGCTTGGTTCGCGCCGCCGTGCAGCGGGCCCCAGAGCGCGAGGATCCCGGCCGCGATCGACGCGTAGAGGTTCGCGCCCGAGCTACCGACCATGCGCACGGTCGACGTGGAGCAGTTCTGCTCGTGGTCGGCGTGGAGGATGAGGAGCTGGTTGAGCGCCTTCTCGATGATCGGCGAGACCTCGTAGTCCTCGCTCGGCACCGCGAACATCATGTGCAGGAAGTTCGCGCAGTAGCGGAGCGAGTTCTTCGGGTACATCAGCGGCTGGCCGATGCTCTTCTTGTACGAGAACGCGGCGATCGTGCGGACCTTTGACAGGATCCGCGTGATGTGGAGGTCGGCCGGCGAGTTGCGGTCGAGGCTGTCCGGGTAATACGCCGACAGCGACGTCACCATCGCCGACAGCACCGCCATCGGGTGGCTGGTCGGCGGAAACCCGGTGAAGAAGTTGTGCATGTCCTCGTGGATGAGGCTGTGCCGCGTGAGGTCGGTGGAGAACTTCTGGCGCTCCTCCTTCGTCGGCAGCTTGCCGTTGATCAGCAGGTAGCTGACCTCGACGAAGTCCGAGTGCTCCGCGAGCTCCTCGATGGGGTACCCGCGGTACCGCAGGATGCCTTGCTCGCCATCGAGGTACGTGATCGCGCTCGTCGTCGAGCCCGTATTCATGAACCCGCTGTCGAGGGTGATGTACCCCGTGTCGGCGCGCAGCTTGGTGATATCGACCGCGTGCTCGTCTTCCGAGCCCACGATCACCGGCAGCTGCGTTTCTTTTCCGTCGGGGAGAACGAGCTTCGCAGTGGTCCCAGCCATGGCGGGGACCATAGCAAACTAAGTCGACGCAGCGCGCCGTGCCGCGGTAGATTTTTGCACTACTCGAGCGTGACGAACGCGCGCTGGCCGAGCGGCGTATTGAACCGATACGTGTAGCCGACGCCGAAATAGCCGAAGGCGCCGGCCGTGTCGAGGCCGACCGCGTGGGACCCCGGCGAGCCATCCGACGGCTCGCTGAGCACCGAGCTGTACGCGTTGAAGCCGCCCATCAGCTCGATGACGTTCTCGAGCCGCGGGCCGAACGCGTACGCCGCGCTGAGCTCACCGCGGACACCGAGGGCACCGTAGTTGAAGAGCTGGCTGCCGTTGCCGTCCGTCGTCTGGTTCGGGCTCATGAGCGCGACGCTCGCTCCGGCGAGCGGCGTCAGGCAGATGTGACCGCTCGCGAGGCAGACGTGCTTGTAGAGCGCGGCGCCGATGTCGACGATGTCGAGCGTCCCGACGTTCGTGAACATCTGATCGCTACCCGCGGAGAGGCCCGTGTACTGCACGTAGACCTGGGCGCCGATGCGGTTGGGACGGTTGAAGAGGTAGTCGCTCTTCACGCGCACGCCGAACGCCGAGTTGCCAAAGGCGCCGGACTGGCCGACCTGACCGCCGCCGCCGTAGACATCGACGCCGAGCGTCCACGTGTAGTGGTGGTCGGGCTTGACCGCCATGAACACGCCGGCGCCGCCGGGACGCCGACCCTGCACCGGGCGGTACTGGACTGGCTGCTGCGGCCCACCGTTCGGGCCCGGCTGCTGGTTGGTTCCCTGACCATCGGGCGGGTTCGCGGGGCCCTGGCCGTCGGGCGGCAGGTTCTGGTCGTTGCCGCCGCCGCCGACCGGCTGCAGATCGAGGCCCTGCTTCTTGGCCTCCTCCTTGATCTTGCCGGACATCTTCTCGACCTTCTGCTTCAGCCCGTCGTCCGAGCTGTTCTTCTCGGCGGAGTTGCAGGCGGTCAGCGACTCGCCGAACTTGCCCTCCTGGAACAGCGACGTGCAGAGGTTGAAGAAGTACTTGGCCTCGGGGACCCGCGCGACCGCGTCGCGAAACTTCGCCGACGCCTCGTCGTACTTGCTCGCGTACATGAGGTCACGACCTTCGTCGTTCTCCCGGGCCGCGATCTCGGCCTGCGTCTCGGCCAAGGCCGAGCTCGCCGAACCCGCAAGGGCAACACCAACCACAAGCCAAGCGCGCGCTCTCGTCATCATAAGTTCACCCCAGCAGCGTAATGGACGACCGGTCTGTAGCTTACCACTGAAGGCGCTTGCGTTGCCGCTTCGCCGGCGGCTCGTCGTGCGCCTCGCGATCTTCCGCACGCCGGTTGGCACGATTGGCGAAGCCGGCTGCGCCATCGAGTGGGAGCCCTGTTGGCTTCGCCGATCGGGAGGGGCGGAGCCCCTTGGCATCGATCAACTTCTGCGCGACCTCGTGGCCCTTCATCTGCCAGCTCTCGGGGTTGCCGAGGACGACCGACACGACGAGCTCGGGCTTGTCCGCGGGCGCGTAGCCCACGAACCACGAGTACTGCATGTAGAACGGGCTCTCCTGCGTCAGCGTGCCGGTCTTGCCGGCGACGGGGATCTTGCGGTGCTTGCCGAACGACTTGCTCGCGCTGCCGAACTCGCAGGTGCCGGCCATCATGCGGCCGACGGCGCGCGCGATCTTGGAGTCGAGGGCGCGGTGCTTCGCGGGGGCGCACGCGAGCGCGTCGTCGGGCGTGCCGCCGATGACGGACGCGACCAGGCGCGGCGCGGGCTGCTCGCCGTCGTCGGCGAACGTGGCGGCGAGGAGGGCGCCCCCGACCGCGGAGAGCTGCGAGCCCGCGAACCCCGCCGAGGCCTGCGCGAACGCCAGGTCGTGGGCAGCGGGGAGGGCGAGCGCGCCGGCCTTGATGCCGAGCGCCGTCAGCGCGCCGCCGAGCTTCTGATCGATGCCCAGGAGATCGTGGGCCGCGTGCGCGAGGCCGGCGGGCTCGAGGTGCTGGAACGCGAGCTTGCCGAGGATCGCGTTGTTCGAGTGGGCGACGCCGAACGCCAGCGTCTGGCACTGGTTGTCGCGCTTGTCATCGCGGAGGTTCGACTCCATGACCGAGCGGACGCCGCCGTGGAAGCAGATCTTGTCGTCGGGGCCGACGCCCTTGTCGACGAGCGCGCTCGCGGTGACGAGCTTGAACACGGACGCGGCGGGCGCCCAGACGTCGGTCGCGACGTGCCAGTCGGCGATGCCGTCGCCCTTGCCCTTGGGATCCTCGGTGCGCAGGCCGGCGAGGGCGAGGATGCGGCCGTCGGGCGCCATGGCGACGATCGCGCCGCGCGGGGCGTGCGCACCGGCGAGCAGCTTCTCGGCCGCCTCTTGCAGGTCAGGGTCGAGCGTGAGGATGGCGCGCCTGTCGCCGTACGCGGCCTCGTAGTGATCTCCGACGCGCGTGACGTGGTCGAGATCGAGGAGGGCGGGGACGACGGCAGCCGGGGGCGCATCGACGCGCGCGGCGGCGGCGCTCCCGGGGGCGGCCGAGCCCGCGAGGCTCTCGAACGCGGCCGCTTCCTGCGCGCCCTCGGCGCTATCGAGCGGCTTGCCGGCGATCTCGGCGGGCGTGCCGGTCGAGCTCCCGCCGAGGAGGCCGAAGCCCGCGAGGGCCACGCCGCCGGCGAGCAACAGCCAGGAGCGGCGCATCGGGCATCGGATTTAGCGTCATCTCGGCGCCGGCACAACTATCTTGTCGGTGTTAGGGTCCGCGCGGTGACGCGTCCTCGTTTGCTGCTCGTCGTCGCGTTCGCGGCGTGCACGCACCCGCACGGGACCACCAGCTCGCGCGTGCTCCCGACGCCCTCGGTCCAGGTCGGCGCGTGCGGGACGCCGGGCCACGATGGCGTGACCAGCCGGTCCCCGCAGCTCGAGCGCGCCGACCGCGACCT
The DNA here is from genome assembly GCA_025353585.1 of Deltaproteobacteria bacterium. Taxonomy (GTDB): domain Bacteria; phylum Myxococcota_A; class Polyangia; order Haliangiales; family Haliangiaceae; genus JABFXX01. Next base: position 27,585 of record JANXOM010000263.1, read on the forward strand.
CGACGGCGACGGCACGCCCGAGGCGATCGTCGTCGACCGCTCGATGTGCACGGCCGACGGCAACTGCTACTGGAACGTGTTCACGTCTCCCCACGCCGGCACCGGCGAGTGCGCCCGGTACGCGGGGACCTTTGCCGCATCCGCGCTCGAGCCCCTCCCGGCCACCGGCGACGATCGGATGGCCGATGTCCGCGGGTACTGGAACCTACAGGGTGGGCGAATGCTGCTGCAGTCCTACCGGTTTACGCGCGGCGGGTACCAGATCGTGGACGTGCTGTTATGCAAGCGCGCGAGCGACGACCGGCTCGCATGCGCCGAAGACGCCGATCCCAGGGCGCCGTGAGGACTGTGATACGCTTGCCGCCGGGTGAGCGACACCGGGCGTAACAAGACGGTCGTCACGGCGATCTCCAAGATCAGTGACCGACCGGTGGCCAAAGAGGCCTGCCTCGTCGTGATCTACGGGCTCGAGCTTGGCAAGAAGTTCAACCTGAACCGGCCGCAGATCATCATCGGCCGCTCGTCGAAGGCCGACATCCAGATCGACCAGGAAGCGGTCTCCCGCAACCACTGCAAGATCATCAACACCGGCAACGCGATCATGCTCCGTGACATGGGCTCCACGAACGGGACCTATGTGAACGACGAGATGATCGACGAGTACGTGCTGCGCGACGGCGACTTCATCAAGGTCGGCCGCTGCATCTTCAAGTTCCTCAGCGGCAACAACATCGAGAACGCGTACCACGAGGAGATCTACC
>JANXOM010000319.1 GCA_025353585.1 Deltaproteobacteria bacterium
AGGCCCGTGCCCTTGCCGGGATCCTTCGTCGTGAAGAACGGCTCGAAGATCCGCGCGACGAGCTCGGGCGGGATGCCGGTGCCGGTGTCCGTCACGCGCAGGCACGCGTAGCGCCCAGGCCGCAGATCGGGATACGCGTGAAGGTCATCGTGGCTGATGACGACGGCCGACGTCGCCAGGAGCAGCGTGCCGCCATCGGGCATCGCGTCGCGCGCGTTCACCACCAGGTTCATCAGCACCTGATCGAGCATGCCGGCATCGGCGTGTGTGTGGAGGGGGCGCCCCGGCAGCTCGAGCTTGACGTGAACGTCCTCCCGCACCACGCGCTCGAGCATCTTTACCAGGTTCACGACGACGTCGTTGAGATCGAGCTCGCGCGGCTGCAGCACCTGCTGCCGGCTGAACGTGAGCAGCTGGCGGACGAGCGCCGCTGCCCGGTCGGTGGCCTTGGCGATGTGCTCGAGCGCCTCGACGCGAAACTCCGGAGACGCCCGGCCGCGCTGGAGCAGCGTCGTGTTGCCGTGGATCACCGTGAGCAGGTTGTTGAAGTCGTGGGCGATGCCGCCGGCGAGGTGGCCGATCGCGTCCATCTTCTGCGACTGGCGCAGCTGCTCCTCGAGCGCGAGCCGGTCGGTGATGTCGGCGGCATAGCAGTGCACGGTCTGCTGCGCGGTCACCGGATGAAACGACCACGCGATCGTCCGCTGTCCGTGGCGCGTCTCGAACGCTTGCGCCTCGTCGGCGGCCAGGCACGCGCGCACGAGCGCGGCCGTCTGCGGCGGGAGCAGCTGCGGTGGCGTCGAGCCGAAGCGGCGCGCCATGGTCTCGAAGGCCGGGTTCGCGTACCCGATCGTGCCATCGGCCGCGAGCTGCAGCACCGCGTTCGGGTTGAGCTCGGGGAACGACGCGAGCTTGCGCACACGCTCCTCGGCCTGCTTCCTCGCCGTGATGTCGACGATCGACACGTACACGCGCGCGAACGTGTGCTCGCAGCCGGGCGCGACGAGGGTCTTGAGCAAGATGTGGTTCAGCCGGCCGGTGAAGGTCTGATCGGTCGTCTCGGCCTCGAAGACCGTGTTCCCCTCGGCGAGCGCGATGAGCTCGTCGGTGAGGACGCCGTGCGACTCGGGCGTGAGCACGCGGTGGAGGCCCGCGATGAGCTCGGCCTTGTCGCGCGCCTCGTACTGCTTGACCGATGCGTGGTTGACGTCGAGGACCTTCACCATGCCGATGCACCGCATCACCTCGGCGGGATGGGCGGTGAAGTACGCGCGAAAGTCGGTGACGCCGCCGGCGCGCAGGTCGTCGAGGTGCGCCTTGAGGACGGAGCCATCCTCTTCCCACAGGACGATCGGGGAGTGCTCGAACAGGCTGCGGAACCGCTCCTCGGCAGCGCGCAGCGTGGCCTCCACGTGCTTGCGATCAGCCACGTCGCGGATCATCGCGAGCGCGCCGGCGTAGACCCCGTCCTCGATGATCGGGTTCGTCATGAGCGACGCGTGGAGCTCGCTTCCATCTTTGCGGCGGAAGATGAATTCGTGCGGCTCGGCGATGCCCGAGCGGCGCCGGGCGAGGTTGCGCGTCGCGATCACGCGCCCCGCGTCGTCCATGAAGTCGAGGAGCGCGCGACCGGTCATCTCGTCGCTGCTGTAGCCGAGCATCCACGCCATCTTCGGGTTGACGTAGGTGGTCGCCGCCGCGGCGTCGATCAGCCAGATTCCCTCGTCGGTGTCCTCGACGATGCGGCGGTACAACGCCTCGGTATCCAGCCCCGGCTTCACCTGACCGGATGCTACCGCAGCGCGGGCGCTAGCTGGGTCGCGGCGACGGGCTCGGTGACAGGATCGCCGCGAGGACGTCGGTCGGTGATTTCCCGAGCACGGCGGCCGCGGCGTAGAGCTCGTCGTGACCGGCGACGAGCGTGAGCGACGGAAGCGGGTTCATCTCGAGGAAGACGACCTCGCCGCCCGGGGTGATGCGGAAGTCGGCCCGGCCGTAGCCGGTGACGCCGAGGGCGGTGAAGGCTCGGCGGGCGGCGGTCGCGAGGTCGGCCGCCGCCCGCGGTGACAGCACGGCCGGCGTGATGATCGAGACGCGCTCGGGTGTGACGTGCTTGAGCGCGAAGTCGTAGACCTCGCCGGCGTAAGCGTAGTGGATCGAGGGGAGCAGCCCCAGGGCGGCGATCCACCCGACGGAGACGTCGATGCCGGGGACGAGCTCCTCGACGAGGACTCCGCGCGGGTAGCTCGCCCACGCGGCCGCGAGCACGGCGGGGAGCTCGTCCGGCGTGCGGACGATACTCGCGGCCGTGATGCCCTTGCTCGAGCCCTCGAGGTTCGGCTTGACGATCAGCGGATACCGCAGCTCCGCGCCGTCGGCGATGCAGGTCGCGATGCCGCCGCGCGGAACGAGGACGCCGGACGCCGCCACCACGCGCTTCGCGAGCGCCTTGTCGAGGCACAGGGCGAGCGTGCTCGGCGCGCTGCCGACCGTCGCGAGCCCGAGCTGATCGAACAGCGCCGGGTAGAACGCCTCGCGAAACGCGCCACGCTCGCCCTCGGCGAAGTTGAGGACGAGGTCGGGCGCGGCCTGGGCGAGGCGCTGCACGAGCGCAGGGATCGAGCCGGTGACGTCGATCGGCACGGCGGTATGGCCGAGCGCGCCGAGCGCGCGCGCGACGGTCGCGATCGCCTCGCGCGTGTCGAACTCGGCGTCGCGCTCGTCGGGGCTGCGCTTCTCGTTGTAGGTCAGCGCGATGTTCATCGCGCACCCCACAGCGCGTCGGGATCCTCGAGCGTCTCGGCCCACGCGTCGGCCATGCCGGCGAGGACGAGCGGCACGGACGCGGCGCCGTAGAGCGCGACCACCTCCTCGACGGCCTCGGCCATCCAGCGCGCGTGCTCGTCGCTATCGACGGCGATGTGCTCGTGAAAGTAGGTCGCATCGACCGCATCCAGCGCGGCGTAGCGGGGCGCCATGACGGCGAACATCTCGGGCACGAGCGTCTCGGCCGTGAGCAGCCAGCCGGCGAGGGCCGGCTCGGACATGTGGGCGAACGCGTCGGTGAGCCAGAGCGCGGCGGTGCGACCGAGGTCCGCGGTGGGGAACGCATCGAGCGTGCGGACGCCGAGGCTGCGCATGAGCTGCGCGGCGAGCGTGACGTGCGAGGTCCCGCCGAGGCCGGCCTCGTGCGCGATGTTGTCCTCGATGGCCTGGCGCAAGCGTCGCGACCGAGTGGCCTTCGACTTCATCTGCGCCAGCATCGGAATCCAGGTGATGGAGTCGGAGTACTGGTGATATGCGAAGCGGAGCAGCAGGGGCCTCTCGATCTGTCCGGTCCGCGCGGCGACGAGCAACGGGTGCTCGAGCAGCTCGGCTCGGTAGCGATCGAGAGTGGCGAAGATGGGCTCGGTCTCGTGCTTGGTGTGCAGACGCATGATGACTCCTGGATCCGTGACGGATACGTCGAACCGCGGACGCGCGACACCACGTCGTCGCCCCCGTTCGACGAAATCGAATATGAGGTTTCTGCGCGCGCGTGCAAGAGAAATCGCGTGTGCGCGCACATGTGCCGTCGCGTGCGTGCACACCACGGCGCGCGTCGCGCACGCGACAGCCGTGCTCACGCGACGGTCGGCGGCGGTCCGCGCGTTGCAAAGGGCGCTGGCGTTGCGCGGTGTCTCGGCGGTTCTATTCGTGGTCTGCCTCGTCGGCTGCGGGTTTCCGCAGCCAGCGCGGACGAGCGACGCGCGCGGCGATGGTGGCGGCGGCTCGGCCGGCGATGCCAGCCTCGATGGCCGCGCCGACGGTGCGCCCGACGCGCCCCCCGATGTCGCGGCCGGCGCCGTCTCGGTCACGCTCTCCACGCCCGCGTTCCTGCAACTCGGCTCGGCCGCGCCGTTCACCGCCGCGCTCGTCGGAGCCGCCGGCTCGTCGCTCAGCTATAGCGTGACGGTCGTGCCGGCCGGCGCGGCCACGGTTGCCCCGAGCACGGGGACGGCGGCGCTGGGCTCGGATGGCACGCTGGTCCTGTCCGCGACGTTGACGGCGGGCAGCGCGGCCGAGGCGACGATGACGGTGCACGTGACCGGGAGCGTCGTCGGGGCGGGCAGCGCGGTCGTGGACGTGTCTGCGTTCCAGACGTTCGGCGCGCGCGCCGCGTTCGCCGACAGCGGCGACTCCACGCTCAACGGCGGGCGCCTCCTGGCGGTGCCGCTGAGCGTGCCATCGGGCGCGCGCATCATCGCGTTCGGGATCCGCGCGACGTCCGCGCAGAACGTGCGGCTCGGGCTCTACGCCGCCTCGGGAAGCGCCCCCGGCGCGCTGCTGCTTAGCTCCGCGGTGTTCACGACCAACGTCGGCGAGACCGTCGCGTTCTTCGATGCCGCGCAGACCCTGCCCGCCGCCTCGACGTTCATCGGCGTCCTCGCCGCCGACGACCTCGGCATCGTCATCGACCAGGCGCCGGCGGACGCCGTATCCGCCTTCGCGCGCAACGCCGTCATCGGCGGGCCCCTGCCCTCTCCATTCGGGACCGCGACCACCTTCAGCCAGGGACCTCTCCATGCGTTCGTCATCGCTCTCTCTCCATAGCTGGACGGCGGTCGCGCTGCTCGCGACCGTTGGCTGCGGCCCCAAGCCGACGCCCGATCCCGGGCTGGGCAGCGGCAGTGGCGGCAGTGGCGGCAGCGCGGTCGGTAGCGGCAGCGGCGGTAGCGGTGCGCTGCACCGAGAAGACGCGCTCCTCGTGCGCAGCGGCAGCGGCGGCGGCGGCGGCGGCATCACGCTGGGAACGTCATCGCGCGGTGTCGCGTCCAGCATGAAGAGCGTCGCAGATCGCCTGCACGACGCCATCGGCGACACGGGCACGCAGCTCGTCGTGGCAGATCGGGCGGCCATGATGGCCGCGTGGGCGGCCGCCGACACCGCGGCGCGGCTCTCCGCGCTCTACGCAGACCGCCACGCCGGCAACGCGTCCGACCTCGTGCACACGGCCGCCGCCAAGCTCCCGAGCGACGTGAGCGCGCTCCTCGGCGATGCCCACTCGGCTGCGATCCAGACGCACGCCGCGCAGCTCTACGCCGATGCCAACGCGCTCTCGGCCGCGCTGTCCACGCCGCCGCCCCCGCAGCCCGGCACGGAGCGCAGGACGCTCCCGACGGTCACGACGGGGCAATGCGTCGAGCTCACCAACGCGATGGTCGCAGACCTCGGCGGTATCGCGACGAGCGAGATCACGTACGCGAACACGCGCGGTGGATACCCGTGGGCATCGCTCGCCTCCGCCGCGGTCGCGGCAAAGACTGACTTCGGAAGCCTGACCAAGCCCGGGTTCGCGACGGCCCTGACCGCGCCGACGAGCACCGTGCTCGCGGCCAGTCGCGCGCGGATCCACACGTGGTTCGGAGCCGATGCGGCGAAGACGGCCGCCGCGACGGGGACGTTCGACCGCGCGGTGCAGCACGGGTTCGATCCGCGCGCCGCGTTGATCCTCGCGCGCGGCAGCCTTCTTTTGGAGGCAGATTTCGGTGTCCTCGAGACCGCGATCAAGACACAGACGAGCGCACTGACGGCGAACGCGAGCGCGGCCCAGGCGGAGCTCGCGCAGGTCGCGGCGCTCGTCGATGGTCTGCACAGCGGCGCCCGCGCGCGCGCCGCGATGCTCGCCGCCGGCAAGAGCCCCGGCGTCATCGCGAACGTGTCGGCGACGTGGACGGCGGCCGACCGCCAGCTCGCCGCAAACCAGAAGCTCCTCGAGGCGTGCGCGATGCAGACGTCTGGCCTCGATGCGACGCGCGAGAAGACCGTGACGGCCCTCGCGATGATCACGGCGTTCGGCACGCTCCCCGCGACGTGCGCGACGACCGACGACTGCGATGGCGGGCAACAATGCGTGGCCAAAGCCTGCGTGACGACGTGCGGCTGCGACGGGGACGGGGAGACCTGCAACACGGCCGACAACAAGTGCAAGTTCGCCCCGCAGTGCTCTGTCACGGCGGACTGCGCTGCGTTCCCCGGGACGGTGTGCGCGGGCAACGAGTGCAGGGCAACCTGCGGTGCCGCGACGTGTACCGACGAGCAGGAGTGCACCTCGACGTGCAAGGCGCGCGGCGCGTGTTCGACCTGTGGCCCGACGCAATTCTGCGATGAAAACGCGGCGGCCGCGCCGACCTGCAAGGCCGACGCGACGCGCGGCTGCAGCACCGACGCGGACTGCGTCATCGCCGGCGTCCCGAGCCAGGTCGTCCCGCACTGCGTGACGGTGGCGAACGACGACAACCAGCCGGTGAAGATGTGCATCGGCGTCGGCTGGTCGTGTCGGCAGGCCGGCGACTGCTCGTGGGGAACCGAATGCGATCTTGCCGCTGGCCAGTGCGTCGACCGGGAGGCGTATGCGTGCAGCACCACGAACGAGTGCCGGCCCGCCGAGACCTGCATCCTCGAGAACGGCACGACCCACCGCTGCGAGGCCGGCAATGTCGCGGCCGGCAGTGGCTGCGACGCGACGGTGCACGATGGCCACCCCGTCTACGGCCCGTGCAACAACGGCAAGTGGGTCGACGACGGCCACGGCGCGCTGCGCTGCGACCCGGGCCAGCCGAGCGCGGAGACCTGCGACGGCGTGGACAACAACTGCAACGGTGTGCCCGACGACGGCATCGCCGTGACGAGCTGCGCGGCGAACGCACCGGGTGAGTGCGCGCACGGGACGACGACCTGCTCCGGCGGAAAGCCGGGCTGCGCGCCGAGCGCTGCTGTGCCCGAGGTGTGCGACGGCAAGGACAACGATTGCGACGGCACCGCCGACAACCACATCGCGAGCCAGGCGTGCGACGCGCAGGCACCCGGCGACTGCCGCAACAGCTATCAGGTCTGCAGCAACGGCGGCCTGAGCTGTCCGCCCGCGTCGCCGCAAGGCGAGGTCTGTGACCACCGAGACAATGACTGCAATGGACAGATCGACGACATCCACACCTCGCATGACAGCCACGAGACCGATGCCATCGCGACCTTCCAGAGCCTGTTCGGCGTCAGCGAAAATCACGTCTTCGGGCCCGCGAACTGCGGCGGAACGCGCGAGTCCGCCGCGTCCGACAAGATGACGAGCGGCGACTCCTGGTGCGCGGTCGTGGACTGGGCCGACCTCGCCTGCCGGGATCCGCATCGCGCGGTCGGTCATTCGGATATCGGCGATGCCTGCAAGGCGTTCTTTCAGGATGGCGGCGTCAGCGATGACAACGATCATCCCAACGACTGCCGCTACATCGTGCACTTCGGAACGACCGGCAACACGCAGTTGACATGCACGATGTCGCACATGGTCAACGTCGCCGATCACTGCAACTGAACAGCTCGGGTGTGTGGGCTACTGTGATTGCGCTGCGCAGGTCGACAGGTGTCGGTGGTGGGCGAGGTCGAGGGTCGTGGTGAGGCGCGGCGCAATCGCAGTAGCGGGCGGGTTCGGGGCGGCGCCCGCTGGGCGCTGACATCGGGTACTGTCATGGGGCGGATGGCGCATCGGGTGGAGGACGCGACGCTCCCACAGGAGAGCGCATTGCCGGTCGCGGCGGCCGTGCCTGCCGACCGCGCAATCCTTGCCGACGGGCCCGCACCGGGCCCCGGTGACCGGATCGCCCGTTATCAGCTCCGCCGGCTCCTCGGCCAGGGCGGCATGAGCCAGGTGTATCTGGCGCGGGACACCACGCTCGGCCGGTCCGTCGCGCTCAAGCTCATCCGGCCGGAGCGCGTCAGCCCGCAGGAAGCCGCGCTGTTCATCGGCGAGGCGCAGCTGACCTCGCGCCTCAATCATCCCAACATCGTCCAGCTCTACGACGCCGGGCTGCACGTGGGCGGCGCTTTCATTGCTCTCGAGTACCTGGACGGCGCGTCCCTGCACGACCGCATGCAGCGCAGCCAGATGACCGTCGACGAGATCCTGCGCATCGCCAGCGCGATCGCCGACGCGCTCGGCCACGCTCACGCCGCGCAGATCACGCATTGGTGAGCGTCCGGTCTACTGCACCGGGATCGCCCACTTGATCACTCCCGGTGATCGTGGGCAGCGCTACGCGGCGTTCGCGGCCGCGCGAGCGGCGGCCCAGCGGGCCGGCAGCAGCGCAGGCAGATCGATGAGGCGGATG
>JANXOM010000323.1 GCA_025353585.1 Deltaproteobacteria bacterium
CCGTGTCGATGAAGCCGGGCGCCACGGCGTTGCAGGTGACGCTGCGCGACGCGAGCTCGCGGGCGGTCGACATCGTGAGGCCGATGAGCCCCGCCTTCGACGCGGAGTACGCGGCCTGCCCGCCGTTGCCCATCTGGCCGACGACGCTCGTGATGTTGATGATGCGGCCGGCGCCCTTGGCCTTCATGACGAACGTGGCGGCGGCGCGCGTGCAGTGAAACGCGCCGGCGAGGTTCGTCTGCAGGGTCTTGGCCCACTGCTCGTCGGAGAAGCGCATGAGGAGGCCGTTGACGGCGACGCCCGCGTTGTTGACGAGGATGTCGAGCGAGCCGTGCTCCTTCGCGATCCCCTTGATGCTTTCGGTGACGGCGGCGCTGTTGGCGACGTCGAAGCCGGCGATGGCGGCCTGCCCGCCCGCGGCCGTGATCGCGGCGGCGACCTCGCGGGCGGCGTCCTCGCGCGAGGCGAAGTTGACGATGACCTTGGCGCCGCGCTGCCCGAGCGCGAGCGCGATGGCCCGGCCGATGCCCCGCGAGCCGCCGGTGACGAGGGCGACCTTGCCCGCGAGCTGCGTGTCGATGATGGCCATGGCTAGGCGGCTCCTGCGGCGGCGGCGGCGAAGGCCTCGACCTCGTGCGGTTCGCCGATGGTGGTGATCGCGATCGTCTCGGCGATGCGCTTGACGAGGCCCTTCAGCACGGCGCCGGAGCCGAGCTCGTAGGCCTGGGTGACGCCCATCCGGGCGATGGCCTGGACCGACTCTTCCCAGCGGACCGGCGCGGTGACCTGCTCGACGAGGAGGCGCCGGATCTCGGCGGGATCCTGCGTGGCGGCGGCGGTGACGTTCGCGATGACGGGGACGCTCGGCGCGCGGATCGTGACGTCGGCGAGCGCGGCGGCGAGGCGATCGCGGGCGGGCGCCATCAGCGAGCAGTGGAACGGCGCGCTGACGGTGAGCTTGACGGCGCGCTTGGCGCCCGCGCCCTTGGCGGCGGCGATCGCGCGGTCGATGGCGGCGACGTGCCCGGAGATGACGATCTGACCGGCGCCGTTCAGGTTCGCGGGCTCGACGGGCTCGCCGGGCGCGGAGCACTGCTCGCACAGAGCGCGCGTGGCGGCGACGTCCATGCCCATCAGCGCGGCCATGCCGCCGGTGCCGACGGGGACGGCCTCCTGCATGAACGTGCCGCGGAGGTTCGTGAGGCGGACGGCGTCGGCCAGGGTGAGGGCGCCGGCGGCGACGAGCGCGGACCATTCGCCGAGGGAGTGGCCCGCGACGACATCGAACTGGAGGCCGCGCTCCTGCAGCGCGCGGAACACGGCGATGGACGTCGTGAGGATCGCGGGCTGCGTGTTCGCGGTGAGGGTGAGCTGGTCCTCGGGGCCCTCGAAGCAGATCGTCGAGATCGGAAAGCCGACGGCGGCGTCGGCCTCGGCGTACGTCCGGCGCGCCACGTCCGAGACGTGCGCGAGGTCTTTGCCCATGCCGACGCGCTGCGAGCCTTGGCCGGGGAACAGGAGCGCGGTGCTCATCGCGGGCGGGTTTCGCACGGCCTCGGCACCGAAGGAAGCGGGCCCGCTGTCGAATCGATTTCGCGCGCGTATGCCGTGGCTGCGTAGCGCGCGACGCAGTGCTAGTGGCGCGAGAAATACCACCAGGCGACGACGATCAGCAGGCCAACCGGGATCGGTCCGAAGTGGAGCCCGGGCGGGTTCCAGCCCCAGTTCCACGCCGCCGGATCGTTCGCCGTCAGGTTCAAGCGGGGCGGCGCGGCGGCCGGGACGTTCGCCCAGCGGTGGTAGGTGGCTTCCTGGTCGATGGTCATCGCGGGGCGGTTCGGGTTGGACATGGCGCGCGTATCGACCAGGCCGCGCAGCGGTTGCGTGAAATCGGTGGCTACGCGGCCAGCTTGCCCATCGCCTCGTATTCCCGGCGCGCGGCGCAGTCCAGGTGGGCGGCGGAGATCGGCGTGCCCTGGTCGGCGGCGAGAAACGCAGCGCGGACGGCGGCGTTGCGGATGTAGCCGCCGCTCATCGCGTAACGGCGCGCGAGGTCGGCGAGCTCGAGGTTCGGCGCGACCGGGGCGGCGGCGGGCAGCATCGCGCGCCAGAGCGCGGCGCGCTCGGCCTCGTCGGGGACCTCGAAGCGCACGTGGAGCGCGAGGCGCCGCAGGAACGCAGGGTCGATGTTACCCTCGTGGTTCGACGTGAGGATGCAGGTGCCGGTGAAGCTCTCGAGGCGCTGGAGCAGGTAGTTCGTCTCGAGGTTCGCGTAGCGATCGTTGGACGAGCGGACCTCGGTGCGCTTGCCGAAGAGCGAGTCGGCCTCGTCGAAGAGCAGGACGGCGTGGCCGGCCTCGGCGGCGTCGAACAGCTCGGAGAGGTGCTTCTCGGTCTCGCCGATGTACTTCGACGTGAGGCGCGCCATGTCGACCTGGTAGAGCTCGAGGCCGAGGTCGCGGGCGATGAGGGCGGCGACCATCGTCTTGCCGGTGCCCGGCGGGCCGGAGAACAGCGCGGCGACGCCGAGGCCCTTCCCGACCTTGGCGCCGAAGCCCCAGCTCTCGTAGACGCGGCGGCGCTCGCGCACGCGGGCCATCAGCTCGATGACGGCGTCGAGGTGGTCCTGCGGCAGGACCAGGTCGTCCCAGGTCTGCGTGACGGTGACGCGGCGCGCGTGATCGCCGAGCTTGTCGTCGAGGACGGTGCGGATGCCGGCGTAGATGTCGTCGGGGACGAGGGGGCGGTCGACGGCGCGCGTGCGCGCGACGCGGGCGGCGGCGTGGATCATGGCGGGCGCGAGCGGGTACTGGCCGGCGAGGTGCTCGGCGTCGTCATGGCTGCCCTGGCCGAGCGCGGTGAGCCAGAGGGTGCCGCGCTGCGCGGAGGTGGCGGGCGGCAGCTCGACGTGGACGAGCGTCCGGTCGCGGTCGAAGCGGAGCGGCGGGCGGCGGGCGCCGCAGGTCAGGAGGAGCGGCCCGTCGACGAGCGGGGCGAGCTCGGTCGGGATGAGCGCGGCGAGCTCGCCGAGGCTATCGAGGTTGGCGACGAGCGGCGCGCGGCCGAGGAGCCGGTGCTCGCGGGCGATGGCACGGAGCTGGCGGATCAGCTGCCCCGGCTCGCGTGACAGAGCGCGCGCGTCGACCTCGAGCGTGGCCGGGTGCGCGGCGGTGAGAACGGTCCGGCGGCCCGCGCCGGGAGCGCCGGACACGAGGACGACGGCGTTCGGGACGCGGAGGGCGGCGGCGATCTCGGCCTTGGCGGGGTCCGCGACGGCGACGGCGTCGAGCGGCAGCGGCGCGCGGATGGCCACGAGGCGGGCGAGCTCGGGGTCGATGCGGTCATCGCCGTGGAGGAAGGCGAGCACGCGGCGCGAGATGGCCCAGGTCTGCCGGCTCTCGTGCACCTCGGGCCCTCCCCCGTCGCTGCGCTCGATGAGCGCGAAGCGGCGCAAGGTGCCCGTGGGCGCCAGCTCGGCCATCGCCTCGCGGCTCGGCCGGTCGCCGTAGACGATGCGCCGGATGGTGTCGAGGGTGGGATCGACGCCGCGCTCGGGCGCAAAGCCGGCGACGCGGGCGCGGACGTCGGGATGGAGGGCGATGGCGGCGAGTAGCCAAAGAGCTACCTCCTGATGAACGCCGAATTGGAAGCCGTCACGAAGTTTGACCATGGGTAGTGCGCCCGCTTTTGCCGCACGGTCATCGAGCGCAGCCTGTAACGAAGCGATGTCTGCGGCGAGGGCTGGTAGCTCAGGAGAGGCTGGTTCCCTCCTGGCCAGCTCTCCCAGCTGAACGCACCGGTTGATCCAGGTTAGACGGGCGGCAACCTCAGTGATCGCGTCGAATTGCATGGACCCGCTATCGGCCACCTCCCGTCACGGTTGCGTGTCCGAGGCACATCTGACGGCCGCTGCGTCTGCATCGTAGACGTACGCATCGAGCCGTTGCGTAAATTCGTTAACAACGACGGGGAGTTTGACGTTTCCCGCGCAGTCATTGCTGCTCGTCCATTCCCCTTGGACGACGTTCATCAGCCGGTACTCCATGCCGAACGGACTCACGTGGAGGCAGTCGCGGTCGACGCCCGGCCTGTCGGGATGTTCACACGCATGGATCGGATCGAACGCGTCACCGTCTGGGAAGTGGCGACCATCTTCTCCCCGAGCTGCCTTCTGCCACTGCGGGAACGAAGGAAGCCGACGATGGCGCCATTGGCAGTAGCGCTCTGCGTCGTCGCGCGAGACGCGAACCTCCTCGTACTCGCACACCTGTTTGCCGAAACTCCGATCCAAGGATGGGCAACCTTGTTCGGCAGCGCACCTGTCGTACTCCTCACACGTGACCGGCTTGCGGTCGATCCAAAATCTGGGTTCAGCACGAATTTCGCCGCGGCGAGCGTCGAGCGAAACGGCGCCTACCGGCGACGAACAACTGAGTGGACTCGAGTAAAAATGGCCTGCGGGCACGAGGACCATGTCTTCGTGCATAGGGGCGGCAGCATCCGCCCCACTGGCCGATGGCAGCACCTGCGGGGGCGCCGCGGTATTGGGCTTGTCGTTGCAGGCGATAATGCCGATGACGATCAGAAGAGACCTCATTTTTTGCTCTCGTTGGCGTCGTCGGTCTTCATCTTGCCAACGCCCCATTCTGATAGAGGTTTGCCGAGGACAATGTCAACAATCTCCGCAGCTGTCCGCAGTGATAGCGGGTCGGTAGAAGACAAGAAGCCATCGCTCGCGCCGTATGATTCAACGCGGCCACCTTCGTCGCGACGCAGGTCGGCTTCATAACCAGGTCCATGGACGTGGATGACGATCGGGATCTGCTCGCGCGCCAGATTGGTTTTCAACATGCGGTCGGCGACGTTGTGTCCCACGCCCCACAGACTTGCTGCGTACGGAGCAACGCTGTCCTTCTTGACGTCGGAGCGATTACTGAGCGGAATGCTGGACTTGGCGTCGATCTCGATCACTCCATCGTCTTTCCAGTTCCAGGTGTGGGCGTCGGTAGCGACGATGCCGTGGCCGATATCGTGCCCGCCCAAGGATCCCCGACTCAAACCAGCGAGCCACTGGATTTCGGTGTTTTTTGCTTGCTCGGCCTCAGCGTGGTCGGTCGCCGCGGTGAAGGTCGCTTGCATGGCCATCAACGCGGCATCGGTGACGCCCGGGTGCTTGGCTTCGACTGGGTCGAGCAAATCGATCATAGAAACCACCAGGGTCTGATTTTCGAGAGCCAGCCTGTTGAGAGCCAACCGATGTTCGACAAAAAAGCTAATTTGCGAATCTGTAGAGGCCGCCTGATCTGTTTTGTCCTGCTTGGTTTCTCCGGCCTCCGTCTTCGGAAGCATTCGCGCGGTGGCGTGTTTCCCGGCTGTCTTCAACCCGTCCTTGATGATGTCGGTTGCACCGTTTGCGATCGCGTCGCGGGCCGATGCTGCCAAACCCTTGAACGGAGACAAGCTGGACGTCACAGTCGGCAGGAAGCCCTTCGCAGCAAACCCTGCGATGCCGGTAATTGCGAAGCCGATCGCCAACTCCGCGAGTTCGACCCAGAACGGCGCCTCCGGCGGCGTGCGTTTGAACCGACTGATCTCGGCTTGTGCGTCGGTTTCGAAGCCGATTAATTGGCTACCTGCCAAACCCGACGCGGCAATCTGCGCTTTACTAACGTTACTGAACTGGCTCTTCATCATCGGCGATTCAGCCGTCGCAGGCGCCGTTGGTGGGGCCGCCGTTACGTCCTGCGGAGCGTCGCGCTGAAGCTCGCGCTCACGAACTGACGGCATGTCCTTCTGGCGGCGCGCTCGACCGTGGACGGCAACATCTTGCGTTGTCGTAACGCCATCGCTCCACTGAGTCGCGAACGTCAGTGTTGCGACGTGCTCGCCGGTTCGCCGCGGTGAAAAACGGACCTCGACTGGATTGCCCGCCACCGCTGGGTTGATCGCAAACGGCCCGAGCGCGCCATGAAACGCGACGTCATCGTCTTTCTTTTCAGCGACTTCGCGGTCGGGCTCCGTCG
>JANXOM010000431.1 GCA_025353585.1 Deltaproteobacteria bacterium
GATCGGCGACGGCCGCGCGGGGACGCGGGATCGGCGGCGGGAGGCCGCCCGCCGGCGGGCCGGCCGGCGCGAGGAGATCGTCGAGATCGAGCGGGTTCCGCGCGGGCTTGCTCTGCGCCGCGCCGGCGGCCGCGAGCCCGCTGGCCGGGGCCGCGCGCGACGGGTCGGTCCCGAGCGGGCTCTGACGCTTCGGCGCGGGCAGGTCGGCGAGATCGATGATGTCACCGCGGTTACCGCCCGCCGGGGGCGACGGGATCTGCCCTGCCGGTGCGCGCGGGGCGGCGCCCGCACCGAAGCGCGTGTTCGTGGGCAGCGCGACGCGCGACTTGCAGCTCGCGCACGCGACAAACTTCGCCCCGACGGGCACGTCGTTCTCGGCAATGCGGTTGACGGTCCCGCACGCCCCGCAGGTCGCCTCGATCATTCCCGCGGAATCATACCTCGCGCGTTGTGACTTTGCCCAATCCGGGGCGTGCTCGAGGCGGGACGAACCAAGACCGGGACGAACCGGGACGGACCGCCTTGGCGGTCACGTCCCCGCTCGTCTCACCGCATCGGGGCCAGGTCGTCGTCATCGTCGTCGTCGCGCTCGACGGGCGCCGGGTGCTTCGGGCGGTTCGCCTTACGCTTCGCCTGCTGGAGGGCACGGCGCAGCTGCTGCTGGATGTTCCGCTCGAGGGCCGGCAGCACGACGACGAGCTTGGCGGCCTGGGCCGGCGTCAGCACCTTGCGGAGATCGGCGAGGCGCTGGCTCTCCCCGTCCCAGAACGCGCGCTGGTTCGCGACGGCCTCGTCGATCAGCTTGTCGATCGCGGGGCCCTTGAGATCGCCCAGCGTGGCGAGGCGATGCTGCAGGGCGGCGCGCGCGCGGAGCAGCTTCTCGGTCTCGTCGTCGTAGTGGTTGAAGATCGGGAACAGCTTGCTCGCCGTGACCTCGTCGAGCTGCAGCTCGTCGATCAGCGTCGAGGCGCGCAGCGCGCGGATCCGTTTCTTCACCTGCTCGGCGACCGGCGCGGCGGGGGCGGGCGGCTTGAGCTTCGGCGCGTCCGTCGACGGCGTGAGGCCGGGCGGGGTGGCGCGCGCGGTCGCGGTGGGCAGCACGAGCCCGAGCGCGAGCCCGACTGATGTTAGCCAGCGCATCACGTGCCTTTCCGATCGACGAGCCAGCGGTCGGCGACGGCGAGGCCCGCCGCGTCGAGATCGTCAATCCAGGCGAGGTCCGGCGTGGGCAGAAGCGCGCCTGCGATCACGTCGTCATCGCCGTGGTCGCCCTCCAGATCCGCCAGCGCGCTCGGGTCGAGAGCGCCGAGCTCGACCGCCTGGCCATCGAGCCATACGGTGTCGTTCAGGGCCGCCGCATCCGCGACGTGGGGCGGCGCGTTCATCGCCGTCGGCGCGGCCTCTGGAACGGAGGGCGCGTCGCCGCCGCGCCCATGGATGTAGACGGCCGCGCACGCGGCGAGCGCGAGCGCCGCCGTCGCGGGCACGAGGACCCGCCGCCACCACGGGCGCGGCACGCGGTCGCCGACCGCCGCCGAAATCCGCGCCGCCAGCTCGGTCCACCGCGGCTCCTCGCCCTCGCCCGGCAGGTCGCGCAGGGCGGCCAGCAAATCGCGAGTCGCGTCGACCTCGGCGCCGCGCGCGGGCAGCTGCGCCTCGACGGCGCGGCGCTCGGCCGGCGTCAGCTCGCCCACGCCATCGACGTACGCCGCGAGCAGCGCGTCGTCGTGATCGGTGAGCTTGGGGTCATGCTTCGAGGGCGCCACCGAGGATCTCCCGCAGCCGTTTGACCGCGTAGTGGAAGTTCACCTTGGCCGTGTTCTCGGTGCAGTCGGCGAGCTCCGCGACTTCCTTGAACGAGAGGTCGTCGAACACGCGCAGCTCGAGGACGAGCCGCTGCTTCGGCGGGAGCTCGGAAACGGCGGCGCGCAGGCGGAGGCTGTCGCGGCCCCTGTCGATCTCGGCCGGCGCCACGGCCTGCGCCACGAGGGCGCTATCATCGAGCTCCGTCGCCACCTCGCGGCGGTGGTCGCGGATCCACGACAGCGCCGCGTGGATCGCGATGCGGTAGAGCCAGCTCCGCACGCTCGCGGCGCCGCGGAAGCCGCCGAGAGCCTTGAACGCGCGGACGAACACGAGCTGCGTGACGTCGGCCGCGTCGGCGTCGTCGCGCAGGTACCGGCGGATGATGCGCCAGACGCCCTTCTGGTGGCGGCGGACGATCTGGTCGAACGCGATCCGCTCGCCCGCCTGGAACCGGGCCACCAGGTCGCGGTCGAGGTCGCCTTCGGCGATCACGGGACGCAGCAGGTCGCCAAAGACGGACACATCCACGCTTGATTCGACCCCGGAACCGTCCGGACGTTAAGGGGATTCGACTTCAATAATCTCAGCGCCTTGCGCGATGACGCGGGGCCATGAGATGAGGAGGCATGCTCGATCCAGCCCGCATGGACGATGTCCTCCGCCGGGGCGGCGACGTGGGCGCGGCCGTCGCCGCGTGGCGCGCCCTCGACGAGACCCGCCGGAGGCTCCAGGGCCAGCTCGACGGTCACCGCGCCGCCCGCAACGCTGCCAACGAGCGCATGTCGAAGCTCGACAAGAAGTCGCCCGAGTTCGCCAGCGCGCGCGACGAGCTGAAGGCGCTCTCGACGAAGATCAAGGAAGGCGAGGCGACCCTCGCCACGATCGAGGCCGAGAGCAGCCAGAAGCTCCTCCTCCTCCCGAACGCGCCAGATGCGAGCGTCCCCGTCGGCGCCGACGAGTCTGCGAACACCGTCCTCCACGTCTGGGGCGACAAGCCGACGTACGACTTCCAGCCCCAGGCCCACTGGGACCTCGGCGAGGCGCTCGGCATCCTCGACTTCGAGGCGGGTGTTCGCATCGCGGGGGCGCGGTTCACCGTGCTGCGCGGCGCGGCCTCGAAGCTCACACGCGGCCTCATTAACTTCATGATCGACCTCCACGTGGGCGTCGGTTACGACGAGGTCTGGCCGCCCGCGATCGTCCGCCGGGCCTCGCTGCGCGGCACGGGCCAGCTGCCGAAGTTCGAGCACGACCTCTTCCGCCTCGCGCTCCCCGAGGGCCCGGATCACGACCCGGACAACGACCTGTTCCTGTCGCCGACGGCGGAGGTCCAGGTCACGAACCTGTACGCCGACCACATCTTCGAGGCGGGCGAGCTGCCGCGGAGCTTCTGCGCGTACGCCCCGTGCTTTCGCGCGGAGGCCGGCGCTTCGGGCTCCGACACGCGCGGCCTCATCCGCCAGCACCAGTTCGACAAGGTCGAGCTCGTGAAGTTCGTCGCGCCCGAGACCAGCTATGCCGAGCTCGAGAAGCTGCGCGAGGACGCGGAGCGTGTGCTGCAAACGCTCGGCCTCCACTATCGCACCGTGACGCTGTGCACCGGCGACATCAGCTTCACCTCCGCGAAGACATACGACCTCGAGGTCTGGCTCCCCGGCCAGGATCGCTTTCGCGAGATCTCGTCGGTCAGCAACTTCGAGGCGTTCCAGGCGCGCCGAGCAAAGATCCGCTACCGGGCCGCGACGGGCGACAAGCCGCGCGCGGTTCACACGCTTAACGGCTCCGGGATCGCGATCGGCCGCACGATCGTGGCGATCCTCGAGCAGTACCAGCAGGCGGACGGGAGCGTCGTGGTGCCCGCGGCGCTGCGCCCGTACGTCGGTGGCCTGGAGCGCATCGTCCGGAGTTGAACCGCCAGGCGCCCGGGCGCCCAGGCGGACACTCTTTTTGGCGTCCGGGCGTTCTGGCCGTTCATTCTCCTTCGATCCAGCTTTACAAGGTCCGCCCGATCCCTATACTGCCGGCCACCTTCGAGGGCTGCCTCTCGGAGGAGTGGCCGAGTGGTCGAAGGCAGCGGTCTTGAAAACCGCCGAGCGCAAGCTCCGGGGGTTCGAATCCCTCCTCCTCCGCTGCTCGCTGATAATCGAATAGTGTCATGCAAGTGGTCGTGGGCGGGGCGCGGCAGTCTCCTGGGCTGTCCGCGTTCCCACCCAACTTTTTTTGACGAGTTGAAGTCCGGCTGTTTTGGAGAGGTGGCCGAGTGGCTGAAGGCACCGGTTTGCTAAACCGGCATATGGGGTTTACCTGTATCGAGGGTTCGAATCCCTTCTTCTCCGCTGAACGAACGATCGAGGATCTGTAGCTCAATGGATAGAGCACCGGCCTACGGAGCCGGGGGTTAGAGGTTCGACCCCTCTCAGATCCGCCCGAATATGAGTGCGATGACCGAGCGAGATGACAGCGACTGGATGCGCGTGGCCCTCGACGAGGCGCGCGCGGCGGGGGCGGCCGGTGATGTACCGGTCGGCGCTGTCATCGTGCTGGACGGCAGAGAGCTCGCGCGGGGACGCAACCGCCGCGAGATAGACCAGGATCCGACGGCGCATGCCGAGGTCGTCGCGCTCCGTGCGGCGGCGACGGTGCGGGCGCAGTGGCGGATCGAAGCAACACTGTATGTGACCCAGGAGCCCTGCCCGATGTGCGCAGGCGCTCTGGTAAACGCGCGGGTCCGGCGGCTGGTATACGGGTGTCCAAACCCGAAAGCCGGCGCGGTCACGACGCTGTTTCAGCTGGTCTCCGATGCGCGGCTCAATCACCGCGTCGAGGTCGTGCCGGGCGTGCTCGCTGACGAGTGCGCCGCCGAGCTCAAGCAATTCTTTGCGGCACTGCGCAAAGGCCCGAACTACGGGTCGTGACGATGTTTCTGGAGGAGTGTCCGAGTGGCCGATGGTGTCTGATTCGAAATCAGATGTGCGCAAGCACCGGGGGTTCAAATCCCTCCTCCTCCGCAAATCCGAGGGACGCGCCGGCAGGCGTGTTCCCCGAAGGATAGCGACCTGGGCACCCGCGCGAAGCGACGGCGCTCGGAGCGAGCAGGCTGCCCGATGGGCAGTCGGCCCAGGCGCAATTTACTTCGAGCACCGCCAGCGCCTTTCCGGAGGGGTGACCGAGTGGCCGAAGGTGCACGATTGGAAATCGTGTGTACTGAAAGGTACCGAGGGTTCGAATCCCTCCCTCTCCGCAAGTAACGACGACCGCCACATGCATGACAGCGTTTTATGGTCCCGGGTGACGCGACGGCTGTGAACCCCGCCAGGCCCGGAAGGGAGCAACGGTAGCGGACATAGCGGGTGCCTGGGGCCACCTTTTCAGCGAGCGACGACAGAGATGTCGTCGCTCGCAGTCTTTTCGGCGCGCCCGCGGTAAACCATTTGCCGTGCTGCCGCGCGTCGCGCTCGTCTTTGGCCTGGGGGCCACCTGCGCCGGCTGCAAGGCCGATACGGACGACTCCGTGCCGCTGCCCCCGCCGGTCGGGTCCGGGAGCGCCAAAAGTACGTTCGGCGCCGAGCTGAACGCGGACCTCGCTGGCAGCGCAACGCCGGCCGGGAGCGCGAAGCCCGTCGCGGTCCCCCCGAGCCCACCGGCGACCGGGAGCGGCAGCGCGGTAGCGGCCCCGGCCGACGGCAGCGGCTCGCCGCATGCGGTACCGGCAACGGGGAGCGGCAGCGGCTCACCGGCCGCGGCCGCCGGCAGCGGCAACAACAAGCCGGTTGCGCTTTCGGTCCCGGTGGCGGTGCCAGCACCGCCGGTCGCGCCCGGCACTGGGTCCGCCGTCACCGCCACCGCGCCCCCGCAATCGTCTTCTCCTCGTGTCCCGGCGAAGGTCTCCCCCGAGCTCGCCGCGATCAAGCTCTCTCTCCAGCCCAACTGGGATCGCGACATCGGTGATCCCGCGACGATCTCCCTCTCCGTCAAGCGCCCGTCGGGCGACCCGGCGATCTTCGCCTTCACCTACGGCTACGACGACCCGCGAGCGCCCGCCGACCGCGACGCGTACATCCACTTCCTCGGCGATCAGAAGCTGCTCACCGTCACGGTGAACCGCCAGCGCGGCTCCGCCTGGTACCTCGAGGGCACCGACGCGAACGGCCCCGCGTTCCGCTACCTCGTCAACTACGGCGGCAAGCACCTCGTCTGCTACGGCTCGCTCTACAAGGACGCCGCGTCCTCTGGCCTGGGCGACATCCGTGACGAGGTGATCAACCAGGCCAAGAAGATCTGCGAGACCCTCGCGCTCTGACTTCGCCGGCGACGAGATCCCGGCAGCCCCGCTAGCGACGACAGACTCCCCGGGTATAGTGCCGGCCGAGTGTCGTACCTCGTCCTCGCGCGCAAGTACCGGCCCACGACCTTCGCCGAGGTCGTCGGGCAGGAGCACGTCACGCGGACGCTCGGCAACGCGTTCACCACGAACCGCGTCCACCACGCATTCCTGTTCTGCGGCCCGCGCGGCTGTGGCAAGACCACGCTCGCCCGCATCGTCGGCAAGGCGCTCGCGTGCGAGCGGGGCCCGACCGCGGAGCCGTGCGGTGTCTGCAGCGCCTGCGTCAGCATCGGCAACGGCAGCGCCGTCGACTATCAGGAGATGGACGGCGCGAGCAACCGCGGCATCGATTCGATCCGCGAGCTGACCGAGGCGGTCCGCTACCAGCCGGCCGTCCTCCGCAAGAAGATCTACGTCATCGACGAAGTCCACATGCTGACCACGGAGGCGTTCAACGCCCTCCTGAAGACCCTCGAGGAGCCGCCTCCGCACGTCACGTTCGTGCTCGCGACCACCGAGCCCCACAAGCTGCCGAACACGATCTTGTCCCGCTGCCAGCGGTACGACTTCAAGCTCGTGCCCGCGTCGAAGCTCGGGCAACACCTGACGCGGATCTTCGCGGCCGAGAAGCTGCCCGTCGAGCCCGGCGCCATCAGCCTGCTCGTGCGCGAGTCCGGCGGCAGCGTGCGCGATGCGCTCTCGCTTTCGGACCAGATCATCTCGTTCGTCGGCGCGGACGCGACCATCACGGAGAAGCACGTCGCAGAGGTCCTCGGCGTCGCGGACCGCACGCTGACACGGACGCTCGTGCGTGCGGTGGCCGCCGGCGATGCAGGGACGGCGCTCGGCGCGGTCGAGTCGGCGATCGAGCGCGGTGTCGATGAGGTCCAGCTGGCGCGTGCGATCGTGCGGTACTTGCGCGATCTCTCGGTGTTGCAGGTCGCGCCGGACCGCACCGAGCTCGTCGACGCGAGCGATGAAGAGCGCACCGAGCTCGCCCGCGAGGCGGCCGCGCTCGACCGCACCCGCATCACGCAGATGTTCGAGCGCATGCTGCGCTGCTGCGACGAGCTCGGGAAGACGCTGCAGCCGCGGCTGGTGCTCGACTGCGCGCTGATCGACATCGCCACGATCGAGCCGCTCGTCCCGCTGGGCGATCTGATCGAGCGGCTCGGCGAGCTCGAGCAGCGGATCGCGCGGGGGGGCGGCGCGGTTGGCAGCAGCGGCGGTGGAGCCGGCCCGCGGCCCGCGCCGCGCGCGGCGAGCCCTGGGCATCCGCAGGTCGCCGCCGCGCCGGCGCCTGTTACCGCCGCTCCCGTTGCACCGCCGGCGCCGGTCCGCACGGCGCCGGCCGTCGTCACGATCCCCACGCCGAGCGCGGCGAGGGTCGAGCCGATGCCGCCGGCCCCCCCGGCGCCCGCGAGCCCGGCGCCGGTGTCGATGCAGCCGAGCGGCCCGGTGCCGGCGGTCCACAAGGGAGCGACCGGCAGCGGCCCCACGAGCGACGCGAAGCTCGCGACGCCGAGCTCGGCCGCCGAGGCGCTCGCCACGTGGAACCAGCTGCTCTCGATCCTCGAGGTGCGCCGCAAGTTCTCGCTGCTCGGCTATTACGAGCCCGCCCGCGTCATGAAGTGGACGACGGACGAGATCGAGCTCGGCTTCCCCGTCGACGTCCACCATATGGGCGAGATGGCGGCCGACAAGAGCACGATGGAGGAGCTGCGCGCCGTGCTGCGCGAGCTCGGCCAGCCGGTCAAGGTCTCGGTCCGGATGCTCGACTCGCGCGAGTCGTCGGCCGCCGGCCCCGGGGCCGCGCGCTCGATCCTCGAGACCTCGCGCGAGCAGAAGACGATCGAGCGGGACAAGCGCGTCGCCGAAGCGCGCGAGCACCCGATCACGAAGCAAGTCCTCAAAGAGTTCGGCGCGACCATCAAGGAGATCAAGACCGATGTCTAACGGCGGCAAGATGGACATGGGCGCTCTGCTCAAGCAGGCGCAGAAGCTTCAGGGTGACGTTGCAAAGGTGCAGGAGGAGCTCGCCGCGATGACGTGCGACGGCGCCGCCGGCGGCGGCATGGTCACCGCGACGGTCAACGGCCAGTTCGAGGTCGTCCGCGTCAAGATCGACAAGTCGGTCGTCGACCCGAGCGACATCGGCATGCTCGAGGATCTCATCACCGCCGCGATCAACGCCGCGGGGACCAAGATGCGCGAGACCAGCAAGCAGAAGATGTCGGGCGTGATGGGGGGCATGGGCGGGCTGCCCGGCATGCCCGGCATGTTCTAGCCCGAGACAAGCGGGTCTCGCGCCGTCTGGCGGCTGACCCAGTGCGAGGAGCGAAACCAGGATGGCCGACCCGATTCGCAGGCTGGTGCAGGAGCTCGCGCGGCTCCCCGGCATCGGCGAGAAGTCCGCGACCCGGCTCGCGTTTCACCTCGTGCGCGGCAACCGCCAGCAGGTCGCTGACCTCGCGCAGGCGCTCCTCGACGTGACGGACAAGATCCGCCTCTGCTCGGTCTGCATGACGATGACCGAGGCCGATCCGTGCGCGCTGTGTACGGACCCGCGCCGGGAGCCGGACACGATCTGCGTGGTCGCCTCGCCGTCGGACCTGATCGCCATCGACCGCGGCGGGCACTTCCGCGGCCGCTACCACGTCCTCCACGGCCTCCTGTCCCCGCTGGAGGGCATCGGTCCGGATGACATCCGGATCGCCGAGCTCGTCCGCCGGCTCGCCGGGGACCCACCCGTCCGCGAGGTCATCGTGGCCACGAGCGCGAACATCGATGGGGAGGCCACCGCGATGTACATCGCCCGCGTGATCAAGCCGCTCGGCGTCAAGGTCTCGCGGATCGCGACCGGCCTCCCCGTCGGCGGGGAGCTCGAATACTCCGATCAAGCGACGATCGCCCGGGCCCTGGCCGGGCGGCAGATCTTGTAAGCGCCACCTCGCCCGGGCCCCGCGTCAGTCGGCGCTCGCTCTTTGGCGCGCCAAAGAGTTGTACAGATAACACGGGGTTGTTACCGTCTTCCCTCGTCGGAGGGGAGCCCGTGCTGATGCAGCCCGGCTCGCTCGTCGACGGTAAGGGAGCCCAGGCGCGATGATCCAACAGCTCGTCATGTACGAGGAGGAGCTGCAGCAGATCAACCATATCTGCGAAGTTCTCCAACGCGACTCGAACGCGCGCGCGGTTCTGGTCATCGACAAGAACGGCCAGGCCGTGGCCCAAGCAGGCGAGGTCGAGTCACTCGACGTCACCTCGCTCTCGTCGCTGACCGCCGGCAACGTCGCCGCGACCGGCGCGATCGCATCGCTCCTCGCGGAGAAGGAGTTCGCCGGCCAGTTTCACGAGGGAGAGAAGACGAACGTTCACATCTCCATCGTGGGCGCGCGCGTCATCCTCGTCGTCCTGTTCGACGAGCGAAGCTCGCTCGGCCTCGTCCGTCTGCGTGTGCGCAAGGCCGCCGCCGAGCTCGCCGTGACCCTCGAGGTCATGGTCAAGAAGAGCGCGGCAGGCTCGGGTGCGCCATCGGTGTTCTCCGAGATCACCGACGACGACATCGACAACCTGTTCAACGATTAGCGCGAGAGCCCACCCCCATGAGCTTCATCAACTACTCGTCGCGCGAGATCAACTGCAAGATCGTCTACTACGGCCCGGGCTTGTGCGGGAAGACGACGAACCTCCAGTACATCTACAACAAGACCAATCCGGAGGCGAAGGGCAAG
Organism: Deltaproteobacteria bacterium; assembly: GCA_025353585.1. GTDB lineage: Bacteria > Myxococcota_A > Polyangia > Haliangiales > Haliangiaceae > JABFXX01. The sequence goes on from JANXOM010000431.1 coordinate 9,862, forward strand.
ATGATCTCCCTCGCCACGGAGACCGAACGCACGCTGTTCTTCGACTTCCTCCCGCTCTCGCTCGGCGAGATCCGCGGCTTCAAGACCCGCTTCCACCTCTACACGGTGCCGGGCCAGGTCTTCTACGACGCGAGCCGCAAGCTGATCCTGAAGGGCGTCGACGGCGTCGTGTACGTCGGCGACTCGCAGATGGAGCGCATGGAGGCGAACATCGAGTCGCTCGAGAACCTCGGGACGAACCTCGACGAGCAGGGCTACGATCTTCACAAGCTGCCGTACGTCGTCCAGTACAACAAGCGCGACCTGCCGAACGCCATCCCGATGGCGGAGCTCGAGGAGGCGCTGAACCCGACGAAGGTCCCCTCGTTCGAGGCCGTGGCCCCGAAGGGTATCGGCGTGTTCGACACGCTGAAGGCGGTCGCCAAGCTCGTACTGACCGAGCTCCGCAAGGGGAGCGGCGGCTGATGCAGGCGCAGGCGAACGGCCGTCCGCGCTTCCGCCAGGACCTCGTCGCCGAGCCGATCGAGGATGGCGGCGCGCGGTTCATCGACGTGATGGATCCCGACAGCGGCACCGTGTTCCGCTTCTTCGAGATCGAGTACTCGATCGCCTGCGCGATGGACGGCGAGCGCGATGTCGCCGGCATCGTGCGCTGGGCGCAAGAAGAGCTGGGCCTGACGCCGTCGGCGGGCGAGGTGCGTACGGTGATCGCCACGCTCGGCGATCTCGGCTATCTCGATGCCGTCGGGGCCGGCGAGCAGCCCGCCGCCGCCGTGGCGACGCAGCAGCTCCCGCCCGTGCACAACGACTTCGCGGACAGCGAAGCGACGTCGATCGGCACCGCGCCGTCGCCCGAGGCGTTCGCGGCCGCACCGGCGTCGGCGCCAGCCGTCGCGCGTATCGCGCTCAAGCGCACGCCCGCGAGCGGGCTGCCGCAGGCCAAACAACCGTCGCAGCCGATCGCGAAGCGCGACGACGAGCTGGCCGCAGGTGTTGTCGTCGGTAAGACGCAGGACACCACGTTGCCGGCCGCGGGCGACTTCGAGCTCGGAGCCTCGGGCGGCCATGCCGCGCCGGTCGTGCCGACGCCGCCGGTCGTCCACGACCTCGAGCTCGGAGCCTCGGGCACGTCCGCCACGCGCGACGAGGCGCCGGCCGAGCTGTTCGATATTCCGCTCGGCGTGTCGGGCCCCGGCTCGAACGCGGCCGTACCGACCGCGCGTGATGTCTCGCTCGACCTGAGCGATCAGGTCGCGGTCGGCGTCGACGACGTCAAGGAAGCGGTCCGCGCCTCGAAGGTGATGTCGGCGGTGGAGCTGCCGAAGGATCTGCTCGACGCGCTCGAGCCCGAGGCCGCGGCGCCGAAGCCAGTGGAGAAGCCGCCCGCGACCCCGCCGGCGCGCAAGTCAGCGCCCGTGATCCCGGTTCCGGTCGCTGCCGTGGCCGCGGCGACCGCCGTGGCCGCGAAGCCAGCTGCGAAGGCGACCGAGAAGGCGACCGAGAAGGCGATCGACAAGCCGGCGGCCAAGGCTGTGACCGCCGCGAAGCCGGCGGCCAAGCCCGCGGTCGAAGCGGCGTCGGCCAAGCCCGCCGCGCCGACCCAGCAACGGCGGATGATCCTGCTGTTCGTGCTGCTGCTCGCCGTCGCGGGCGCTTTCTTCGTCTGGCATTACAATCTGCTCGGCAAGAAGACCGAGCCGGTCGACGACACGATGGTGACGCCCGCGCCCAAGAAGCCGGCCGCGCCGCCGGCCCCCGACGTGCAGAAGCTCACGGCTCAGCCCGCGCCGGCCGCGGAGCTCAAGCCGGGCATGACCGGGCCGATCGACATGATCGTCGCCAGTGATGCGGTGGTCTCGGCAGGGACGGTCATCGCGACGATCGGCGGCCACGAGCGCCTCGACAAGGCGGTCGCCGACGAGAAGCAGGCCATCTCGAAGCTGCCGGACGAGATCGCAGGCTTCGAGAAGGAGCGCGCGACGGCGCTCGCCGCGAACAACGCCGCCGGCGGTGCCGCGGCGGACAAAAAGCTCAAGGACGGGAACGACCGCCTCGAGGCTCACGAGGCCACGCTCGGCACCCGTCAGAGCGAGCTCGACAAGTATCAGATCAAGGCGCCCACGGCGGGCAAGGTGGCCGCGCTCGCGAAGGTCGGCGCGCGCGTGACCCCCGCTGATGTCGTCGCCAAGGTGACGCCGATGCCGAGCCTGCTCGTGACGTTCAAGGTGCCGGCGACGATGACGCTGACGGGGGATGCGCCGGCGCGGCTCGAGCTGCAGAAGGACAAGAAGGTCATCATCTGCCCGATCGCGATCGACGCGGGGGCGGCGAGGGCGACCTGCATCGGGACCGCGGCGTCCGACGGCGATGCCGTCGTGCTCCTCGGCCAGGCTGCTCCGGGCGAGGCCGTCACCGGCGCGGACCTCGCGACCGGCAGC
>JANXOM010000408.1 GCA_025353585.1 Deltaproteobacteria bacterium
CGGACAGGCGCCGGCGGCGGAGCCGACAAGCCGATCGATCCCATGCTACGACCGGCGCGTGACCGCCACCCGTATCTCCGCCGTGTTCGCCGGCGCCACGCCCGTCGGTAGTCAGATCACCGTCGAAGGCTGGATTCGCACGCGCCGCGACTCCAAGGCCGGCCTCTCGTTCCTCGCCGTGCACGACGGCAGCTGCCACGACGCGCTCCAGGTCGTCGCGCCGGCCGACCTCGCCAACTACGAGGCGGACATCCTCAAGATCACGACCGGCTGCGCGGTCCGTTGCACGGGCGAGGTCGTCGCGTCGCAGGGCAAGGGGCAATCGGTCGAGCTGCGCGGGACGAGCATCGAGGTCGTCGGCTGGGTCGAGAACCCGGACACGTACCCCATGCAGCCGAAGCGGCACACGCCGGAGTTCTTGCGCGAGGTCGCGCACCTGCGCCCCCGCACGAACATCATCGGCGCCGTCACCCGCGTCCGGCACACGCTCGCGATGGCCGTCCACCGCTTCTTCCACCAGGAGGGGTTTCTCTGGATTCATACGCCGATCATCACGAGCTCCGACGCGGAGGGCGCCGGGCAGATGTTCCGCGTCTCGACGCTCGACGCCGTGAACCCGCCGCGCGGGCCCTCGGGCGCCGTCGACTGGAGCCAGGACTTCTTCGGCAAGGAGGCGCGGCTTACGGTCTCGGGCCAGCTCAACGTCGAGACCTACTGCATGGCGCTCTCGAAGGTCTACACGTTCGGGCCGACCTTCCGCGCCGAGAACTCCAACACGCGCCGCCACCTCGCCGAGTTCTGGATGATCGAGCCGGAGATCGCGTTCGCGGATCTGGCGGCGGACGCGCAGCTCGCCGAGGACTTCCTGAAGTTCATCTTCAAGGCGCTGCTCGCCGAGCGCGCCGACGACATGGCGTTCTTCGAGAAGTTCGTCGACAAGACCTGCATCGAGCGCCTGACCACGCTCGTCGACAAGAAGTTCGCGCGCATGGACTACGGCGAGGCGATCACCGTGCTCGAGAAGAGCGGCGAGAAGTTCGAGTTCCCCGTGAAGTGGGGCATCGATCTGCAGAGCGAGCACGAGCGCTTCCTGACGGAGAAGGTCATCGGCGGCCCGGTCGCGGTGATGAACTATCCCAAGGGGATCAAGGCGTTCTACATGCGGCAGAACGAGGACGGGAAGACCGTCGCCGCGATGGACGTGCTCGCGCCCGGCATCGGCGAGATCATCGGCGGCAGCCAGCGCGAGGAGCGCCTCGATGTCCTCGACGCGCGCATCACGGAGATGGGCCTGCACGTCGCCGACTACGGCTGGTACCGCGACCTGCGCCGCTACGGCAGCGTCCCCCACGCGGGGTTCGGGCTCGGCTTCGAGCGCGCGATCCAGTACGCGACGGGCGTGGAGAACATCCGCGACGTCATCCCGTATCCGCGCGCGCCGAAGCAGTGTGACTTCTAGTGGCCACGCCGGCCGAGCAGGTCCTCGCCGTCGAGCGAGCGTACGCGGCGGCCGCGTTTCCGGGGCACGCCGTGCGTGAAGCGGCGAGCACGCCGTGGGCGCGCGCGGCCGCGGGAGCCGTGGCGTCGCACTACCTCGCGGTGGGCACGCCGCGGAGCCTCGGGCTCGTCGGCGAGGCGGCCGACGACGCGGCGCTCTCGCTCGCCGCGCATCGCACGTGGTTCGCGCCGCGCGACATTCGTTGCACGTCGGCGAACGTGGCGGCGGCGTGCGGCGGCACGCACGTCTCGCTCGCCGAGGTGCTCGCGGCCGACATCGTGTGCATCCACGCGCCGCTCGCGCTCGCCGGGCCGCAGCTCCGGCGTGGCACGCACGTCAACGCGCTCGCCGCCGTCACGCTCGACGCCGATCTCGCGCAGACGGCGACCGTGACGCACGAGCGCAGCGGCTTGCCGGCGCTCGCCGCCGGGCTCGTCGACGGCCGCCAGCTCGACGAGATCACGGTGTTCATGCTCGGTGACGCCGCGTACGCCGCGGGCGCGCTGTAGCGACCCGCCGGCTACCAGGCGTTCGCGCGCAGCCACTGCTCGAGGCGCGCGGCGTACACCAGGTCGAGCGTGGTGATCGCGAGCGCGTCGTGCGTGTTGATCGCCAGCGCGAGGCCGGTGTACTCGAGCACGATCCTCGGGTGATGGTCGAGCTGGTCGGCCAGCGCGCCCGCGAACGCGGCCACCGCGCCGGTCCGGCGCATGGCGCCCGGCAGCGCCAACCGCAGCTCGCCGTCCGCGATCGTCCAGCGCGCGCCGAGCACGGCCAGCTCCGGCGCATCCGCGGCGAGGGGAGCGCGGTCGATGGCGCGCGCGGCCAGCTCGTCGAGGCTCGTCAGCATGGCGGTCACGCTAGCACCGGTCACTTCATCGTGCTGTAGATGATCAGGCTCTTCACCGTGAGCGTCGACGGCGGATCGAGCGAGAACGAACCCACGCCCGCGAGGCCGGGGATGGCCGGCCCCGTCGTCGTGAAGCCGGCGCTGTTGATCGGCGACTGGCCCCCGCACGAGACGCTGCCCGCGCTGAAGAAGGACATGTCGATCCGGGTCAGCTCCGGCTCGCCGCTCCATTCGATCGGCGTGGCCGCCCCGCTGCCGACGTTCAGCGCGAGACACGCGCTGGTGAGCCCGCCGCAGTCCGGCTGCGCGATGCCGAGGCACGTGTAGTCCGGCGTCCCGCCCGCCTGCCCCGTGAACACGCCGATCGCGTTATGGCCGCTCGGCAGGCCCAGCGCCACGGTGGCCATGACGCTCGTGGCGTTCACCTTGTCCTGCGTGTAGAAGACGGCGGGCGCGGAGGCGGTCGTGGCGCTGTCGTTCGCGAACGTCCACGCGCCTTGCTGCGCGAGATCGACCGGCTCCTGCTCGAACGAGTCGAACTGCGCGATGAAGTCACCGGGCGTGTCCGGGTTCGGATCGCAAGCGTCACCGACGGGATCGCCATCGTGGTTGGCCTGATCGGGGTTGGACACGTTCGGACAGTTGTCGGTCGTGTCGGGGACGCCGTCGCTGTCCTCGTCGTGGGGGACCGGGCTCGTGGTCTCGCCGCCGGGCGGTTGGTCGGCGTCCGGCGTGACCGTTCCGTGGCACGCCCCCACAGCCCCGGCGACGCGACACGCGTGCTGGGCGCCGTCGCAGGTGAGCCCGCTCGGACATTGCGTGTCGGCCGCGCACGCGTACGCGCAGTCGCCAACGGTCGGGCTGTAACAGCCCGCCGCGAGTACGCTCACCACGACGACACCTCGCACACCGTCACCGTATCACGTCGAATCGACGATCCTGGGCGCGGCATGAGGCTGGCCGCGGGGACGCGCGTCGGGTACCCGGTGGACCGCGGTGCTCCGCGGCGAGCGCGTGAAGCTACTCGATCTCGGCATCGCGAAGCCGGCGCCGCGGTCCGATCCGCGAGATCCGCATGGCATCGCTCGCGTGCATGGAGGCCTGCAATGCAGGCACTCCCGTGACGGCGCGAAGCCATCGCGTGCGATGCGACGTGAGAGCGAGTCACATCACGTGGTCCCCGGGTTCGCCGCGAGCTACCAGCGCGCCTGCGTCGCCGCGATGAACGCGTACGGATAGCCGACGTCGTAGGCGGACGCCGTGTCGAGCGCGGCCAGCTGGTCGCTCGTCAGATCGAGATCGGCCGCGGCGAGGTTCGCGTCGAGCTGCGCCACCGTCCGCGCGCCGAAGATCACCGACGACACCGCCGGCCGCGCGAGCAGCCACGCGAGGCTGACCGCCGCCGGCGACGTGTCGTGCTCCGCCGCCACCGCGCGCACCGCGTCGAGGATCGTCCAGTTGCGCTCGACGTCGTACCGCGCGAGCCGCTCTTTCTCGCCGAGCCGCGTGCCCGTCGCCGCGCTCTTGCCGCGCTCGAACTTCCCGCTCAGGAACCCGCCCGCCAGCGGCGACCACGGCAGGAGCCCGAGCCCGTGCTCGCGGCACAGCGGCAGGTGCTCGCGCTCGATGTCGCGCGCGATCAGGCTGTACTGCGCCTGCAACGTCACGAACGACGCGAGGTGCTCCGTCTTCGCCGTCCACAGCGAATCGCCGAGCCGGTACGCCGCGTAGTTCGAGCAGCCCGTGTAGAGCACCTTGCCGGCGCGCACGAGGTCGTCGAGCGCGCGCAGCGTCTCCTGCTCCGGCACCGTGATGTCCTGCATGTGGATCTGATAGAGGTCGATGCGATCGGTCTGCAGCCGGCGCAGCGAGTCCTCGCAGCACTTGATGATGCGGTAGCGCGACGCGCCGGTGCGGTTCGCGCCCTCGCCCATCGTGAAGCGAAACTTCGTCGCGAGCACGGTCTTGTCACGCGTGCCGCGCGCGGTGAACCAGCGACCGAGGACCCGCTCGGACAGGCCGTCCTGGCCGTAGACGTCCGCGGTGTCGATGAAGTTGATGCCGGCGGCGAGCGCCCGATCGAGCACCGCGTGCGACGTCCCCTCGTCCGATCCGACGTTGTGCATGAACGACGTGGCGTCGGCCTCGCCGAACGTCATCGCGCCCAGGCAGAGGCTCGAGACCTTCACGCCGGCCTTCCCTAGATTCCGGTATTTCATGGAGATGTGACTCTAGCCCGCCGATCGCCCCCGCGGGCCGGGGCATGCCTCCTGCACTAGCTGCGCACATGGCTGCATCGTCCCGCCCGCGCCGCTATCTCGATCCGCCGACCCTCGTGGCCGGTCCGATCGCGGGGCGGCTCGAAATGGCGAACAACGACACGCAGGTAGAGCTCGTCGCGCCCCGGTTCGCCGACGAGTCGATCACCATCATGCGGGCCGAGCGGCCCGTGCCGCCCCCGCTTCCCGCGCCACTCCCGACCCCAGCTCGGGGCTCCCAGGTGGGGCTCAAGGCCACGGGCAAGTCGGGGCTGGAGCCGGGAGACCGCGTCGGCCGGTACCAGATCAACCGGAAGCTCGGCCAGGGCTCGTTCGGGATCGTCTTCGAGGCGCTCGACACGAACCTCGACCGCCTGGTCGCCGTCAAGGTCCTCGCGCCGAACCACGCCATCGACCCCAAGATCGTCCGCCGCTTCGTGCAGGAAGGCCGCGCCGCGGCGCGCGTCAATCACCCGGGCATCGTGACGGTGCTCGATTGCGGCGAGGAGAGCGGCACCGCGTACATCGCGATGGAGCTCCTCGCGGGCGAGTCGCTCGCGCACCGGCTGGCGCGCAGCGGCGCCCTCACGCTGCTCGACGCGATGGAGGTCGGCCGCCAGGTCGCCGCCGCGCTGCACGCCGCGCACGAGCTCGGCGTGGTCCACCGAGACCTCAAGCCCGACAACATTTTCCTCACGCCGGATCCCGCCGCGGCGAGCGGCGAGCGCATCAAGGTCCTCGACTTCGGCCTCGCGAAGCTGCGCGTCGTGCACGGCTCGGGCGATCACACGCAGAGCAACCAGGCGTTCGGCACGCCGCGCTACATGGCGCCCGAGCAGGCGCGCTCGGCCGGCGACGTCGATCGCCGCGCCGACATCTACGCGCTCGGCTGCATCCTGTTCGAGCTCGTGTGCGGCCGCTCGCCGTTCGAGGGCGAGATGCTCGAGCTGTTCGAGCAGCACCAGCGCGTTCGCGCCCCGCGCGCCCACGACTTCGTGCCGCAGATCCCGCACGGCCTCGACGCGCTGATCGCGCGCATGCTCGAGAAGCCGCCGTCCTCGCGGCCCGCCACGATGGCCGTCGTGCAGCGCGAGCTGCAGGCCGCCGGCGCGCTGTCGCCCGGCGCGTGCCCCACGATGATGCCGAGCATCGCCATGCAGATGGGAGGCTTTGGCGCCGCGCCGACGGCGACCGCCGCGATCCCCGCGCCGCCGAAGTGGCCGCTGCCGCTCGCCGCGATGCACGCCATGCCCTCGGTGATCGTGACGCCGGTCGCGATGCCCGCGCACCACGCGCCCGTGTTCGGCCCCGGCACCGGCATGATCCCGGTGCCGACGGATCCGGCCGTGCTCGCCATCGCGCTGCCGGAGCTCGAGGCGATGCCCATCCGCTCGCCGTGGAAGTTGTTCGGCCTCTACGCGGCGGGTGCAGCGGTCCTCGTGACCGCCGTCGCGCTGCTCACGACGATCGCCCTGCGCTCGTCGATTCCCGAGACGCCAGCGTCCGCCGGCGCTCTCCATGCCGGCCCCGAGACGGCCAGTCTGACGCCCCCATCAGCGACCGCGGCCGCGGCACCGTAAGTCAGCGCTCACCCGGAGAGCCGCCAGGTCGACGCAGACGCGAAGGCGCTCGCCTTCGTCTGACCGAAGCGTGACGGAGCGCCTGTGCCGCCCTGACGGAGCGCGAGCTAGCTTCCGAAGATGGCAGTCGTCGTTGCACGAGCGCAAGCCGCGGGCTGGCGACGCATCTATTTCAACCCGATGACGATCGGCTTCTGGGGGATCCACGCGGGAGCCGTCGCCGGGCTCCTCGCGCTCGGCTGGTCGTGGACCGGCTTCGCCCTCGCGCTGGTCCTGTACGTCCCGCGCATGTTCTTCGTCACCGGCGTCTACCACCGCTACTTCGCGCACCGCAGCTACAAGACCTCACGCTGGTTCCAGTTCCTGCTCGCGCTCGGCGCGGAGACCACGAGCCAGAAGGGCGTCCTGTGGTGGGCCGCGCATCACCGCGTGCACCACAAGCTCTCCGACGCGCCCGGCGATCTGCACTCCGTGCGGCAGTCCGGCTTCTGGTGGGCGCATATGGGCTGGATCCTCACGAACGGGCTCGAGGACACGGATCAAGCTCGCATCAAGGACTTCGCGCGTTACCCGGAGCTGCAGTGGCTCAACAAATACTGGTACCTGCCGGTCGTGGCGATCGCGGCCGTGAGCTTCGCCGTCGGCGGCTGGTTCGGGCTCGTCTGGGGCTTCTGCGTCAGCCAGGTCCTGTGCTGGCACGGCACGTTCACGATCAACTCGCTCTCGCACATCTGGGGCGGCCGTCGCTACGCGACCGACGACGACTCGCGCAACAACCCCGTGCTCGCCATCGTCACGATGGGCGAGGGCTGGCACAACAACCACCACCACTACCAGGTGTCGGCGCGGCAGGGCTTTTACTGGTGGGAGATCGACGTGACGTACTACGTGCTGCGGGGCCTCGCGGCGGTGGGCCTCGTCTGGGACCTCCACGGCGTTCCCGAGCACATCCGCTCGAACGCCGCCGACCTCGCGGTCGACGACGACGCGCGGGTTTCCGACGTCGTGCTCGACGCGGCCTAGCGGCTCGGCTACGGTCGACGGCCCGTGCAAGCTCCGCCCGCGAACACGCAACTCCGCCGCGCGCAGCTGGTGCTGCTGCTCGCCGCGCTGGTCCCGACCATCATCATGGTCGGCGTGGGGATCCTGCTGCTCGTGCTCGGCAGCGCCACCACGATCGCGCTCGGGATCCTCATCCTGGCGCTCTGCACGAGCGTCATCACCGGGTACATCCTGGGCTCGATCTTCGTCGGCAAGGGCGCCTCGCTCGCGCGGCTGCAAAATGACTTCGTCTCCAGCGTCTCGCACGAGCTGCGCACGCCGCTGACGTCGATCCAGCTGTTCATCGAGTCCCTGCGCGGGAATCGGCTGGACGACGCCGAGCGCGAGCAGGTGCTCTCGCTCCTCGGCCGCGAGGCGCAGCGCCTCGAGGTGCTCGTGAAGCGCGTGCTCGACCTGACGCGGCTGCAGTCATCCGCGCGCGTCTGGCCGAAAGAGCGGGTCGACGTGACCGAGCTCGTCGAGGAGGCCGTCGCCGTGTTCGACGCGAACACGCTCGATGGCCCGACGCCGATCGGGCGCACCGTGGAGCCCGGGCTCCTCGTGACGGGTGACCGCTCGACGCTCGTGCGCGCGCTGGCAAATCTTTTGATCAACGCGTGGAAGTATTCGGGTACGGCCAAGAAGATCGAGATCTTCGCGCGCGCGAACGGCCGCTGGATCGAGCTCGGTGTGCGCGACAACGGCATTGGCATCGACCACACCGAGCAACGCGCGATGCTCGAGCAATTCAGCCGGGGCCGCGCCGCCCACGAGACCGGCGCGCCGGGCTTCGGCCTCGGGCTCGCGTTCGTGCAAGCGATCGTGCGCGGTCACCGCGGGAAGCTGACGATCGCGTCGGAGCCAGGCGCGACCGTGGTCGGGATCCGCCTCAAGCGCCGCCGCGAGGCGACCGCGCCGGTGCTCCCCGGGCCGTTGATCGGCGAGAATCAGACCGCGCCATGACCGACGAACGGATCCTGATCGTCGAGGACGACGAGGCCATCGCGACCGGCCTGTCGCTGAACCTCAAGCTCGCCGGCCGGAGCGCCTCGATCGCGCGCGATGGCGACGATGCGCTCCGCCAGGCGAGCGACGAGGACTTCGCGCTCGTCCTCCTCGACATCAACCTGCCGAAGCAGAACGGCCTCGAGGTCCTCGCCGCGCTGCGGGCCGCGGACAACCTGGTCCCGGTGATCGTGCTGTCGGCGCGCGACGGCGAGTTCGACAAGGTGGCCGCGCTGCGCCTGGGGGCCGATGACTACGTGACGAAGCCGTTCGCGCTCGCCGAGCTCCTCGCGCGCGTGGACGCCGTGCTCCGCCGCGCGCAGTCGGTGGCCACGAACCTGCCGCCGCCGGTGCTGGTCACGTGCGGCGAGCTCACCTTCGGTGACGTGACGATCGACCTCGGCCGCCGCGTGGTCACGCGTGGCGGCGAGGAGGTCAAGCTGACCCACCTCGAGTTCGAGCTGCTCGTGTTCTTCGTGCGCCATCCGAAGCAAGTGTTCGCGCGGGGCCAGCTCTTCCACCAGGTCTGGGGCCAATCGGCGGGCTCGGCGCGTACCGTGGACAACTTCGTCGGCCAGCTGCGCAAGCGCTTCGAGAAGGACCCCGAGGACCCGAAGCACTTCATCACCGTGCGCGGCTCCGGCTACCGGTTCGCGCCGTGAGCTGACCGTCGTCGAGCACCCGCCCGGATGAACCGCCAAGACGCCGAGCACGCCAAGAGGGAGCGCCAGCAAGAGGGGTTGGAACCGACCGTTCGCTTTCTCCTTGGCGGTCCCTCTTGGCGCGCTCGGCGTCTTGGCGGGTGATCTGAGCGTTACACTCCGTCCATGGCGGACACCGTCTTCGGCAAGATCCTGCGCGGCGAGATTCCCTGCCACAAGGTGTTCGAGGACGAGCGCGTGCTCGCGTTCCTCGATGTCAGCCCGCTGTCGCGCGGGCACGTGCTCGTCATCCCGAAGGAGCCGGCGGTCACGCTCGATGCGCTGACCGATGACGCGGCGGCGGCGGTCGGGCGCGTGCTGCCGCGGATCGCGCGGGCCGTCCTCGCGGCGACCGGCGCGCACGCGTACAACGTGCTGCAGAACAACGGCCCGCTCGCGCACCAGGCCGTGATGCACGTGCACTTCCACATCATCCCGAAATACGACGACGGCAGCGGCCTCGGCATCGAGTGGCCCGCCGCGCCGCTCGCGGATGGCGCGACGCTCGCCGCGGCGATCGCGGGCCATCTGTGAACCGCATCGCGCTGCTCCTCGTCCTCGCGTGCAGCGGCGGCTGCCTGATGGTCGACTACGTCTCGCAGGCGGCGCGCGGGCAGTTCGACCTGCTGGCCAAGGCGCGCCCGATCGAGAAGGTCATCGGCGATCCCGCCACGCCGATCCGCACGGCCGCGTTGCTCGCGGAGATCCCCGCGATCAAGACGTACGGCCGCAGCTACGGCCTCAGCATCAAGAAGAACTACTCGACGTACTCGGCCCTGAACCGCCCGGCCGCCGTGTGGTTCGTGGGCGGCGCGGACCCGCTCGCGTTCAAGCCGCGCAAGTGGTGCTTCCCGATCGTGGGCTGCTTCGCGGGCCTCGGCTGGTTCGACGAGCAGGACGCCGTCGAGTTCAAGCTGAAGCTCGAGGCGCAAGGCGACGACGCGCTCGTGCGCCCGGCGGCCGCGTACTCCACGGGCGGCTGGTTCACGGACCCCGTGCTGTCGTCGATGCTCGGGGGCGGCGATGACGCCCTGCCCGGCCTCGCGAACACGATCCTCCACGAGTCGGTCCACGCGACCGTGCTCGTGCCCGACGAGCCGTTCTTCAACGAGAGCTTCGCGTCGTACATCGCCGACGCGCTGACGAATCACTGGATCGCCGAGCGCTTCGGGCCCGGATCGCCCGAGGACCTCGCGTGGACGCTCGGCGAGGCCACGCGCCTGCCGCGAACCGCGCGCACGCTCGCGGCGTACGAGGAGCTCAAGGTGCTCTACGCGTCGGCCGAGCCGCGCGCGACCAAGCTCGAACACAAGGCGAAGATCATCGACGAGCTCGTCGCGGACTTGAAGTTGCGCAAGCGGCCGAACAACGCCTCGCTCACCGAGTCGCGCGTGTACAACGGTGGCGCGGCGCCGATCCTCGAGGCGCACCGGGCATGCGGCGATCTTCGCAAGCTCGTGCTCGCCGGTAAGTCGCTCACGCGGCGGGACTTCACGCGCGACCTCCAGGAAGACCTGACCGCGATCGTGCCGGTGCTCGCCGCGCGCTGCGCCGCGCTTAAATAGGCAGTTGCGTAGCGGTCGTGAAGGTGGCGAGGCGGCGTGGAAAAATCTGGCGCCGTCGCGCGCGGACGAGCAGCATCGACGGTTCATGCGAACGCTCGCCGTCGTCGCCCTGAGCCTCCTGGCCGCCACGTCCGTGGCCGAGGCCCGCACCACGAAGCACACCGGCAAGCACGGCGCGACCCCACAGCGGGCGCATCGCCTCGCGGAGACGCGACACACGACGCTACATGCGGCCGTCGAGCGGCTGCCGGTGCGCGGGCAGAGCATCGGCGTCCCCTGGGGCGGTCAGCTCCACGACCCGGCGCAGCTCCCCGAGGGCGAGGGCTACGTGATCCGCCGCCCGGAGCGCGCGTTCGGGACAAAGACGACGGTCGACCTCGTCGAGCGCGTCGTGACGGACGTGCGCGAGAAGTTCCCCGACCAGCACGTGCTCGCGATCGGTGACATCTCGGCCGAGCACGGCGGCCAGATCACGCAGCACCACTCGCACCAGTCGGGCCGCGACATCGATATCGGGCTGTTCTACAACGAGAAGCCGAAGAACTACCCGGCCGACTTCGTGCGGGCGACCGCCGACAACCTGGATTGCGAGGCGACCTACGGCCTCATCGCTGGCTTCGCCGCGACGGCGAACGAGGACGGCGGCGCCCAGGTCATCTTTCTCGACTTCGACGTGCAGGGCCTCGTCTACGACTGGGCCCAGGACCACGGCGTGAGCGACGAGAAGCTCGCGCGCATCTTCCAGTTCCCCCACGGCCGCAGCTCGGGCGCCGGCCTCGTGCGCCACTTCCCCGGCCACGACAACCACCTCCACGTCCGCTTCAAGTGCCCGGACGCCGACTCGAGCTGCCGGTAACGGCGCGTCCGAGCGGGGAGGCGGGAGCCCTACCCCCGCAGCTTGCGGTACAGGTCGCCTGCCTTGGCCACCACGCCGTCGCCGTAGAGCTGCTTGATCATGCCGCGCATCTTCGTGACGGCGTCGGCCGGCTGGCGGAAGGACATCATGTTGATGGGCAGCGAGAAGGACTGCTCGGCCGTCGCCTTCACCCGCGTGAACTCGCGGATGCCCTCGTCGCCGTGGATGCGGCCGAAGCCGGAGTCGCCGATGCCGCCGAACGGCAGCGACGGGATGCCGGAGAACGCCATCACCGAGTTGATCGCCGTCATACCGCTGCGCAGCTTCGCCGCGATGCCGCGGACGCCCTTGCCGCCGAAGACGCTCGAGCCGAGGCCGAACGTGGTGTCGTTCGCGAGCCGGATCGCCTCGTCCAGCGACGCCACCCGCGCGATCGGGATCACCGGGCCGAACGTCTCGTCCGTCATCACCTTCATCCGGTGATCCACGTTCGTCAGCACGGTCGGCTGGATGTACGCGCCGGAGATCGCGGCCGAGCCGCCCGTGAGGACCTTCGCGCCCTTGGCGACCGCGTCGTCCAGGTGATCGCGCACGATCGCGATCTGCGCCGGCGAGGTCATCGGGCCGAGGTGACCGTCGTCGCCGCCGATCTTGAGCTCGCGGACCTGCGCCACGACCTCCTCGACGAACCGGTCGTAGACCTTGTCCTCGACGTAGACGCGCTCGACCGAGATGCACGCCTGGCCCGCGTTCGTCAGCGCGCCGAACACGCACGCCTCGGCCGCCTTCGCGATATCCGCGTCCGCGGCGACGATCATCGGGTCCTTGCCGCCGAGCTCGAGCAGCACGGGAGTCAGCCTCTCCGCCGCGGCCATCATCACGCGCTTGCCGGTCGCCGCCGAGCCCGTGAAGGCGACCTTGTCCACGGCGGACCTCGCGAGCGCGGCGCCGGTCGCGCCCGCGCCCGTGACGACCTGCAGCAGATCGGGCAGCGCGAACGTCGCCGCCGCGATGCGGGCCACCTCGACCGCGACGAGCGGCGTCAGCTCGCTCGGCTTCCACACGACGGCGTTGCCGGCCGCGAGGGCGTACGAGATCGAGCCCATCGGCGTGAACAGGGGGTAGTTCCACGGGCCGATGACGCCGATGACCCCGAGCGCGTGATAGCTGACCGTCGCGCGGAAGTTCGCGAGCACGCCCGACGAGACCTTGTGCGTCGCGAGCGCGGTCTCGGCGCACGCGCCGGCGTGGGCGATGTGCGAGAGCGCCATCATCACCTCGGTCAATGCCTCGATCTCCGGCTTGCCGTTCTCGCGGTGGATGAGCTCGGCGAGGGCGTCGGCGTGCGCAGCGATGGCGCGGCGGAACGCGGCGAGCTCCTCGCGGCGCGCGGCGAACGAGCGCTGCGACCACGCGATCGACGCGACGCGGGCGCGCGCGACGATGGCATCGACCTCGGCCTGGGTCTGGATCGGCACGCTGCCGATCGACTGCCCCGTCGCGGGGTTGTAGCTGTGGAGCCGATCGGACTGGGTGGTGGGGGTGCTCGTC
Organism: Deltaproteobacteria bacterium; assembly: GCA_025353585.1. GTDB lineage: Bacteria > Myxococcota_A > Polyangia > Haliangiales > Haliangiaceae > JABFXX01. Next base: position 12,906 of record JANXOM010000408.1, read on the forward strand.
GCGGTCGCCATGCGGCGGACTATGCCACGAGCCTCCAGATCACGAGGAGGAGGATCATCGCGCCGATGACGCCGGCGCCGATGAGCACGTACTTCTTGTTCGACGTGATCTTGTAGTCCTGGCCGGCCACGTCGGTCGGCAGGCGCGAGGCCGTGCCGCCACCTTCGGGCATCGGCGCGCCGCTCTGGATCGGCTGCGGCGGTGGCGCGTTCCAGCCGAGTTGGTCGTCGATGAGCGGCCGCGCGCCGAAGTGACTGAACTCGTCGTTGAACTCGATGGCGGGCCCCGCCGACGGGTTCCGGAGGTGCGGCGGCGGTTGGTTGTACGGAGGCTGCATCTGCAGGTCGTGCGGCGACGGCGGCTGCCACTGCATGTCCGGCGGCGGCTGCTGCCACTGCATCTCCTGCGGCGGCTGCATCTGCAGCTCGTGCGGCTGGCCCCACGGCGGCGGCGGCGGCGGCAGATCGTGCGGCCCCGGATGCGGCTGCATCTGCAGGTCGAACGGCTGGCCCTGCGGCGGCGGCCACGACTGCGGCACCGGCTGCATCTGCAGGTCGAGCGGCTGGCCGTGCTGCGGAGCCGGCCATGGTTGCGGCACCGGCTGCATCTGGAGATCGAGCGGGGTGCCCTGCATCTGGAGATCGAGCGGGTTGCCCTCGGCGAGATCGACCGCGTGCTCGGGCATGGGCTGCATGTGCAGGTCGAGCGGCTGCATCTGCAGATCGTGCTGCTGCTGCAGGTGCTGCTGCATCTCGTGGGGCGCCATGACGTCCATCTGCGGCGCCGGCTGCACGTGCAGATCGAGGGGCTGGTCGCGTGGCTCGGCCGGCTGCATCGGCGGCGGCGGCAACGTCGTCCCCATCGGGCGCGGCGGCGGCAGCGTCATCAGATCGAGCGGATCGATCGCGCCGCGCGCGGGCTCCGGATACAGCGGCTCCATCTGGAGGTCCACCGCGGCCGGCTCGCCGAGCGTCAGATCGAGCGGGCCCTGCGGCGGCGTCTGCATCGGCATCTGCACGCTCGGGCGCGACGGCCGGCGCGGAAGGTTCGCCTGCGGCAGGCCCGCGACCGTCTGCGTCGGCGCACCGACGGAGGGAAACGGCGGCGCTGTCGGGCGCGCGGCGGCCATGCGCCCGCTCGGCCGCGACGCGCGCGGTGCATCGGGGGCGGTCCAGGCGGCGGCATCGGCGGCCTCGCTCGCGCTCGCCTTCGCCGCGGCATGCGCGGCGCTCGTCGGCAACGGGCGCGGCACGCTCGGCCGTTGCGGCGGGCTCGGCAGCTGGCCGGGAGGCGGCGGCGGCGTCATCGTGCGCGACAGCGCGGGCATCGGCGGCTGGCTCGGCCGAGTCGGCGTGCGCGCGACCAGCGGCGGCGCCAGCGGCTTCGGAAGCGATAGCGGCGGCGGCTTCGGCGCGGGGAGGGGCTCGAGGTGCAGCGCGCCCATGTCCTTGGCCTCGACGATGGAGGTCTTCTCGTCGTCGTCGTCGAAGCGGAGATCGAGCATGCCGCGACCGTCGCTGCTGCCGATCGGTTGCGCGCCGTCCGCGGCCATCGCCGCGCCGTCGGCCATCGTCTGGTCGGAGCTTTGTTGGCCCTCGCCGCCGTCCACCCAGGGCTCCTTCTTCGAGCCGAAGAGCTGCACCATGAAGCGGCCCATCGCCGTGTTCGAGCCCGTCAGCTTCGCGCGCACCGCGAACGCGTCGAGCGCCTCGATCATCTCGGCCGCGGTCTGGAACCGCGCGCCTGGATCATTCGCCATCGCCGTGAGCACGATCGCCTCGAGCTCGCGCGGATAGCCCGGCACCACGGCCGACGGCAACAGCACGTCGCCCGACACGATGCGCTTCATCGTCTCGAAGTCGTCGTTGCCCTTGAACGCCCGGCGCAAGGTCGTCAGCTCGTAGAGGCAGATGCCGAGCGCGAAGATGTCGCTGCGGCGATCGATCGGCTTGCCCTTGCACTGCTCGGGCGACATGTAGCCGTACTTGCCCTTGATGGTGCCGCCGACCGTCTTCGTCGCGCGCTCCTCGGCCTTGGCGATGCCGAAGTCGAGGACCTTCACGCTGCCGTCGAAGCCGACCATGACGTTCGCCGGCGAGACGTCGCGGTGCACGATGTTGAGCGGCGCGCCGTTCTTGCCCTTGCGCTCGTGCGCGTGGTGGAGGCCCGCGGCCGCGCCGCCGACGATCATCACGGCGAGCTCGAGCGGCACGGTCCAGCCGCGGCGCAGCGACGTCTCGAGGATCGCGCGGGCGTTCTCGCCGTGCACGTACTCCATCGCCATGAAGAACGCGCCGTCGGCCTGGTCGACCTCGTAGACCTGCGCGACGTTCTGGTGATTCAGCGTCGCCGCGAGCTTCGCCTCGTCGAGGAACATGTCGACGAAGCGCTGGTCCTGCGCGCGCTCTCGCAAGATGGTCTTGAGGACCACGTGGCGCTCGAACGAACCCAGACCGGTGGTGCGCGCGAGATAGATCTGGGCCATTCCGCCGGTCGCGAGGTGTGAGAGCACCTCGTAACGGCCGATGCGCAGGGGAGTCCCTGCAACGGTGGGCTCGGGGGGCACCACGACAGAAGGATCGGGTGCCTGGCCGGAGGAGTCAAGCCGCGCGGCCGGCGGTCACAGTTTGTTTTCGAGGAGATGCGCGAGCTCGTCGGCCTCCTCGCCGCTCATCGCGGCGGTCACGCGGACCTCCGCGCGGTCGTGCTGGATGGCGATGGAGTCGGCGAACTCGGGCCCGATCCACGTCTGGAGCATCGGGTGGACCTGCCCGTCCGGTCCGACCAGCAGGCGCTGCAGGCTGGCCTCGACGGCCCGGGCGGTCGGTTCGTCCGCCACGGCGAGGCGGAGATCGAAGCTCGCGCGGACGGAGGCGGCGATCGCGAAGGCGACCCAGATCGGCTCGCCTTCGAGGTTCTGGGCCATGAACTGGCGATCTCGGGCGTCGAGGATGGTGCCGCCCCAGACGTCGGCGCCGGTGCCGGCGGTGGCGGCGAGAATGGCGCGGATGAGGTCGCGGTTCGGGCTCGCGAGCGCGAGCCCCGCCTTGTGGTGGGCGAGGTCGATGGTGGCGGCCATCTGGCCCGCGCCGGTCAGGACGAGGTGATGGTCGATGATCGCGGCCTCGCCGCCGTTGTCCAGCGCCCAGATCGCGATGCCCGCGTGCATGCTGGCGCGGCTGCCGGCGGTGGTGAGGGACGCCAGCAAGAGGCCGACCTTGCCGTCGATGACCATCGTGGTGTGGTGATCTTGCTCCGTGTCCGACGTCGAGCCGGCGACGAGCATGTCGATCGCCTCGTCGAGCTTGACCCCCGCGGCGGCGACGGCGGCCCAGCGCGGCGAGTGCAAGCGCAGCTCCGCGACGAGCTTACCGACGGAGGCGCCCGTCCGTGCGTGCGCGATATCGAGGACGATGACCTCGGCCGTGCGCTCCGGAAGGTAGCGGACGAGGGGGCCGCCGTCGCCGGCGTGCGCGGTTCCCGCCAGGGCGAGGACCACTGCGACGGCGAGGTGCGCGCGCATGTCCTTCCAGCATGACGGTTCGTCGGGGTTGTGACAACGCCTGGTTTCCTTCGATACTCCGGGTTGACTCCGTCCCGGCGTGACGCGAGAAGCTCGGGTTGGTAGCCGGTCCCGTTACGATGAACAGCCTCTCCACCCACACGTACGTCGCGCTGTCCGGGGTGATCCCGGCGCTCGTCGCGATGTGGCTCGTCGACCGGCTCGACGCCAAGCGCCCCGAGCCGCTGTCGTTGCGCGTCCGCGTGTCGATCTTCGGCGCCCTGTCCGTCATCCCCGCGATCATCCTCGAGCTGGTGCTGTCCTCGACGGTCGGCGCGCACCTCGGCCCGGAGTTCACGTACCAGGGGGCGAGCTTCCACGCGTTCGTCGTCGCCGGCGCCGTCGAGGAGGCGTGCAAGATCCTGATGGTCTACTGGATGGTGTGGCGGCGGCCCGAGTTCGACGAGCGCATGGACGGCATCGTGTACGCCGCGCGCGCCGGCCTCGGCTTCGCGCTCGTGGAGAACGTCATGTACCTGTTCTCGCAGGACACGCTGAACGGCCAGCTCCAGCTCTGGATCATGCGCGCGGTGCTCGCGGTGCCGGGTCACGCGATCTGGACCGGCATGATCGGCGCGCTCGCCGCGCGGAAGCGGTTCGACGGCCGTGGCCTCGGGTTGATCGGCGGCTACCTGCTCGCGGTCGCGTTCCACGGCGCTTACGACTGCTCGGTGTTCCTCGCGTCGCCGCTCAAGTTCGAGGGGCACTTCACCGCGTCGAAGCTGACGATCCTCGGGCCTGTCGTCCTCACGGTGCTCGGCTTCTTCATCTTGCGCGGCCTCGCGCGGCGCGCCCTCGAGCTCGACGACGCCGATGCGGCCCGCGCGGCGGCCGCGTACGCCCACGCGCAGGCGCAGCTTATCGCGCAGATGCCACCGATCCCCGGGCCGATCCCGCTGGGATAGCCACGCCGTCGCCGGGTGAATCCGGGATTACGCGGGGAGCTTGCGTGCGCGCAGCACGAGCACGGCCGCGACAAGGCCGAAGACCAGGCCGACGGCGAACAGCACGAGGCCGCGGTCGATGGAGGTCTCGGCGAACGTCGGCAGGCCCGTCACGAACACGTAGGCGGCGCCGGCGGCGGCGATCATCGCCGCGATCGTGGACATCGCGGCCATGCGCGGCGTGCGTCCCGCGGCGGCCGCGCCCGCGACGACCAGCAGGACGAGCGTGGCGATGAGCCCCGCCGCGCCCGTCGCGACGGCAGCGCGCTCCCAGCCGGCCGAGCCCGTGGTCCACGCGAGGCCGCGCGAATGGCACTCGAAGCCGTCCATGCAGCTGCGTGTGCCGAACGGACCCACCGTCGCGTCGGCGATGGTCCACCATTGCCCCGCGGTCACGGAGATCGCGAACGCGCCCGCGGCCAGGAACGCGAGCGCCACGACGATCCAGCGAGTCGGGGAACGCAAGTCGGCGCATCTTGGTCGGCGAAACGCGCGAGCGCAACCCGTTTTTTGGCGGTTGCGCAGATCCGCGTACATGTATCCACTCCGGCGACCGACCCGAGCTCCGCGCGTCTCGCGGGGCCGGAGTGGGTGGCTCCGCCCCGGCGTCCGACCCGAGCTCCGCGCGTCTCGCCGGCCGAAGTCAGCGTAAATGCTTTGAGCACGAACGATTCGCAGGCGATTTGTGGGTCGAGCCGGTTGACCGCGGGCGCTGGTCGGTCAAAAACTGGTCCTCCCCTGCCGCCCATGCTCGTCAAAGCCGCCCTCCTCGCCACCTGCCTCGTTGCCTCGACGGTCTCCGCCGAGCCCACGACCGCGCAGCCCGCGGCGACCGTGCCGGCGGCTCACGACCTCGGGCACGCGCTCGGCGATGGCCCCACGCTGTCGCTCGCGCGCTTCACGGCGCGCTTCGACATGCACCTCGTCGCGCCGGACGTCGTCGGCCGCCTCGTGCAGTGGAACCTCGACACGCGCGACCTGTTTCACGGCGCGCTCGATCGGCTCTCCGCCGTCTCCGCGAGCTTCGCCGCGCGCATCGCGCCGCCGCCCGATCTCTCGATCCTCACCACCGACCCGCTCGCGGCGATGTCCACGCACGAGAGCTCGGGCTTCGGCTGGCGCGACGATCCGATCCACCACGACACGCGCTATCACAGCGGCACTGACTTTCGCTCGAAGCCGGGCACGCCTGTCCTCGCCGCCGGCGATGGCAAGGTCACGTTCTGCGGTCGCCAGGGCGGCTACGGCAACGTCATCTATGTCGATCACGGCGCCGGCGTCACCACGCGGTACGCGCACCTCTCGCGCATCCTCGTCAAGAAGGACGACACGCTCACGGCGGGCGAGGAGATCGGCAAGGTCGGCTCGACCGGCCGCGCCACCGGCCCGCACCTCCACTTCGAGGTCCGCATCGACGGCCACGCCGTCAGCCCGATCCTCGCGATGGAGGTCGCCGCCCTGCAGCGCCTCTCGCCCGAGTCCGGCCGCATCGCCGCGTACGCGCTGTCGCCCGAGCTCGCGGCCCACGCCCTCGCTGACGTCGACCACCCGCGCGGCCTGCCCGCTGCCCGCGCGGCGACCAAGCCGATCGAGTCGCGGCCCGACCGTCCGGGGCGCGTGAAGCGCCCCGTCGCGTCGTCGTAGCGCGTCGCGCGTGGCATAGTCCGGCGCGTCGTGTCGCGCTCGCCGGAATCGCTATCTCGCCGCTACGTGGCGTGGGTTCGCCGGCGCACCGGCGTGATCCTCGCCGGTCACGCCGTCGTCCTCGCGATCGCCCTCTACCTGATCGCGTTCCGGCTGCCGCTCTTCTCCGATTTCTCCTATCTCCTGCCGCAGGATGCCCCTTCGGTCCAGGATCTGCGGCGCCTCGAGGCTCGCGTCCAGACCACCGACACGGTCCTCGTCATCGTGCAAGCCCCGACCGTGGCCGAGCGCGCTGCGGCGGGGACCGAGATGGCGGCGGGGATGCGCGCGCTCCCCCACGAGATCATCGAGCACGTCGATGACAACGACACCGAGGTCCGCGCCTTTCTGCGGGCGCACCGCCACCTGTTCGTCCCGCTCGCCGACCTCCAGAAGGCCGACGCCGCGCTCGCGAAGAAGCTCCACGACGCCAAGCTCAAGGCAAACCCGCTCTTCATCAACCTCGACGATGACGACGCGCCCGCCGGCGCCGGGTCTGGCTCGGACCACGCGCTCGAGGATCTGAAGGCCAAGCGCCAGGCGTTCGAGGCCAAGTACCTCGACAAGTCGACCACGGTCAGCGCCGACGGGCTGACGCAGAAGATCGAGCTCCGCACCGCCTTCCGCGGCACCGACGCCGGCCACGGCCACCAGCTCCTCGCGCTCATGGAGACCGTGCGCGCGAAGGTCATCGCCGACCACCCCGGCACCACGGTCGGCTTCACGGGCGGCATCGTCACCGCCGTCGCCGAGCACAACGCGATCCTGAACGGCATGCTGCTCTCGAGCATCGTCACGACGCTGCTCGTCGGCGTGGTGCTCGCGCTCTACTTCCGCAGCGCGACGCTCTTGATCCTGCTCGTCGGCACGCTCGGCGTCGCCACGATGTACGCGTTCGGCGCGGCCGCGCTCACGATCGGGCACCTGAACGCCGCGACCGCGTTCCTCGGCGCGATCATCGCTGGCAACGGCATCAACTACGGCATCCTGCTCATCGCGCGGTTCCTCGAGGAGCGCCGCGACACCAGCGGCGACGACGCGAGCATCGACATCGCGTTCGCCGAGGCGATCGTCGGCACGATCCGGCCCACGGCCGTGGCGTCCCTCGGCGCGTCGATCGCGTACGGCTCGCTCGCCGCGACGAGCTTCAAGGGCTTCGCCGACTTCGCCGTCATCGGCGCGATCGGCATGACGCTGTGTTGGATCGAGAGCTTCCTGCTGCTGCCCGCGCTCGTGCTCCGCTTCGGCCGCCGCACGCGGGTGTTCCAGGGGAACCCGGTCGTGGGCACCACGCTCGTCAAGCTGCTCGGCTTCCGCCGCTCGGGCCTCGTCTGCATCGTCGGCGGGCTCGTGCTCGTCGCGTCGCTCGGCATCACGTATCGCTATGTCGCCGCCGATCCCTTCGAGTACGACATCAAGCGGCTGCGCTCGGAGGGTGACGACGCCGTGCTCGCGCGCAGGTGGATGACCACGTCGGATCAGAACTTCGGCCGCGGCTACTCCGGCCGCACCTACATCGCGGCCGACCGCCTCCCGCAAGTGGCGCTCATCGTGAAGGCCCTGCGCGCGGTCGACAACGGTCTCCCCGAGGACAAGAAGACGATCGGCGACGTGCGCTCGTACCTCGACGCGGTCCCGCCGGACCAGGACCAGAAGCTCGCGGTCCTGGCCCACATCCGCGCGCTCCTCGACGACAGGGCGCTCGACGCGCTCTCCGAGGACGAGCGCAAGGACCTGCGCGAGCTGCGCCCGCCCGATGACCTCGCGGCCATCACGATCGAGAACCTGCCCGCGCCGATCCGCGATCCGATGACGGAGAAGGACGGCCGCATCGGCTACCTGATCTCGATCCGTCCGGCGAACAAGCTCGACGAGTGGAACGGGCACGACAACATCCGGTTCGCGAACGCGATCAAGAGGCTCGAGCTCCCCGACGGCGAGACCGTCACCACGTCCGGCTCGGCCGTGATCTTCGCGGACATCCTCCTCTCGATCTCGGGGGACGGCCCGCTCGTCACGGGGATCGCGTCCGGCGGCCTCGTCGTGATGTGCCTCCTGCTCGTCGGGCCGAACCGACGGGCGTTCGCGGTGCTCGTGGCCACGGGCGCAGGCTCGATCCTCATGATCGCGGTGTGCGCGCTGCTCGGCCTGAAGGTGAACTTCCTCGACTTCGTGGCGCTGCCGATCACGCTCGGCATCGGCGTGGACTACGCGATCAACATCGCGCACCGCCACGACCACGAGGAGATTCCGGACCCGCTGACCACGCTGCGCACCAGCGGCGCGGCCGTGTTCGTGTGCTCGCTGACCACGATCATCGGCTACGGCTCGCTGCTCGTCAGCGACAACCTCGCCATCCGCGGCTTCGGCACTGCCTCGCTCATCGGCGAGGTGATGTGCCTCCTGTCGGCGCTCGTCCTCGTGCCGGCGCTGCTCGCGGTCGGGCGCCACGGCAAGGCGCTCACCCTACGCTCCGCGATCAAGCCGTCCTGACCCGGAGCCCACGCGATGTGTCTCGCGCTCGCGTCGCAGCGCACGCGATGGCTTCGTTGCGGACTCGTCCGTCACGCCCGGTAGCGGACTCCGCCGCGCCTCGCCCTCGCGCACGCGTGCTCGCGATATCGAGTCACCTCGGCTTTTACCGGGTTAGCCGATGCGCTTGCCGTCGGCGCCCCAGCGGTAGAACCCCTCGCCGGACTTCTTGCCGAGCTGGTTGGCGAGGACCTTCGCGCGCAGGATCTCCGGCGGCGCGAACCCCTCGCCGAGCGCCTCCGCCAGGTAGTTTGCGATGCCGAGGCGGACGTCGAGCCCCACGAGATCCGTCAGCTCGAGCGGCCCCATCGGGTGCCCGTAGCCGAGCTTCATCGCCGTGTCGATGTCCGCCGCCGACGCGACGCCCTGCTCGACCATCCGCATCGCCTCGAGCCCGATCACGATCCCGAGCCGGCTCGACGCGAAGCCTGGCGAGTCCTGCACCGTGATGGCGGTCTTGCCAAATTTTTGCGCGAGCGCCACGGCGAGCATCACCGCGCCTTGATCGGCCGCCTTGTGGTGGACGACCTCGACCAGCTTCATCACGTGCACGGGATTGAAGAAGTGCATCCCCACGAGCCGCGCCGGCCGGCCGAGGCACTCGGCGATCTCGCCGACCGGCAGCGAGGACGTGTTCGTCGCGAGCAGCGCGTGGGCGGGCGCGGCCTGATCGACGATGCCGAAGATCTCGCGCTTGAGGTCGAGCCGCTCCGGCACCGCCTCGATGACGCAGTCCGTGCCCGCGCAGGCGTCCTCGAGCACCTCGACCGCGACCAGCCGCGCGAGCGTGGCCACGCGATCCGCGGGCGAGACCTTGCCGAGCTCCACGCCCTTCGCGAGGTTCGCCGCGATCTTCGCGATGCCGGCCGCGGACGCGCCGTGCATGGCGTCGAACAGGCGGACGGTAGCGCCGGACGTCGCCGCGACGTGCGCGATGCCGTGCCCCATCGTGCCCGCGCCGACGACAGTGATGGTCTTGATCTGGTCGATCGTGGTGAGCAGCACGCCGGGACGCTACTCCATCTGCCCCCTATCCGTCCGCGGGCCTCGGCCACTACAATGGTCGGCATGAGGCTCCTCGTCGCCGGCTCGTGTCTCGCGCTCGCCGCGTGCAGCTTCGCGCCGACCGGCAACGGCAACGGCGCGACCGACGCCGCGCGCGGAGGCGGCGACGGGCCAGTCGACGCTCACGGCAGCGATGGGAGCGGCAGCGGCAGCGCGACCGATGCCGCTGCACCCGACGCGCCGCTCGGCATGGTGTGCTTCGGCGGGCACCTCGTTCACATCTGCGTGGCCGAACACCCGAGCGCTAACTCCGGCCTGCCCTCGTCGATCGACACGTCCGACAGCAGCATGTGCGATCTGATCGCGACGCAGACGGACGGCTCGGAGCTGTGCGTGATCCTCCGCAAGAACCTGTCGATCACGCAGACCACGCGCGCGTACGGGGCGCGCCCGCTCGTCCTGATCGCGGATGGCAACATGGAGACCACGGCCGACCTCGACGCGAGCAGCACCGCGACGGATCCGACCGATCGCGAGAAGAGCGGGCCCGGCGCGGATCCCCCGTCCTGCGCGACCGCGGGCCGCGGCGGTGACGGCTCGACCGCGCTCGGCGTGGGCGGCGGCGGTGGCGGCGCGAGCTTTGCCCAGGGCGGCGGCAGCGGCGGGGTCGGCGCGTCCGTCGGCGCGGGCGGTCCGCCCGGATCGCTTCCCGGGGCCCCGACCGTCGTGCACGGCGGCTGTCAGGGTGGCACGGGCGGGCGCGCCGGGGCCGGCGGGATCGGTGGTGGTGCGATCTACCTCCTCGCGACCGGGCACATCCACGTGACGTCGAACATCGACGCCTCGGGTGCGGGTGGTGGGCGCGGCCGCTTCGCGAGCGGCGGCGGCGGCGGCGGCGGCGCGGGCGGGATGGTCGTCCTCGAATCCGCTGACATCATGCTCTCGGGCGCGATCTACGCGAACGGCGGCGGCGGCGGCGGCGGCGGGAGCCTCCTCGGCGCCGGCGCCGACGGGAAGCCCTCGGTGGGAGCGGCGGACGTCGGGACGGGCGGCGGCGGCAACGTCACGGGCGGCACGGGCGGAAACGGCGCGACGGCGACCAGCGTGGTGACGAACGGCGCAACGGGCCGGGCGGCGGGCGGCGGCGGCGGCGGCGGGGGCGGCCTCGGCACGACCGAGCAGCTTCATCCGTAGTACCGTCGCCGCGTGGCGATAGCCGATCGCGTCCTGCGCGACCTCGAGGCGATCTTCGGGCCCCGCCGCGTGTCGATCCGCGGCGTCGACCTCGACACCTACGCGCGCGACATGTGGCCGCGCTTGCTCCTCGGGTATCGCGATGGCGAGCACGTGCAGCCGCGCCCGGACGTCGTCGTGTGGCCCGAGCACGTGCGCGAGGTGATCGCGGCCGTGAAGCTGGCGCGCGAGCACAAGATCCCGATCGTGCCGTACGGCGGCGGCTCGGGCGTGTGCGGCGGCGCGGTCCCCGTGCGCGGCGGGATCACGATCGACACGAAGCGCATGCAGGCGCTCCGCAACGTGCAGAGCGACGAGCTGACGTGCGACGTGGAGGCGGGCCTCAACGGCGAGCGGTTCGAGCGGGAGCTGGCGCGCCGCGGCTACACGTTCGGGCATTTTCCGTCGTCGATCTATTGCTCCACGGTCGGCGGCTGGGTCGCGACGCGCGCGGCGGGCCAGCTCTCGACGAAGTACGGCAAGGTCGAGGACCGCGTCGTCGGCCTCTCCGTCGTGACGGGGCGCGGCGAGCTGATCGAGACCGACGGCCCGGGCCGCGCGCTCCGCGGGCCGAGCTGGAACCAGCTGCTGCTCGGCAGCGAGGGCACGCTGGGCGTGATCACGTCGGCCCGGCTGCGGGTATCGCCGGCGCCGCAGCTGCGCGTGTTCCGCGCGTTCGAGATCGACAACGTGGAGCTGGGCGCGCACGCGATCCGCCGCGTGCTGCAGAAGGGGCTGCGGCCCGCGGTCGTGCGCCTGTACGACGAGCTCGACACGCTGATCAACGCGTTCGGTCACGACGACGCCGGCGAGCCGGACCCGCACGCGCACCTCGCGCCGGCGCCGCCCATCGACACGGGCGCCCTGCCCGCGTGGCCGGAGCCCGCGCGCGAGCCGGAGGTGAGCTTGCTCGGATCCCTGCGCGATCTCCTGCGCGGCAAGGGCCTCCGCGCGGGCGCGATGAACGCTGCGCTCGGCAGCAGCGAGCTGATAAACAAGCTGTTCGGCGCGGCCGAGAAGGTCGCGCGGCGCGGCTGTCGGCTCGTCATCGGGCTCGAGGGCGCCCGCATCCGCACCGAGATCGAGGCCGCGCTGACGTTCGCCGAGCTCGAGGCCGCCGGCGCCAAGGATCGCGGCGAGGACGGCGGCTGGGCGTGGCTGCGGCACCGGTACGCGGTGAGCTACCGGATGTCGCCGATCTTCCGCGACGGCGCGTTCGTCGACACGATGGAGGTCGCGGCGAGCTGGGACAAGCTGCTCGATCTCTATCACTCGGTGCGCGTCGCGATCGGCAAGCACGCGCTCGTGATGGCGCACCTCTCGCATGCGTACGCGGATGGGTGCTCGATCTACTTCACGTTCGTCGCCACCTCGCCCGCGAAGGACGGCGCGGCGGCCGCGCGGCGCAAGTACGACGCGATCTGGCGCGATGGGCTCGAGGCGACGACGCGCGTTGGCGGGACGATCAGCCACCACCACGGCGTGGGCCTCCTGAAGGCGCCCTACATGGCGAGCGAGCACCGCGAGGCGATGGCCATCTTTCAGGCCGCGAAGGGGAGCTTCGACCCCGACGGGATCATGAACCCCGGGAAGATGGGCCTGCGATGAGTCCGGCGGAGCCCGCGGGCCTCGAGGCGCAGCTCGTCGCTGCGATCGGCGCCGAGCATGTGGTGGCGCAGCCGGGCGCGGGGCCGACGTGGCGCGTGACCCCAGGGTCGGCGACGGAGGTGGCGGAGGTCGTGCGCCGGGCCGCCGACGCGCGCGCGGCCGTGCACCCGGTCGGGTCCGGCGCGCGGCGGACGGGCGATGCGGAGAGCGAGCGTCCGCGGGTGCTCGTGTCGACGCGGCGGCTCGATCAGGTGCTGCAGCTCGACGAGGTCTCGCTGCTGGTGCACGTGCAGGCCGGGCTCACGGGGCTCGAGCTCGAGCGGATCCTGACGGCGCGCGGGCTCACGATCGGCGACTACCCGCCGGTGGTGCTGACGTCGTCGATCGGCGGCATCCTCGCCGTGCGCACGCCGGGCAAGTCGAGCGCACGGCACGGCTTCTTCGAGGACGCGGTGGCCGGCGTCTCGGCCGTGCTCGCGGACGGACGCTCGGTCCACACGCGGGTCGCACCCCGGCGCTCGACGGGGCCGGACCTCGCGCGCGCGCTGTGCGGTAGCGAGGGCACGATCGGGCTCCTGACGTCGGCCGTCCTGCGCGTGCACGCGAAGCCCGAGGCGCGGCTCGTGGCCGCGTACGTGATGCCGAGCGTCGACGCGGCGATCAACGCGATCTACCTCGCGCTGCGCGAGGAGGCCGCGCCCTCCGGCGTGCGGATCTACGATCACGCAGAGGTGACGCTGCATTTCGGCGTGACGTTGCCCGCCGGCAACGCGCTGCTCGTCGCGGCCACGGCGGGCCCGACGGATCTGGCCGCGTGCGATCGCGACTTGTTCACGAGCGCGGTCATCGCCGAGAGCGGGCGCGTCGGCGACATCGCGCTCGCCGAGCTCTGGTGGCGCCGCCTGCACGCGGGCGAGCCGACGCCGGGCGACGCGCCGACGCTGCAGGTGATGGCGACGCCTTCCAAGCTCCGCCGCGTCTACCACGCGGCCGTCGAGGTCATGGCCGCACGCGGCGGGAGCGCGCGGGCCCACGTCTCGCGCTTCGACGCCGACGGCGCCGTGGTCTTCGTGACGCTCGAGCCCGCGGACGCCGAGGCGCGCGCCGCCGTCGAGCGCGCGGTCGAGGCCGCCGGCGGCTACCTGCTCGGCGCCTGGGCCGTCAAGCTCGACGCCTACCTGCGCGCCCTGCGCGCCGCGATCGATCCGCACCAGGTCATGAACCCGGGCGTGCTGACGTGATTGCGCTCGCCCCGGACTAACCGCCAAGCGGTCGATCCGAAAGGACGTGCATCTCGAGCGCGCCCAGGCCGTGCTCGGCGCGCGGGGCGGAGACGAGGAGGCCGTGGGCCGCGCGCGTGATGTGCCAGCCCAGCCAGGCGTCGGCGAGCGGGCCGCGGATCTCGGCGAGCAGCGCGAGCGACTTGCTCGAGCGGATCTCGACGCGGCCGGCGCGCGGCGCCCCGTCGACGGTTGCCCACGGCGCGCCGATCGCGAGGTCGCGTAGCCCGTCGCCGTCGAGGTCGTCGAGCGTCGCCACCATGCGCCCGTAGAGCTCGCCGTCCGCCGCCGCCTCGAGCCGGTGCAGCGTGGCGCCCGTCCTCCCCGACAAGATCCGCACCTCGCCGCGGCCCGGGCCGCCCGCGCCGGCCGGATTGCCCGGCGCACCCACCGCGAGATCCGCGATCCCGTCGCCGTCGAGGTCGTCGAGCCCCGTCACCACCTCGCCGAAGTGCTGCCCCGGTCGCTCGCCCACCAGCTCGCGCAGGACGGCGCCCGTCGCCGCGGAGACGAGCGTCACCGTCCCGCGCGGCGCGCCCTCGACCACCGCGTTCGGCGCGCCGATCGCCGCGTCGTCGAGACCGTCGCCGTCGAGATCGCCGAGCCGCGCCACGTACCAGCCAAACGCATCCTCGCGGCGGGCGCGCCGAGATCGAAGCCGGGCCGGCGCAAGCCGCCCGACTCGCCGTAGGTGACGTGGGCGTCGACCCAGGCGTCGTCGTGCGACATGCCGCCGACGACCCACTGGCCCCAGTGAAGGCGCGGGCCGAGCTGCGCCGCGAGCCACTTCGTCGAGGACATCGACGCGTCCTTCGAGAGGAAGACGAACGTGCCGGCCGCGTGGAGCCCGAGCAGCGGGGCGAGATAGACCTCGGCGCCGAGCGCGACGCCGCCGCCGGTGCCGAAAACCTGGCGGTTGCCATGGTCGAGCGGCGCGGCCCCGAGGAGCTCGCCGGCAAAGGTCACGCGGGGTGGCAATGCGCGGCCGGTGTCGGCCGCGGGTGCGGCTGTCGTCACGGCGGGCGCGCCATCGCGGCCCGCCGCGGCCGAGCCGGCGCCGTCGTCGGGCGGCGCCTCGACGTGCTTCTTCTTGTGCTTCTTTTTCTTCTTCGGCGGCGGGGCGGGATCGGGCGCCGGCTCCTCTGTCGACGGAGGCGTCACCTCGTCCGCGAGGGCCGGACCGGTGACGGTCAGGGGACAACGCGACGCAGCGGCGTTGCATGGACGACCATCGTATCACCGGCGCCACACCACGCGAACGCGCGGGTACGAAACGCGGCTAAGTCGTGTGACGGCGTCCGGTCACCGACGGGGCGCGAGTTGGCCGCGCCCGTGCACTACGTCTCCTCACCATGAAGACTTCGCTCCTCGCCTCGCTATTCATCGCCGCGACCACGCTGACCACCGCCTGCGGCGCCTCGCTGCACGCCACGACGATCAACGCCGCGCCCCACCCGATGACGCCGAGGTCGATCGAATCGGTGGAGATGTACACGAGCGGCCCGCCGGCGCGCCCCCACGTCGACGTCGCCCTGTTCGAGGTCGAGGAAGCGTCGAGCTTCAGCACCGCCGGCACGCCGGAGATGATCAACAAGCTCCGCGAGCGCGGCGCGCAGATGGGCTGCGACGCGGTCGTCCTCGGCAGCTCCTCGTCGCGCGACCCGGGCATGAACGACGCCGAGACGTTCCTGAACGACAAGCCCAAGGGCCGCAAGGGCTTCATGGCGACCTGCATCGCCTACACGTTGTAGTCGCGCCGGCTCGCCCCGGCGCGCCCCCGGAGCAGATCGCCCGCGAAGACGCGGGCTCAGAGCCCGGTGTCTTGCCGCGACATGTCCGCGACGAGCTTCCGCATGAACAGCTCGATGTTCCGCCGCAGCGCGGGGTCGTCGCAGACCGGCAGCGCGCGGCGCCACGTCTCGACGGCGCGCGCGTGCAGGCCCTGGCGAAAGTACAGATAGGCGAGCCGCGTGAGCGCCGGGAAGTAACCCGGCTGCAGCTCCACGACGGCCTCGTATTCGTCGACGGCGTCGGGCCAGCGCGACGCGCGCTGCAGCATGTTCGCGAGCATGAAGTGCAGCTTCGGGCTCGACGGATCCGCGACGAGCGCGCCGCGCAGCTTCGCGATCGCGCCGTCGATGTCGCCCTGGTGATAGCGAGCGAGCGCCTCGCCGAGGAGCGCCTCGTGATCGCTGGCGCGCTCGCCCTGGCGCTCGGGCGGCGTCAGGTCGTGCAGCAACCGGTGGAGCCGCCGCGAGTCGAGCGGCTTCTCGAGGTAACCGTCCGCGCCGTGGCGCTGCAGCACCTCCGCGGGCACTTGCCCCGAGTCCACGACGGACGCCGTCACCACGACGCGCGCGCGGTTCAGCCGCCGGCTCCGCTTGATCGCGCGGCACAGGCGGAGCCCGTCGACGTCCGGCATCGAGACGTCGGCGAACACGAGATCGAACGAGAGCTGGCTCAGCAGATCGATCGCCTGCGCGCCGGTCGCCGCCGCCTGGCACTCGTAGCCGATGTTCTCGAGCTCGGCGACCATCTGGATCCGGCCCGGCGGATCCGGGTCCACCACCAACGCGCGCATCGGACCCGCGCGCTCCTCGGGGTCATCCTCCCGATCGATCTCGGCGGTGAGGACCATCGTGCGATCCTCGGCGAGGGAGTCGGCGAGCGCGTCGCGGCTGACGTCCGTCGCCGTCGTCATCGTGTTGAGCTGCCACTCGTCGCCGGACATCGTGGAGCTGTGAGCCGCGGGCGGCAGCTCGTCGTCGCGCTCGATCGCGCGCGCCGCGTCCTCGGCGAGCGCCCGCTGCGCGTGGCGGTGCTCGGGGTCATCGCCGTCGGGCTGCACGATCGCCAGGAACGCGCCCGGGCGATCGACCTCGGACCCGACGAGGAACAGCTCGCCGGCGCGGAACTTCTTGAACGCCAGGCGGATCGTGCGCGCGAGCGTAACGTCGAGGGCGATCCGGAGCTCGGCCCGCTTGCCGCGCGCGGCCGCGAGCTCCCGCGCCGGTACGATGGCGTCCTCCGGCCGCGCCGCCGCGATCACGAGCGCCTTGTCATCTTCGTGAATAACCAGCGCCTGGTACATGCGCGCCCAGTCCAGGGAGA
Organism: Deltaproteobacteria bacterium; assembly: GCA_025353585.1. GTDB lineage: Bacteria > Myxococcota_A > Polyangia > Haliangiales > Haliangiaceae > JABFXX01. The sequence continues at coordinate 29,864 of JANXOM010000408.1, forward strand.
TGTGGCCGAGCGCGACGAGGTGGTTCGCCGACTCGTCCATCACGATCGCCGGCCAGCCGGTTTGATGAGCCAGCGCGATGGCGAGCTGCCGCTCGCTGGCGACGCCCAGGGTGTAGAGGACCGACGCGACGGGTGCCGGCCGCTCTGGCGCTGCAGCGCGTCGGCCAGGACGTCCGCGTCGATCACTCCCTGCTTGAGCAGGATCTGCCCGATGGACCCACGCACCCGCTGCCGAGCGTACCCGCAAGTAGTTGAGATTCCAAATACTGCCTGGCTAGCCGATCCGCCGGCAGTCGAATTGCCTGGCGACGACACCACCCGCTTGATATCTTTCGCCGCCCGCTGGGACTGGCATCGAAAAGGTGTGACATCGTGTCACGCCAGGCCGAGAAGCTGTCCTGCGCCAAAACAGAATCAAGCTCACGAAATCGAAAGATTTCAGGGAACACGATCCCCGTTTTGGCGGGATGGCCCCCGCATTGCTTCAGCGCGATGCGCCACTGCTCCAGGAGAACTGATGTCCGACTTCAAGATTGGCGAAAAGGCTGTTTACCCCGCGCATGGCGTCGCCGAGGTGATCGGGATCGAGAAGAAGGAGATCAACACCACCGTGTGCTCCTTCTACGTCCTGAAGGTCCTCGCCACCGGCATGCAGATCCTGGTGCCGAAGGACAAGGCAGACCAGGTGGGGCTGCGGCCGGTCGCCACGACGTCGGAGATCGAGGAAGTGTTTGATATCCTTCGAGAGAAGGACGTTCACATCGACAAGCAGACGTGGAACCGCCGCTACCGCGGGTTCATGGAGAAGATCAAGACCGGCTCGCTGTTCGACGTCGCCGAGGTCTATCGCGACCTGTACCGCCTCAAGAGCTCGAAGATCTTGTCGTTCGGCGAGCGCAAGATGCTCGACAACGCGAAGCAGCTCATCGTGAAGGAGCTCGCCGTCGCCCGGAAGTGGACCGAAGAGAAGGTCGAAGCCGAGCTCGAGAAGGCCTGCGCGTAATCGCGGGCCCGGCGCCTGCACGAAATTTCAGAGATTGATGTCGGTGGTTGCCACGTGCTACGCGCACAGGCATGCAGGTTCACGTAGCCAAGTCGGATCTCTGGTCGCTCCCCGTCGACGCGATCGTTAACCCGGCAAATTCCTTGGGGATCATGGGCGGCGGGATCGGCGGGACCCTGCGCCGCGAAGGCGGCAACATCATCCAGGAGGCGGCGATGGCCGCCGCGCCGATCGCGGTTGGCGCCGCCCTCGTGACGACGGCGGGCCAGCTGCCCGCGAAGAACATCATTCACGTCCCGACCATGGAAGAGCCGGGCATGAAGATCGGCGCCGAGAATGTCCGCCGCGCCGCCCGCGCCGCGCTGATCGCCGCGGACCGCAACGGCTTCAAGGTCATCGGTATCCCGGGGATCGGCACCGACCTCGGCGACGTGCCCGTCGACGAGGCCGCACGCGCCATCGTCGAAGAGGTCCGCGCCCACCGCCGCCCGTGCCCCGAGACCATCTACCTCGTGGATCAGAACGACGAGATGATCGCCGCGCTCGAAGAGGCCCTGCGCAACGCGCAGGCGAACGTCTGAGCGCGTACTCCCGCTCGGGATAACCGCCTGGCGAGGGTGATCTGCGCGGATCCACCGCGGGCGAACGTTGCCGCCGTGCGTTGACCAACGTCGCGCAAATCCTATACTCGCCTCGCTTTGCAGCTCCAGGCGTACATGCCAGCCGGTCTGGCCATCGTGTTCGCGCTCGGCTTTTGCGGCCTGTTCACGGCGCTCGCCGTGCTCATCGGTCCCAAGGCCACGAACCCGGACAAGCTCAAACCGTTCGAGTGCGGCTCGGAGCCGATCGGCTCGCCGCGCGGACGGTACTCCGTCAAATTTTACCAGGTCGCGATCCTGTTCCTGGTGTTCGATATCGAGGCTGCCTTCATGTACCCATGGGCGGTCCTCTACAACCAGCTCTCGCACGGCCCGACGGGTGCGGTCAGCGTCTTCGGCTTCGCCGAGATGATGCTGTTCGTCGCGATCCTCGTGGTCGCCCTCGCGTACGTGTGGCGAAAGAAGGCCATCGGATGGGAGTAGAGCTCACCACCACACGCCTCGAGAACGCGGCGGAGTGGGCCAAGCAGAGCAAGCTCGCGCGGATCCCCGAGTGGGGCCGCAAGTTCTCTCTGTTCTCGTACCCGTTCGTGACGGCCTGCTGCGGTATGGAGTTCATGTCCGTCGCCGCGCCCAAGTACGACATCGCGCGCTTCGGCGCCGAGTTCCCGCGGTTCTCGCCGCGCCAGAGCGACCTGCTGATGATCGTCGGCACGATCACCGAGAAGCAGGGCCCGGCCCTCAAGCGCGTCTTCGACCAGATGGCGGAGCCCAAGTGGGTCCTCGCGTTCGGGGTCTGCGCGTCGACCGGCGGCTTCTACCAGAACTATCACGCGATGCCGGGCGCCGACCAGGTCATCCCGGTCGACGTCTACGTCCCGGGCTGCCCGCCCCGCCCCGAGCAAGTGCTCGACGCCCTGATCCTCCTCATGGAGCGCATTCAGGACGGGCGCGGTCACAGCCAGCTCCGCACGAAGCGTGAGGGGCTGATCCGCGAGCAGGCCGACGAGCCGGGCCCGCGCTGAACCAACGAGGTCGCGATGTCACAAAAAGTCCTCGACGCCCTGACGGCCGCGCTACCCCACGCGGTCGACCGCACCGAATCCAGCCACGGCGACGAGGTCGCCTGGATCAAGCGCGAGTCACTCGTGCAGGTCGCCACGTACCTCCGCGATGACCCGGCGATGCTCTTCTGCTCGCCGGTCTTCTGCACGTGCATCGATCGCCTGGACTGGCACCCGGTGAAGGTCAACTCGATGGATCCGCCGCCGCCCAAGGCCTGGACCGAGGACCAACCGCGCTTCGAGGTCTGCTACCAGCTGCGCTCGATCAAGCACCGCACGCGGATCCGTCTGAAGATCGCGGTGCCCGAGCACGACCCGCGCTGCCCGTCGCTGTCCGAGCTGTGGGCCGCGTTCAACTGGCAGGAGCGCGAGACGTTCGACATGTACGGCATCCGCTTCGATGGTCACCCCGACCTCCGCCGGATCTACCTGTACGAGGAGTTCGTCGGCTATCCGCTGCGCAAGGACTATCCGAAAGAGAAGCGCCAGCCTCTCGTGCGCCGCGACGACCTGCCGATCAACCCGCTCAAGCGCGACGGAAGCGAAGGTCTCTGATGGCGGATCTCAAGCAGCTCGTCCTCGGTCGCAAGGACGTACAGGACTTCGGTGACACCGAGGCCGAGATGCCGCACGACCTCATGACGATCAACATGGGCCCGTCGCATCCCGCGATGCACGGCACCGTGCGCATCGTCCTCACCGTCGACGGTGAGCGCATCGTGCGCAGCGACGTGCAGCCGGGCTATCTGCACCGCTGCTTCGAGAAGGAAGTGGAGCACGCGACGTACACGCAGGCGTTCCCGTACACGGACCGCCTGAACTACGTGTCGCCGATGATCAACAACTGCGGCTGGGCGATGGCGGTCGAGAAGCTGATGGGGCTGACCCACCGCATCCCGAAGCGCGCCGAGTACATCCGCGTGATCGCGAGCGAGATGTCGCGCATGACCGACCACCTGACGTGCATCGGCGCGTCGGCGATGGAGCTCGGCGCGTTCGGGCCGTTCCTGTTCTTCCTGAAGGCTCGCGAGTGGTTCTACGAGCTGCTCGAGAAGGTCTCCGGCGCGCGGCTCACGCACACGTACGTGCGCGTCGGCGGCGTCGGCAAGGATCTGCCCGACAACTTCGCCCCCGAGCTGATCGCGCTCCTCGACAAGACCGAGCCGATCATCGTCGAGGTCGAGACGCTGCTCCTCAACAACAAGATCTTCCGCGATCGCGTGGCGGGGGTCGGCGCGATGTCCGCGGAGACGGCGATCCGCACCGGCTGCGGCGGGCCGATCCTCCGCGCGTGCGGCGTCGACTACGACGTTCGCAAGGACTTTCCGTACTCGGTGTACCCCGAGGTGGAGTTCGACGTCCCCGTCGGCACCACCGGCGATTGCTACGATCGCTACCTCGTCCGCCTCGAGGAGCTGCGCCAGTGCATCCGCATCCTGCGCCAGTGCCTGCGCCAGATCCCGGACGGACCCGTGATGGTCGATGACCACCGCGTGGCGCTGCCGCCGAAGCGCGACACGTACAACACGATCGAGTCGATGATCCGCCACTTCAAGCACATCGTCGACGGCATCAAGGTGCCGGCCGGCGAGGCGTACACGTTTGTCGAGGGTGGGAACGGCGAGCTCGGCTTCTTCATCGCTGCCGATGGCACCGGACGCCCGTATAAGGCGTACGTCCGGTCGCCGTCGTTCGTGCATTTGTCGACGGCGAGCGCGCTGATCCACGATCACCTGATCGCGGACGTGGTGCCCATCTTCGGCATGATCAACATGATCGGCGGGGAGTGCGACAAGTGAGCGATACAGCTTCTCCAGGTCCCGCCCATGCGACGGCGCCCGCCCCGGCCCCTGCGCCGGCGGCCGCGCATCCGCCCATCAATCTCGTCATCGATGGCCAGGCCGTGACGGTCCCCGCCGGCACGAACGTCCTCGAGGCGGCGAAGCTCGTCGGAACGGACATCTCGGCGTTCTGCTACCACCCGGGGCTCAAGGTCGTCGCGCAGTGCCGCCAGTGCCTCGTGACGATCGAGAAGAACCCGAAGCTGCAGCCCAGCTGCCAGCAGACCTGCGGCGAGGGCATGGTCGTCCACACGAAGGACGCGGCCTCGACGCTCGCCCGCCAGCAGATGCTCGAGTTCACGCTCGTCAACCACCCGGTCGATTGTCCGATCTGCGACAAGGCCGGCGAGTGCACGCTCCAGAAGCTGTACTTCGAGAACGACAACGCCGATTCGCGCATCGACACCGACAAGGTCCACAAGGCCAAGGCCGTCGACCTCGGCCCGACGATCGTCCTCGACCAGGAGCGCTGCATCCTGTGCTCGCGCTGCATCCGCGTCTGCGACGAGGTCGCCGGCCAGCACCAGCTCGAGTTCTCGCAGCGCGGTGACCACGAGGTGCTCGGCACCGCGCCGGGCGCGCAGCTCGACAACGCCTACTCCCTCAACACCGTGGACGTCTGCCCGGTCGGCGCGCTCACGTCGAAGGACTTCCGCTTCACGATGCGCGCGTGGGAGCTCGACGCCACGCCGAGCGTGTGCAACGGCTGCGCGACGGGCTGCAACATCGAGATCCAGCACAAGAACGGCCGTGCGTGGCGCCTCGTGCCGCGCCACAACGCGGACGTCAACGAGTACTGGATGTGCGACGAGGGTCGGCTGACCTACCACGACCTCCGCGAGGAGCGGCTCGCCGGCGCCACCGTCGATGGCTTGCCATCCGGCTGGGACCGCGCCCTCAAGGTCGCGAGCGAGCGCATCATCTCCGCGCTCGCGCTCGCCCCGACGTCGGTCGGCGTCGTGCTCTCGGCCGCGCACTCGAACGAGGACAACTTCGCGCTGGCCAAGCTGGCAAAGGCGTGGGGCGCGCAGGTGTTCGTCGCCGTGCGGCCGCTCGTGCCAGCGCGCGCCGATGGCAAGCTCCGCGTCGCCGACGTCAACCCGAACGCCGGCGGCGTCATGGCGATCGCCCTGGCGCTCGGCCTGCAGACCAAGCCCGCGCACGAGCTCGCGGACGCGAGCGTGAAGGTCGTCGTCATGCTCGGCGATCTGCTGCCGAACCTCGGCGCGGCCGCCACGAGCAAGCTCAAGGAGCTCGAGCTCATCGCCATCGCGGCGCACGAGCGCGGTCCGGTCGCCGGGGCGCGCGTCGCCCTGCCCGCCGCGGCGTGGGCGGAGACGTCGGGTACGGTCACGAACGCGAAGGGCCACGTGCAGCGGATGCACCCGGCCTTCCCGCCGCCGGGTCAGGCGCTCGCGGGCTGGGAAGCTGTCGTGCGGCTCGCGCAGGCCACGGGCGTCAAGCTCGTCTGGGCCCACGCGCGCGACGTGTTCAAGGACATGACCGCAGCCGTGCCGGCGTGGTCACAGCTGACGTGGGTGCGCGAGGCGCGCCCGCTGGCGCTGCGCTTCGCGGGGAGCCGAGGCTGATGCTGTCGTCCCTCTATGAATGGCTGCCGAGCGGCTGGGCGGTCCTCGACTCGACGGCCGTGAAGTGGCTGTTCCTCGTCCTGATCCTCGTGATGCCGCTCGCGTCGCTGCTGACGTGGGCCGAGCGTCGGCAGTCGGCGATGATGCAGGATCGCCTCGGTCCGAACCGCGCGAACATCGGCCCGGTCAAGCTCAAGGGTGTCCTGCACTTCGTCGCGGACGCGATCAAGATGATCTTCAAGGAGGACTTCATCCCCGCGAACGTCCACAAGGGCCTGTTCGCGCTCGCGCCCGTCCTGGCGCTCGCGCCCGTCCTCGTCGCGTTCGCGATCATCCCGTTCGGCCCGACCATCTTCCCGCACTCGTTCGGCAGCTCGCTCGACACCATCGCGCTCGCGCAGAACGCGCAGGACCCGGCGTTCACCGACTCGATCCGGATGCAGATCTTCCAGATCGACTTCGGTCTGATCTTCTACTTCGCGGTGCTCACGCTCGCGAACTACGGCGGCACGATTGCCGGCTGGGCGAGCTACAACAAGTGGGCGCTCCTCGGCGGCCTGCGCAGCTCCTCCCAGATGATGTCGTACGAGGTCGCGATGGGCATGTCGCTCATCGGCGCGTTCGTGATGGCCGGTAGCCTCGAGCCCGGCGCGATCGTCGCGAGCGGCGCCAGCGCGACGTTCTCCCCCGACCACATGATGGCGGCGAGCAACCCGGCCAACTGGCTGTGGCTGTGGCAGCCGGTCGGGCTCGTCCTCTTCGTCACCGCGGCGATCGCGGAGACCAAGCGTGCGCCGTTCGATATCCCCGAGGGCGAGCCGGAGATCATCGGTTACTTCGTCGAGTACTCCGGCATCCGCTGGGGCATGTTCTTCCTCGCGGAGTTCATCGAGATCGTCTTCATCTCGGCCGTCATAACGACGATCTTCTTCGGCGGGTATCAGTTCCCGTTCCTCGATCCGGACGGCTTCCGGTTCGGCGGCGAGATGATGACCGTCGGCGTCAGCCACGTGCACGTCGGTGGTTGGTTCACCGCGCTGCCGCACGGCGTCGTCGTGCTGCTCCAGTTCGTCGCCTTCGGCGCGAAGGTCGTCCTGCTCTCGTGGTTCCAGCTGCTCGTTCGCTGGACGCTGCCGCGGTTCCGCGCCGATCAGCTGATGCACCTCGGGTGGAAGCTCCTGCTCCCGCTCGCGCTCGCCAACATCATGGTCACGGCGCTGATCAAGCTTCTGTTCATGTAAAGGAGCGGCCCATGTCCAACGTAGATCACGACGACAACCACGACGACGCAGCCTTTGCGGCCGGCGGCGGTCCCCGCGTCCTCTCGGTCAGCGTGGCCTCGCCGCGCGTGCGGACGATCCAGGTGGTGCGCCCGGGCCCGGCCGACGCGAGCTACCTGAACGCCACGTCGAAGGGCCTCGCCGTCACGCTGAAGCACTTCGCGCGGAACTTCTTCCTGCCGCTGCGCAGCAAGGAGTCGCGCGCAAAGGCCGGCGCGCCCGTCGACGAGAAGTGGAAGAACGAGATCGAGACGGTCCAGTATCCGGAAGAGAAGGTCACGTACCCGGAGCGGTTCCGCGGCCTCCACCGCCTGACGCTGCGGGACGACGGCGCCGTGCGCTGCGTCGCGTGCATGTGCTGCCCGACGGTGTGTCCGGCGCACTGCATCACGATCGTCCCCGAGGAGAGCGACTCCAAGGGCGTCGAGAAGCGCCCGGCGATCTTCGAGATCGACGAGCTGCGCTGCATCGCATGTGGCCTCTGCGTCGAGGCGTGCCCGTGCGACGCGATCCGCATGGACACGGGCGAGCACGCGAAGCCGGTCGAGGACCGTTCGGACGCCATCGAGACCCTGCAGACGATGATGGCGCGCGGGGTCAAGTCGATCGCGAAGCAGGGGGGCGCCGGGCCGACCTGGCGCGAGACGGCCCCCGGCAAGCACCCGCACGACTTCAATCGGTAGGTTCGCGCGCGGATGGCGGACGCGTTCTGGGACGCGTTGGCGCCGAGTGAGGAGTTCGATCGCGACGACGAGGCCGTGAACCGCGCCCTGCGGTGGCGGGTGATCGAGTCACACCTCGCCGGCGTCGAGACGGTGCTCGACATCGGTGGCGGCACGGGTGCCTTCTCGATTCCGCTGGCGCAGCGCGGCTATCGCGTCACGCACGTCGACGGCTCGCGCGCGATGCTCGAGCGCGCGGCGGCGCGGGCGACGGAGGCCGGCGTGACGACGCTCGAGCTCGTCGAGGCGTCCGCGCTCGACCTGACACGCTTCGCGGACCGATCGTTCGATCTCGTGCTGAACCTGGACGGCGCGATCTCGTTCTCGGGCCGGACGGCGCGCCCGTGGTGATCGCCGAGTCTTGCCGCGTGACGCGCGGCGTCCTGATCGCGACGGTCAGCCACAAGGCGTGCGCCGTCCCGACGTGGATCCACTACAGCATGCGAGCGGCCGGTCGGATCCTGCCGGCCGTCCACGAGATGATGGCTACGGGTCGCTGGGACGTGGGCCAGTTTCCCGACAACGCGCTGCTCTATCCTGGCGTCTGCCGGTTCCCGCTGCTGCAGGCGTATACGGCGGACGAGCTCGCGCGAGCGGTGCGCGGCCATGGTCTCGAGGTGGTGACGGCGCGCGGGCTCGGCAGCCTGACGCATCTCCTGCTCCCGCATGCCGTGGCCGGTATCCCGCCCGCCGAGCTCGAGGCGCTGTGCGCGGCGTTCGACGCCGACATCTTGCCCGACGGCCCCGGCTCGTTCCGACGCGCGGGCCTGCTCGCCGTGGCGCGCCGACCCCGAGCACGCAATGCGAAAAAAGGCGGCCGCAGCGACCTTTAAGATCGCTGCGGCCATAACGAGCACGACCATCCGACCGTGAGGCGGTCTATCCCCTACGCGTTGCGTAGGTGGGCTCCACGTAATCCTTCGGGCTTCCCGACGAGCGGGCGTGCACTCCCAGATCAGAGGCAGATCCCTAGATAGCTATTGTAGGAGACAGATTTGCCTCGGGTCTCGCATCGGACCGTCGGTGCTCGATTGCTAGGCTAACGATCGCGTTCCAATCCGTCAACGCGAAAACGGCGATGACGATCACTTTTGCCGCGCGCGCGAGATCGACGCGCTACGCTGCGAACGGGATGGGAGTGAAGCCTGCGGACGACTCCTGGCTGACGCCGGGGATGATGCTGCTCGACAAGTATCGAGTGGAGTCGGTCCTCGGTAAGGGCGGCATGGGGATCGTCGTGCGCGCGTACCACCCCGGCCTGGACGAACGGGTAGCCATCAAGATCTTGCGCGACGACGTCGCGGATCCCGAGGCGGCGCGCCGCTTCCTGCGCGAGGCGCAGGCGACCGTGCGGCTCAAGAGCGAGCACGTCGCGCGCGTGTCCGACGTCGGCACGACCGACGAGGGCATGTCGTACATGGTGATGGAGCTGCTCGAGGGCGGCGATATCGCGCAGATGCTCGAGACGCAGCGCTTCGACGCTCCGGATGCGGTGACGCTGGTGCTGCAAGCGTGCGTGGCGCTCGCCGAGGCGCACGCGCTCGGCATCGTGCACCGCGACATCAAGCCGGCGAACCTGTTCGTCATCCTGCGTGACGGACGCGCCCACGTGAAGGTCCTCGACTTCGGCATCTCGAAGGTCGCGGCGGGCATGGACGGCGCCGCGCTGACGCAGACGCAGTCGATGCTCGGGACGCCCGCGTACATGTCTCCGGAGCAGATGCGCTCGGCCCGCACGGTCGATCTGCGCAGCGACGTCTGGTCGATCGGCACCGTGCTGTACGAGATGATCGAGGGCGAGCTGCCCTTCTCCGCGGAGAACTTCTCCGAGATGGTGGTGAAGGTCTCGATCGACGCGCCCACGCCTCCCGTCGTGATGGAGCCTGCCCTCGCCGCGGTCGTGATGCGGTGTCTCGAGAAGTCGGCGGACGCGCGATACGCCTCCACGCTCGAGCTCGCGCAGGCGCTCGCGCCCTTCGCCCGCGATGCCGCCGCCGCACGGACCGCGGTGGACGCGATCGCGCGCTACGCGGGCGCGACGGTCGGTCCGCGCCGGCCGGTCTCGGCGCCGGCAGGCTCGGCCGCGTGGAGCGGACCGGCCGCAGACCCATCGGCGGCGGTGTGGACGGCGGACCTCGTCGACACCTACTCGTCGCGCTCGACGCTCCAGGCGGCGGCGAAGCGCAGGTGGGTGCTGCGCGGCGCCGTAGCGGCGGCCGTGCTCGGCGTCGGGATCGTGGTGATCGCGCTCGCGGCCGGCAGCCGCAGCAAGGCGCCCGTCGTCGAGGACGGCAAGATGGTCGTCGCGCCGGTCGTGCCGACCGCGCCAGCGGTCCCGTCCGCGTCGGAACGTAGCGCCGCGGCGGTGGTGACCCCGCCCGCGGGCACCGATGCCGGCAGCGCGGTCGCGGCCGATGTCGCGCCGCCGCCAGCGCCGGGCAAGGGCTCGGCGGCCACCAAGGCCGCGGGCAGTTCGCGCCATCCCACGACCATCCCGCATCCGCCAAAGATCCCCCCCGCAGGCAGCAGCGCCGATGCGTTCTCCACGCCCCACGCGCCCCCGCAAGTGGCGCCACGCCCCCGCCGGCCGTGACGCCGGGCTCGCCGTTCGACAACCGCGAGCACCGCTGAACGTCGCCATCGCGGTGTCGCCGCGCGAGCCCTGACTCACTCGCCGCAGGGCGTCTGGCTGCCCATCGGCGGACACGCGCGCAGCGCCAGCAGATCCATCGTCACGCCAACGACCACATGGATCAGCACGCCGCCCCAGATCGAGCGCGTGCGCATGGCGAGCGAGCCGAGCACGAGCCCGGCGATGATCGCGCCGAACGTCTCGGCCATCGGCTTGCCGTAGTGGATCATGCAGTACGGCACGATCATCACGAACACCGCGTTCGCGCCGAGCGCCTTGCGCAAACCCTGCAGCATGAAGCCGCGGAAGAAGAACTCGAGCGCCGTGAACTGCGCGGCGTAGATGCACTCCCACGCGAGCAGATCCTTATACGAGTGGTTCGCGCCCCGATAGAACGGGTACGTGTCGCGAAACTCCTGCGTGCGCGACGCGATGAACACGGCCGGCAGCACCAGCGCGAACAGCCCCAGGTAGATGACGAGGTGCCGGAAGAACCCCTTCGGCGACAGGTGGTAGTCGCGGATCCGCTGGCCCGGCAGGAGCGCGATCGTGATCAGCGGGATCACGACGTAGCCAAAGATGCGCCACCCCGCCCACCACGCGAACCCGCGGATCTCCCACCAGTGATCCATGCCCGGGCCGGGGAACGGCCACAGCTTCTCGTACGTGCCGCGATCGCCGATGTACTCCTGGATCGTCAGCACGATCGCGACCACGGCGAGCACGACGAACGCCTGCACGCTCGCGGGGCCGCCGAGCAGGTGGTTGCCCTCGGCCTGATCCTTTCGCCAGGAGTCGATCGTGATCCGCCGCAGGAAGCCCACGGCTACGCCTTGGGCGGCTTCGGCGCCGGCGGCGGCGGCGCCAACAGCGCGCGCGCGGCCTCGCGCATCCGGCGACGCGTGATCTCCTTGCCGAGCACCTCCATCGTCGGGAACAGATCCGGCGAGGTCGTGCGGCCGCTGATCGCCAGGCGCAGCAGCATGAAGGCGTGCTTCTTCTGCCAGCCGAGCCCGGCGAGCCACGCCGTCGACTCCTCCTCGAGCATCGCCACCGTGAAGCCCTCGCGCGTCTCGAAGCGCTCGACGAACGCGAGCAGCGCCGCCGCGACGTCCGCCGGCGCGACCTCGGGCACCGCCATCTCCGCGAGCACGGGCTTGTAGTCGAGATCGCCCGCGTACACGAAGTCGATCTTGCCAAAGGCGTCGTCGAGCTTCTTCATCCGCTTCTGCACGAGCGGCGCGACGCGCGCCAGCTGCTCGCGCGAGAAGCGCCAGGTGATGAGCGCGTCCGCGAGCTGCAGCGGCGTGAGCTCCTGGATGTACTTCTCGTTGAGCGAGCCGAGCTTGACGAGGTCGAAGACCGGCCCGTTGAGCGACGAGCGATCCCAGGTGAACACCTCGATCATCTGGGCGAGCGTGAACTTCTCGGTGTCGTTGCCGAACGACCAGCCCATGTTCCCGAGGAAGTTGAGCAGCGCCGTCGGGAGGTAGCCGCAGTCCCGGTAGTAGTTGATGGAGACCGGGTTCTTGCGCTTGCTGATCTTCGACTTGTCCGAGTTGCGGAGGAGGCCGAGGTGATAGAAGCGCGGCTCCTCCCACCCGAACGCCTTGTAGAGCATCACGTGCTTCGGCGTCGACGTGATCCACTCCTCGGCGCGGATCACGTGCGTGATCTCCATGAGGTGATCGTCGACGACGTTCGCGAGGTGGTACGTCGGGAAGCCGTCCGACTTGAGCAGGACCTGGTCGTCGACCTCGGCCGCGTCGATCTCGATCGGCTTCGCGCGCAGCTGATCGCGCACGATGATCTTGCCGGTCAGCGGCATCTTGAGGCGGATCGTGTGCGGCTCGGTGGCCGCGCGCGCGGCGGCCACGGCCGGCTCGATCGCGCGGCACAGCCGGTCGTAGCCGATGTGCGCCCGCTTCTCGGCCTGCGCCTGCGCGCGCGCCTTCGCGAGCCGGTCTTCCGTGCAGAAGCACGGGTACGCCTCGCCCTTCGCCACGAGGATGGCGGCGTGCTCGCGGTAGTGCGCGGTCCGCTCGCTCTGCCGGTAGGGGCCGAACGGGCCGCCGACGTCGGGCCCCTCGTCCCAGGTGAGGCCGCACCAGTGCAGCGCGTCGAAGATCATCTGCTCCGAGTCGCGGCGCGCCCGGGTCTGGTCCGTGTCCTCGATGCGGAGGACGAACGTGCCGCCCTGGCTCTTCGCGAACACGTAGTTGAAGAGGGCGACGTAGGCCGTCCCCACGTGGGGGTCACCGGTCGGCGAGGGGGCGATACGCACGCGCACGGGCCGCTCGGTCATGGCGCCGCGTATAGCACGCCGTGGTACCGTTGGGCGCGGTGCTTCCTCCGTCGATCACCGGCGACGTCGTCGAGGTCCATGCGCGCTGGACCGCGAGCCACGACCGCATCGTCACCGAGGCCACGGTCACGACGCCCGACGGTCCCGTCGTGGTCAGCCAGCTCGGCGGCTCCGTGGACGGCGTCGCGATGCGCAGCATGCCCGGGCCGCCGCTGATCGAGGCGGGCATGACCGTGCGGCTCGCCGTGCACGAGGGTCGCGACCTCGCCGACCGCGTGCACGTCGCCATCGATGACGTCGAGATCCTGGGCGGCACGCGCTTCGTGCGGACCGGGCCCACGAAGTCCGGCAAGTCGATCTACTGGGAGTCGGGCTGCGTCTTCCTCGTCGTGGATCCCGCGGGCACGAAGGCCGTGCCGGACGCGACGCTCGGCCCGGCGGTCGACGCGTCGATCGCGGTGTGGAACGACGACGCCGCCGCGTGCTCCTACATCCAGGTCATGCAGCAGGCGGCGCCGAGCGGCGTGCTCGAGGTCGGCAACGACGGCATGAATCTGCTCAAGTTTCGCGACGCGTCGTGGTGCCGGCCGGCCGTGAACGACGACCTGCCCCGCTGCTACCCGGACGCGGCGGCGGGCATCACGACCGCGGTCTTCATCGACGACGCCAAGAGCAAGCGCGACGGCGCGATCCTCGACGCGGACATCGAGATCAACGGCGTGGACTTCGCGATCAGCGTCGGCGGGCAGAGCGCGAGCTTGCAAGCGTGCCACGCCGAGCTGCAGAACACGCTGACGCACGAGGTCGGACACCTGCACGGGCTCGAGCACACGTGCCGCGTCGCCACCGACCCGGAGCGCGTCGACAACAACGGCCGCGCGGTCCCGTTCTGCTCGGATACGACGGATCCCGCGATCCTGAACGCGACGATGTACCCGTTCCAGGAGTGCGGCGAGACCTCGAAGGAGGTGCTCTCCGCCGACGACAAGAACGCGATCTGCGTCATCTATCCAACGGCCGACGATCCGGGAACGTGCGCGGCGCCGGGCTCCGGCAAGAGCGGCGGCGGGTGCTGCGACGCCGGCGGCTCGCCGGGCGCGGCCCTGGTGCTCGCGGCCGCCACGTCGCTACTCCTGTCGCGCCGGCGCCGCGGAGCCATCTCGTGACCACCACCGCCTGTCCCGCCTGCGGCATCGCGGTCGTCCCTGGCTACGTCAAGTGCCCGCGCTGCGGCGCGCGGCTGCCCTCGGTCCGGTTCCGGAGGCCGGGGACCACCGCGGATCCGGGCGGCACCGCCGTCGAGACCGGCCGCGGCTTGCCGGTCATCCCGCTCGCCATCGGCGGCGTCGTGGTGCTCGCGGTCGTCCTCGTCCTCGTCCTCCGCCACCGCGGCGGCTCCGGGGCGGCCAAAGAGGACGTGCTGGCGCCGCCCCCCGTCGTGGCGACGCAGCCGCGCGCCCAGCCCGGCCCTGTCCTCGACACGCCACCCGCGTTCACGCCGCTCGCACCGGGCGGCCGCACCGCGAAGACCGCCGCGCAGGTCGCGGGTGATCTCCAGGTCACGCTGAAGCGCCAGCGCCTGTGGTCGACCGTCGAGATCGTCGGGACCACGCTCGAGATCCACTCGAGCACCTGCGGCGATCCGCAGATGAGCCCCGCCCTCGACGCCGTGATGGCGAGCGCGCGCGCCGCCGGCTTGACCCGTCTGCGCTGCCTGGAGCAGAGTGGCGCCGTCGCGACAACGCGCGAGCTCTAGCCATGCCGACCCCACCGCGCGCTCTGCACCCTCGCCTGTCCGAGCTCGACATCGCGATCACCACGCCCCGGCTCGCGCTGCGCGAGTTTCGCGACGAGGACGTCGAGGCGATCTGGCCATGGGTCTCCGACCCCGCGTTCCCGCGGCAGATGAGCTGGGCCGCGCACGTCGAGCGCGGCGAGACGCTCGACTACATCCGCGGCACCCGCACCGAGCGCGCCGAGGGCACGGGCATCGTCTGGGCGATCGAGCACGAGGGGCGCGCGTGCGGCTGCATCGGCCTCGAGAGCATCGTGTGGGGCCGCCGCGCATGGCGCCTCGATCGCGGCGAGCTGGGCTACTGGCTCGCGCCGCCGCTGTGGGGTCAGGGCCTCATGACCGAGGCCGTGCAGGCCGTGATGCGCTACGGGTTCGAGGTGGTCGGCCTCCACAAGATCCGCGTCGGCTGCCTCGCCGAGAACGACGGCTCGCGCCGCGTGATCGAGAAGGCGGGGTTCCGGTTCGTCGGTCGGCTCGAGGAAGATGTCTATCGCGATGGCGCGTGGCACGCGCACCTGCGCTACGAGCTGATCGTGGCGGACCTCGACGACGTGACGTCCACCCGCCGCTTCCAGCGCCCGATCACCCGCTAGGCCCTAGGGCGCGTCGCCGGCCTTGATGCGCTCGATCATCGACCCGAGCCGCCGCCGCGCGGCCGCCTCGCAATCGACGATCCGCACGCCGAACCCGGTCGGGAACGTGGCGCTCTCGGACGTCCCGGCCGCGACCACGCGCACCACGACGACCTTGCAGGTGACCTGCTCGTCGTAGTCGTACAGATCGAGGGCCAGCGTCGACCCCACTTTGAACGGGTACGAGCGCGCGACCTTGGTGTACAAGAACAGCCCGTGCTCGGACAGATCGCGCGTACGAAACACCAGCTCCTGGCCGTCCTCGCCGTGCACCTTCACGAAGGCGTCGACGCGGACGCGCTCGGCGCTGCGCTCTTGATCCGACATCGGACCAGTGTAGTGCAGCCGACGACGCGGCGTGGTAGCTTCGCGACCGAACGAGCCGAGATCGCGAGCCGCTAGATGGACGTCCGCTGCGAGAAGTGCCAGACCGAGTACGAGCTCGATGAAGCTCGTCTGAAGCCCTCCGGCGTCACGGTCAAGTGCACGAACTGCGGACACATGTTCAAGATCCGCAAGCGGTCGACGACCAACGCGGGCGTCGCGCCGGCGGACCGGAGCCGTACCGGCACGAGCCGACCGCCGACCGTGAGCGGCGCGCTGCGGAGCGCGGAGTCGGTGTTCGGCGAGGAGACGGCCGTCGCCGTCCCGAAGGTCGACGAGGCCCCCGGCGCCGGCGACAAGGATAAGGACAAAGACAAAGACCGGCAGTGGCTCATCCGCCTCGAGAACGGCGAGCAGAAGAGCTGCCGCGAGCTGGCGAGCCTGCAGCAGTGGATCGCGGCCGGCATCGTCACGCGCGAGTCTTTGATCTCGCGCACGGGCAAGACGTGGAAGCGCCTCGGCGACATCGGCGAGCTCGCGCAGTACTTCACCGTCGCCGACGAGACGCGCGCGCACCGCAACACGAAGCAGACGGGCAAGACGGTCGCGAACAAGCCAGCGCCGGTCGATCCGCGCTCGACGATGCTCGGGTTCAGCGGCGGCCGGGTGGCCCAGCAAGCGACCAGCGCCGGCGGCACGATCCTACCGGACGACGACGTCGACGACGACACCGACGAGCAGATCGAGGCGCGCAACACGGGCGAGTTCGCCGGTCGCGCGCAGCAGACGCCGCGGCCATCGTCGATGCCGCCGCCGCCCGGTGCGCGCACGCCGGCCAGTGGCTCGGCGGTCGCGCCGCCCCCGCCGCCAGGCAAGACGAACGCGCCCCCGCTCCGCACACCGCCGCTCGGCTCGCCGACGACGAAGGCCCCGCCGATCCCACCGCGGTCCCCGCAGTCGAACGCGTCGGCCACGCTCGCGTCGCTGTCGCCGCCGGCGCCCGGTCCGCACGGCGGTCCGCCGACCCCGCCACCCGGGAAGTCCGCGCTGGGGACGTCGCCGACCGAGGTGCACCTGACGCCGCCGCCGGCGCCCCTGCCGGCGCCGCCCGTCGCTCGCCGCCCGCTGACCACGCCTCCGCCGCCGCCGCCGAAACGCACCGAGCACACGCCGCCGCCGATCAACCCGTCCATGCTCGGCGGGCCGAGCGCCGGCACCGCGCCGCCCCCGGCGGGCAACCGCGCCACCGCGATGTGGGCGACCGATGGCATCAAGCCGAAATCCGGAGGCGACGCGAGCATGGGCCCGAGCGGTCCGCGCGGCGGCAAGCTGTCCGCGATCCCCGACGAGCCCGCGTTCGCCGGCTCGTTCTCGGGCCGCATCCGCACCGAGCCGACGGACTCGTCGGTGTTCTCGACCGGCAAGATCAAGACGCTGGACGATGATGACGACGCCCTGCCTGTCCGCCGCGGCTCGCGCGCCGGCACGTGGATCGCGCTGATCGCGATCGTCGTCATCGGCGCCTCGGCCGCGACCATCTACGCGATGATGAAGCGCGGCGACCGCGAGACCGCGGGCGTCAGGCTGCCGCCGGATGCGGCCGTGGTCGCGCTCGCGATCGATGCCGCGATCGGGGTCACGCCCATCGCGGCGGATGCCGGTGCGGCCGCCCCCGCCGCGCCGTTCGCCGCCCAGCGCGCCGAGCTCCTCGCCGACGTCGAGACCCGGCTGCTCCCCTCGCTCCTCGCGATCCAGCCGCAAGTGGATCCGCCGTCGCTCGCGATGCGCGCGCACCTGGGCGCCGCCGTCGCGCAGGATCTCCGCGACCGCGCCGGGCTCGATGGCGACAAGGCAGATGCCGACAAGCTGCGCGCCAACGCGGACAAGGTGATCGTGGATGCCGCGTCGCTCGCCCCGCGCGCGCTCAAGGCCGCGCCGGACGATCCGACCGCGAACCTCGCGATGGCGGAGGTGCTCCGCCTCCAGAAGAAGCCGGTGCGCGACATCAAGCGCTACCTCGACGCGGCGCGCGGCAAGCTCGACGCGAAGAGCGACCCGCAGCTCGCCCGCGAGATCGCGCTCGCCGAGGCGCTGGTCCTCGCGCGGGACGGCAAGCTCGAGGACGCTCGCTCGGCGTTCGCGTCGATCGACCAGGGCGATGGCAAGCTCGAGGCGTCCGGCGATGTCCGCGCGCGCTTCCACGTCGCGCTCGCGCTCCTCGCGCTCGACAAACCGGCGGACGCGAAGCCGCTCGTGGAGCAGGTCCTCGCCGCGCAGCCCGAGCACGCGGGAGCGCGTGCGCTCGCCGGCAAGCTCTCGACGACCGTGGCCTCGTCGGATCCGCTGCCACCCGAGGAGCACCGCGATGCGGGCGTGGCCGTCGGCCCCGGCTCGGCCGTCGCGGTCATCGGCAAGGACGCCGGCGCCGCCGCGGGCAGCAACGATCTCGGCCCGGGCCCCGCCGTGCCAACGGGCGACTACAACAAGCTGGTGCAGCAGGGCAACAAGCTCGCCGAGAGCAACTGCACCGAGGCAACGAAGGTCTTCCAGCGCGCGCTCGACCAGAACCCGGCCGGCGCGGACGCGCTGACGGGCATCGGCTACTGTCAGCTCGACGCGAAGCAGTTCTCGAGCGCGTACTCGAAGTTCAGCGCGGCCCTCGCCGTCGATCCACGCAACGAGGGTGCGCTCTCGGGGATCGCGGAGATGTACCAGCAGCAGGGTCGGAAGGACAAAGCGATCGAGGCGTGGAAGGCGTACCAGGCCATCTACCCGGGCTCGCCAAAGGCGCAGAAGCAGATCGACCGGCTGAGCGGCGCGGTCCCGCCGCCTACGCCTCCCGAGACGCCGCCGGCCACGCCGACGCCGACTCCCGCACCGGCGCCCGAAGCCGGCAGCGACGGCACCTAGCCGCCGATCCGGTGCTAGCGTGCGGACATGCGTGTCCGCCTGATGCTCGTCGCCGCGCTCGCGGCCTGCCAGTCCTCGCCGTCGCCGATCGAACACCTCGCGGGCACCAGCGCGCAGGGGCCGGCCTCGGCGGATCCGTGGTCGAAGGCGCCGACCGGCGACGCGACGGTCACGGACGAGCGCGACAAGACGAGCGGCCCCCTCGGGGGGTTCGACTTGCAGGGCATGCTCGGCAAGGTCAAGGACGCGATCGACAAGCCAGGTCCGTACGAGACGCCGGAGCATTCGCCGGACTACGACGCGACGAAGAAACACGTCGGCGTGATGAAGCTCGGCGGCGCCATCGTGGAGCGCGAGGCGTTCTCGCTCACCGGCGGGCACGGCACCGAGCTGCGGGCGGTGATCGACCGCTTCCGCGAGCTCGCGAAGGACGACCTGCTCACCGGCCTCGTGGTCCGCGTCGACGGCCTGCAGATCAGCCTGCCGGATGCGATCGAGCTGCGCGCCGCGCTCCACGACTTCCGCGCGACGAAGAAGACGCTGACCTGCCACGCCGAGGGCGCCGACAACGCGACCTACATGGTGCTCGCGGGCTGCGAGACGATCGCGCTCGCTCCCCTCGGCGAGGTCGTGATCCCCGGCCCCGCCGCGATGCCGATCCACGTCAAGGGGCTCCTCGACAAGCTCGGTGTCCAGGCGGGCTTCCTGCACGTGGGCGACTACAAGGGCGCGGCCGAGCCGCTCACGCGCGACGCCCCGAGCAAGTTCATGGAAGAGGCGCTCGGCGCGATCCTCGACCGCCGCTACAAGTCGATGGTCGCAATCATCGCCACCGAGCGCAAGCTCGATCCGGCGGCAGTACCGGCCCTGATCGACACGGCGATGTTCCCGGCCGAGGCCGCGAAGGCCGCGAAGCTCGTCGACGACGTGGCGCCGTACGAGGCCGTGCGCGACAGCCGCGGGCCGTGGGTGAAGATCGATCTGTCGCCGGACAAGAAGGACCAGCTCGCCGAGATGATGAAGATCGCGCGCTTCTTCGGCGCGATGCCCGCGGCCAAGCCCGTCGGCGATCACGTCGCGGTTGTCTACGCCGTCGGGAATATCGTCGACGGCGGCGGCGAAGGCGTGCTCGGCGCGCGCCAGGAGATCGCGGCGCACACGCTCGTGCCGGCGCTGCACGCGATGGCGATCGACGATTCGATCAAGGCGGTCGTCCTCCGCGTGGACTCGGGGGGCGGCAGCGCCCAGGCCTCCGAGCTGATCTGGGCGGCCGTCGCGCAGCTCAAGGCGAAGAAGCCGGTCATCGTCTCGATGAGCGATGTCGCGGCCAGCGGCGGCTACTACATCTCGAGCGGCGCGACGAGGATCTACGCGCTCGACGATACGCTGACCGGATCGATCGGCGTGGTCGGTGGCAAGATCGCTCCTGGCGGCGCGCTCGAGAAGATCGGCGTGACGACGTTCCCGATGGGCCGCGGCAAGCGCGCGACGATGTGGGCCAAGCTCACGCCGTGGACCGACGACGAGAAGAAGGCGATCCAGGACACGATGCAGGCGGTGTACGAGGTGTTCGTCGGGCGCGTGGCGACCGGGCGTAACCTGACCCCGGCGGCGGTGCAGGCGGTCGCGCAGGGCCGCGTGTGGACGGGCGAGAAGGCGAAGGAGATCGGGCTCGTCGACGAGATCGGCGGGCTCGACGCCGCGCTCGCGGAGGCGCGTGACCTCGGCAAGGTGTCGGCCGATGCCGACCTCGAGATCTATCCGCCGGGCCCGACCTTGCGCGACGTGCTCGTCCGCTTCGGGCAGGTGCAAACGCCGCTCGGGCTCGGCTCGCACGCGGCGCTCGCGGAGGCGGCCCGCGGCCTCGCGCCGGAGGTCGTGGACGCGACGGAGCAGCTGGTCGAGCGGGTGATGTCGTTCAGGAGCGCGGGGATCCAGGCGGTCACGATCGTGCCGGTGCTGCGATGAGGACGTCGATCTTCACGGCCGCGCTGCTCGTCGCGTGTGCGGTCGGCGCGTGCTCGAGCTCCGCCCCCTCACCGACGCCGGCCGCGCCCGCCGCCCCCGGTGCGGCCGCTCCCATCCCGACGACGGCCGGGACCGTCGAGACCAAGACGTTCCACAGCGACGCGCTCGGCGTCGACAAGAAGGTCGTCGTCTACCTGCCGGCCGGCTACGCGGCCGCACCCGCAAAGCACTACCCCGTCTACTACTACCTGCACGGCCTCGGCGGCGACGAGACGAACTGGCTCGCAGGCGGCAAGCTCGACGCTCGGGCCGACCAGCTCGGGCTACAGGCGATCGTCGTCATGCCCGACGGGGACGACAGCTTCTACACGGACTCGCCGACGCCGATCGACTACGACGAGTGCATGAAGTCGGGCGCCGGCCTGTTCTTCCCGCAGCGCGAGCACAAGGCCACGTGCGTCCGCGCGCCGCGCTACGAGACGTACATCACGAAGGATCTCGTCGGCTGGGTCGACGCGACCTACCGCACGCTCGCCACCCGCGAGGGCCGCGGCATCGCCGGGCTCTCGATGGGCGGCTACGGCGCGCTCATGCTCGGGCTGCGGCACAAGGACGAGTTCGCGGCGGCGGCGAGCCACAGCGGCGTCGTCGCGCTGCTCTACGCGGGCCCGCACCCGTACGTCGCCGGGCAGGTCAAGCTCGTCGACGATCCCAAGGGCTACGGCCGCGCCGCCGGCAACATCGGCGAGTGGATCGCCTCGCGCTTCGGCGCGAACATCGAGGACTTCCGCGCCCGTGACCCGGCGGCGCTCGTCGGGAAGCTCGAGCCCGGTCAGCTCGCGCTCTACCTCGACTGCGGCACCGAGGACGACTTCAAGCTGAACGACAGCGCGTCGTACGTGCACGACCTCCTGACCGCGCGGCACATCGAGCACGCGTTCTTCCTCGGCCCGGGCGCGCACAACTTCGGCTTCTGGGGCCCGCGCCTCCCGATGAGCCTCGCGTTCATGCGCGAGCACGTCGCGGCCGCGCAGTAGCGGCCCGCGTCTACAGTCCGACGAACGCGATGATCGCCTTGAGCGCATCGCGCGCGCGCTCGATGTGCTCGGCGGCGGCGCTGACGGCGCTCGACACGGCGACCACCGAGTCGGACTGCTCCATCACGGCGGTCTCGTCGCTGGCGGCCCGCATGTTCGCGCGGAGCGAGTCGATGGACTCCTCGAGGATGAGCACCTGATCGGTGACGGCCGCGGGCATCGCCGTGCTCGTCTGAGCGGCATCGTTGCCGCCGCGCTCGGTCGCCTGACGCAGCTTGTTCTCGGTGTCGCGGAGCCGCTTGCGGAGGTCGGTTTCCTCGCGGTCCATCCGCTCGAGGCGCTGCTCGAGCTCGGTGTGCTTGGCGATCGCGGCCTCGTAGCGCTTGAGGTCGGCCGTCGCCGTGACCTCGGGATCGTAAGCGGCCGCGGCCGCGAGCTTGTCGCGCTCGGCCGCGATCCGCTCGGCCGTCTTGCGCGCCTCGCGCAGATCGCGCTCGAGCCCCGCGATCTCGCGCTCCGTGTTCGCCGCGAACTGCCGCACGTTCTCGGCCCCCTCGACCTCGCGCTCGAGCTCGGCGACCCGCGCGACCGCGGAGTTCGCCCGCGACTCCGCCGTGGCGAGCTGGGACTCGTAGTCATCGGCGCGTGCGCCCGCGTCGTCGGCGCGGCGCGCGGCATCGTCCGCCCGCTCGTCGGCGGTGCGCAGGCGCGCCTCGAGATCGCGAGCGCGATTCTCGATCTCGCGGGCCCGGCTCTCGGCCGCCGCCACGCGCTCGCCGCCCGCGCTGTCGGCGTCGCGCACGCGGGCCGCCGCGTCGCGCTCGAGGTACGCCAGCTTGCTGATCGCCTCGTCGAACTGCCGCTGGAGCGCGAGCGAGCGGCCGATCGCGAGGTCCGCCTCCTCGGTCTTCTCCGCCATCGCGCGCTCGTGGCCGCCGAGCTCGTGCTCGAGGTCCGAGATCCGCAGGTCGGCGTCCTGGAGCGCGGCCTTCAGCGCGCTGACCTCGGAGCCGGCGGACTGCTGCGCCTGCTGCCGGGCCGCATCCGCCGCGCGACGCGCCTCGACGAGCGCCTCCGCCGCCGTCTCGCGAGCCTCGGCGATCGCGATCTCGGCCGACTCGCGCGCGTCATCGCGCTCCGCGTTCGCGGCGTCGAGCGCGACCTTCGCCGAGCGCAGCTCCTCGTCGAGCGCCTTGCTCCGCGTGTCGCCCGCCGTCGCGCGCTTCACGGCCTCGGCGAGCGCCGGCCGCATGTCGGCGATGATCGACTCGAGGTTCTTCGTCTTCTCGCGCAGCTCGCCGATCGTGCTCTGCGTGGCGGTCTTCTCGACCTCCAGCGCGCTCTCGAGATCGACCGCGCGCTCCTGGAGCACCTCGTGCTGCACCTCGGCCTCCGCCGCGCGCATCTCCGCCTCCTCGGCGCGCCCGCGAACCTCGGACAGATCTCGCTCGAGCCGCGACCGCAGATCGACCAGCGCCATCGACGACGACCGCTCCGCGGCCAGCTCGCGCTCGAGCTGCGTGACGCGCGCACCGCCCTCGCGCTCGGCCGCGACCGCGCGCTCCACGGCCTGTGCGTGGGCGGCCTCGCTCGCCGCGTGGGCCTCGCTCGCGACCATCGCGGCCGCGTCGACCGCCTCGCGCACCGCGTGTTCGAGCGTCGCCGCCGCCTCTCCGCGCGCCGCCTCGAGCGCGGCCGCCGCGTCTTCTCGCGCCGCCGTCCGCGCCGCCGCCGCCTCTTCGCGCGCCGCGTGGAGCTCGTCCGCCGCCGCCGCCTCGGCCGCCGCGATCTTGCTCGCCGCAGCGGCCTCCGCGGCCGCGACCTTCGTCGCGAGCTCGGTCTTCGCCGCCGCGAGCTCGGCTTGCAGCTGCGCCAGCTTCGCGGCCGCCTCGGTCGCGCGCGCCTCGAAGTCTGCGCCCGCGAGCGCCTTGGCCTCGGCCGCCGCGGCTCGCCGCCCCGCGTCCGCGAGCTCGCGCGCCACGGCCTTCGCGCGGCCGTCCGCCTCGACGGCGCGCCGCAGCGCCTCGGCGACGTCTTTCGCCATCGCCTTCGCCATCGTGTCCGCCGCGCTCGCGCGCTTCTCGAACTCCTCGGCGCGCCGCTCCGCCGCGATGACCCGGGCCTGGGCGCTGCTCACCTGCGCGACCGCCGCCTCGCGGTCCGCGCGCGCTTCTGCGATCGCCTGCTCGGAGCCGGCCGCCGTCGCGAGCCGCGCCTCGAGCTCGGCCCCACGCGCATCGGCCGCCGTGATCTTCGCCGCCTGGGCCTCACCCTCGAGGCGCGCGGCCGTGACCTTCACCTCGGTGGCCGCGGTCGCGAGCTGCGCCTCGGAGAGCGCGCGCTCGAGCTCGACCAGCCGGTCGCGCCGCGTCTCGAACTGCGAGGTCAGGTCCGCGAGCTCCTCCGTCAGCGCCTTGACCTTCGCCTCCGACTCGAGCAGGGGCGTCGCGCCGGTCCCGAGCTTGGTCTCGAGCGACGCGATCTTCTCGCGCGCGTCGCCGAGCTCCTCGTCGAGCGTGACGGCCTTCGCCTCCGCATCCCCGATGCGCGACTCGAGCTGCGCCGCGCGCCCCTCGGCCTTCGCCGTCTGCGCGTTCGCGTGCGACAGGTTGCGCTCGGCGCCCTGCGCCCGGATCTGCGCGGACTGCAGCTCCTTGTCGGCCTTGTCGGCGCGCGCGGTCAGCGCCGCGATCTGCTCGACGAGCGGGGCGATCCGCGCATCCGGCGCCCCGGCCGTCGCGCGCGCCGTGGCGAGCTCCGCCGTCAGCGCCGCGAGCTTGACGTCGGCCTCGGCCAGCTTGCCGGCCGCCGCCATGCCGCCCTGCGCGTCGGCGACGGCGCGCGCCTCCTTGACCTTCGCGAGCTCGAGGCGAAGCGACTCGAGCTCCGTGACGCTCCGCTTGCGCAGGTCGTCGAGCTCTGCGCGCAGCGACATCGTGTCGAGCTCGAGCGCCGTGCGCGCCGCGTCGACGTTCGCCCGCCCCGACGCCGCCTCGTCGCGCTCCGAGCGCATCGCCGCGAGCTCGTCCTGGACGGCCGCGAGCGCGCGCTCGAGCCCCGCCGCCCGGGCCTCCGCCTCGTCGCGCAGCCGCAGGCTCTCGGTATCGACGACCGGGATCGCCGGCGCGGGCGGCGGCACGACCGCCGGCGGCGACGTCCGCGCGGCCGCGAGCTCGAGGTGCAGCTGCCCGACGCGGGCCGCGAACGCGTTGCGCTCGTCCTCGACGCCGACGCGCGCCTTCCGCTCCATGTCGAGCCACTGCGCGAGCGTCCCGTGCAGGCCCATCGGCGGCGGCAAGGTCCCGCCCGCGGGCAGGAGGCGCATCATGAGGCTGCCGACGAGGATGATCTCGCCGGTCGGCACGGGCGAGCGCGCGACCTTGTTCGGCCCGACGAAGATGCCGTTGCTGCTGCCGAGATCCTCGATCCACAGCGTCCCGTTGTCGGTCGGTCGCGACGTCACGTGCAGCATCCGCAGCGAGGACCCGCGGGTCTCGCGCCCGCACGCGCGCTTCTACTACGACAACGGGACGCTGTGGATCGAGGATCTCGGCAGCAGCAACGGCATCTTCGTCGGGCCGAACAAGGTCGCGCGCTCGCCCGTGCCGACCGGCGAGATC
>JANXOM010000411.1 GCA_025353585.1 Deltaproteobacteria bacterium
CGGACAGGCGCCGGCGGCGGAGCCGACAAGCCGATCGACAGCGGCCGCGATCGATTCGCGGCCGCCTGAGCGTCAGGCGTCGAGCTCGCGAAGTCGGCGCTCGTAGGACAGGCGCTCGGCGGGGCTCTTCGCCAGGCCCGCCGCGCGCGCGTAGAAGGCCCTGGCCTCGGCGGGGTGCCCGCTGCGCCGCTCGATGTCAGCGCGCGCCGCCCAGTAGAAGGAGTACGCAGCGAGCCGGTCCGCGTCCGCGAGCGTTGCCAGCGCCGCGCGCCCGGCGGCGAGCCCGTGCCGCTCTGCGATGGCCAGGCCGCGGTTCAACGCGACCACCGGCCCCGGGCTGATCGCGAGGAGCGCGTCGTAGTACGCGACGATCTTGTCCCAGTCCGTCTCGGCGACCGAGGCCGCCCGTGTGTGCTCGAACGCGATGCCCGCTTCGAGGTGCCACCGCGTCCAGCTGGGCCCGGTGGCGCTGGCGCCGAGGTGCAGGATGCCGCGCTCGATCAGCCGCGGATCCCAGCGCGTCCGAGCTTGCTCCGCCAGCGGCACCACCACGCCCTCGGCATCGAGCCGCGTCCCGAGCCGCGCCGCGCCGAAGCAAAACAGCGCCCCGAGCGCGTGCACCGTGCTGGGCTCCACGGCCGCCGCCCCGAGCAGGAGCTCGGCGAAGCGGATCGCGTCCGCGCACAGCGCCGGGTGCAGCGGGCTGTCCGTGGCGTTGCCGTGGTAGCCCTCGTTGAAGAGTAGGTAGAGCGCGTGCTCGATCGACGGCTGCCGCGCGCGCAGGTCCGCGTCCGTGCGCACGTACGGGAGCGCCCCGAGCTCCTGCAGCCGCGCGCGCCCGCCGTGGAGGCGCCGATCGATCGTCTGCACGTCGACCAGGAACGCGCGCGCGATCTCCGGCGCCGATAGCCCCGAGAGCAGGCGCAGGATCAGCGTGACGTGCGTCTCCGGCGCCAGCGCGTCGTCGCAGATGGCGAACATCATCGCGAGCTGGTTCTCGGCGTCGGCCTCGGGCGACAGGGCGGCGTCGACCGCGCCGGCGAGCGCCGCGTCGGGCTCGCCGGGAAACGCCGAGAGCCGCCGCTCGCGCCGCAGCAGATCGATCGCGCGGTGCTTCGCGACCTGAAGGATCCACGCCTTCGGGCTCGCCGGGAGCTCGAGGCGCCACGCGTGCAGCGCGCTGACGAGCGCGTCGTGGACGACGTCCTCCGCGAGCGTGACGTGGGCGGGGCCGAGCAGCCGCACGAGCGCGGCCACGAGCTGGCCCGCGCTCTGCCGGAACAGATCGTCGACCAGCGCGCGCGCGGCGCCCTCGCTCACCGTCTACCGGGGCCCACGGCCCGGGTGTTCGGCGGCCGCGTCGCGGATCTCGACCGAGCCGTCGTGCTCGAAGATCGGGCAGCCGCGCGCGAGCGCGGTGGCCTCGTCGAGGGTGTCCGCCTCGATGATCAGCGTTCCGCTGACGAGATCCTTGGATTCGGCGTATGGACCGTCGGTCACCACGCGGTCGCGGCCGCGCACGGTCTTGCCGGCCGGCGGGTGAGCCAGCGGTTGGCCACCGACGAGCTTGCCCGCCGCGGCGAGCTCGCCGGACCACGCGGCCCACCGGGCGAGGTGGGCCTGGACGTCCGTCGGCGAGATTTCAGCGGGGGTCGCGTAGCCGCCGCCACGAAAAATGAACATGAACTTGGCCATCTGTAGCTCCTCGAAGGGATGAAGGTACGCCAAGGACGAACGAGGCCGCGGCAACCGGACACGGCCGTGGGCGAGGACGCCTTTCCACGGGCGGCGTCTTCGACCGCGCCTCGACCCGACAGAGGAGGCCGCTCCCGCCGCCGAGGGGCGGCTGGCCCGGCTCGCCAGCGGGGCCCGTCGGGGTGGCGGCCCGGTGCGCGGAGAGCTCGCCGCGCTGGGTCGTCGAGATGGCCGAGCCCCGTCGGACGCCGGGGGCTACTTCGTCGGCTTCTTCTTCACCCGACGGGCGGTGTTGTGCGCGATCGCCGCGCGGACGAGGGTCTTGAATGCGGCGGCATCGATGGTCTCGCCCTCATGAAGGTCGATGGCGCGCCGCACGTTGCCCTCGAGGCTCGAGTTGAAGAGCTTCGCCGGGTCCGGCAGCGCCGCGCCGTTGTGGAACGTTAGCTTCACGACGGCCTTGTACGACTCGCCCGTGCAGATGCCGCCGTCATGCGCCCAGACCGGCGTCCCTCGCCACTTCCACTCCTCGACGACCTCGGGGTCGGCCTGCTGGATGAGCGCGCGCATCTTCGCGAGCGTCTTGCCGCGCCAGTCGCCGAGCTCCACGATCCGGGCGGTGATGAGCTCGGCGGCCGGGCGCTCGGCGGGGCTGGCGGTTGTCTTCATCGTGCCGCGAGGATAACTCGCGGCACGCGGGGGGCCATCGTCGCCACGACGGCTTCAGCGGTGTGGCGTGAACCAGCGCGCCGCGGCGCGCGTGACCTCGGCGGCCTCGGGCGTCGTGTCACTCGTCGTGTCCCTCGCCCAGGCGACGAACCCGTCGGGGCGCACGAGCACGGCGCAGAGCCCGAGGCGCTCCGCCGCGTCGCTCGCCACGTAGCGCACCTGGTCGCCCCACGCGCCAGCGAGCGCGCCGAGCCCGGCCCGCCCGCCGAAGTCGAGGAGAAGACCGGCCCCGGCATGGAGCCGCTCGCCGAGGCGCGAGCCGTCGGCGAGCTCGAAGTCAGGACAGCTGCGGCCGACGAGCGGATGGTCATCGCCGAGGTCATAGCGAAGCGAGACGCCCCACACCCGCTCCGCGAAGTACGTCGCGCCGTCGCGGGTCGCGATCAGATCGCGGACGATGGCCTCGAGCGCGCGCGCCTGGCGGGTCGGGCTCATCACCCCGACCTGCGCGCGGGTCCAGTCGAGGATGCGCGCGCCGACGGGGTGGCGCTCGGCGGTGTACGTCGCGAGCAAGCCGGCGGGCGCATCGCCGCGGATCGTGACCGCGAGCTTCCAGCCGAGGTTCAGAGCATCGCCGAGCCCGAGGTTCAAGCCCTGACCGCCCAGCGGCGAGTGGATGTGGGCGGCGTCACCGGCGAGGAGGACGCGGCCCCGGCGGTAGGTCGTCGCTTGCTGTGACCGATCGGTCCAGGTGGAGGCGAGGTGCAGCGCGGTGAGGGTGACCTCGGTGCCGGAGATGCGCCGCAGCACCGCCTGGACGTGCGCGAGCGTGATCGGCTGCGTGCGGTGGTACGCGCCGCGGTCGAAGTCGACGAGCCCGAACACGCCAGGCTGCCACTGCGTGAACGTGCCGGTGGGCGTGTAGTGGCGCCCCATCGGGAGCGCGTCGGGGTTGGTGACGTCGACTCTGACCGAGTACCCCGTGAACTCGGGCTCCGTTCCTTCGAAGACGAAGCCGCCTTGCTTGCGCACGGTGCTGCGACCACCGTCGCAGCCGACGAGCCAGCGCGCTTGCACGCGGTGCTCGCCGGACCGGATGGTGACGGCGTCCTCCGTGGCGTCGAAGCTGTCGACACCCTGGCCGCGCTGAATCTGGACGCCGACCGAGAGCGCGTGCGCGGTCAGGACGCCCTCGATGTGCTCCATCGAAGCCCCGAGCTGCGTGTTCGCCGGGCCCGGCAGGCGATACGGCCAGCGCGTCGGGTCGATGTTGCTGTGATCGAACGGGATGCCGGCGAAGTGACCGGCCGGCCCGCTCCGCGGCGCGCCGGCAGCCGGGGGCCCCGGGCGCGGCGGACCGGCCGCGGCGGGGTCCTCGCGCGGTGGTGGGGCGGCGATCGCATCGAGGAGGCCGCGGCGGTAGAACGCCTCGACGCTCGGGCCCCAGAGCCCGCGCATGCCGAACGGGAGCTGCTTCAGCGGAGAGTGCGGGTCGACCAGCTGCTCGAGGATCAGCACCGAAAGCTGCGCGCGCCGGA
The DNA here is from genome assembly GCA_025353585.1 of Deltaproteobacteria bacterium. Lineage (GTDB taxonomy): Bacteria > Myxococcota_A > Polyangia > Haliangiales > Haliangiaceae > JABFXX01. The sequence continues at coordinate 3,903 of JANXOM010000411.1, forward strand.
GCTCGGAGGCGAGGAAGAGGCCGACCGGCCCTGCCCCTGCGATGACCACATCGTAGACGGTTTCGGTCGCGTACATATCTGTATTTTGTCCGTTGTTATACCGAGTACAAGTTTTGGCGTCATATATTTATCGACATGAATAAACTTGCGACGCCGTCAACGCAGGCAAGCCGGGGCCGGCCGGCCGCAGGGACCGCGCCGACCGGCCTCCGCGAGCGCAAGAAGCTCGCGACGCGGGTGATGATCTCCAACACCGCGACCCTGCTGTTCACCGAGCGCGGCTTCGACAGCGTGACCGTGGACGAGGTCGCCGCCGCCGCGAACGTCTCCAAGATGACGGTGTTTAACTACTTCGCGCGCAAGGAGGACCTGCTCTTCGACCGCGACGACGACGTGCAGCTCCTCGTCCGCGACGCGTTGAAACATCGCCGGCGCCGGGCGCCGCTCGCGATGCTCCAGCTCCTGGCTCACGAGCTCCTCGACAAGCAGTACCGCCTCGCGACGGTGACCCCGGACGTCCTCCGCTTCTGGGCCGTCGTCGCCGCCAGCCCCGCCCTGCGCGCTCGGACCCGCGAGCTCAACGAGACGCTCGAGCGCGACCTCGCCCGGCTCCTGGCCGAGAGCGTCGGCAGCCGGACGGTCGATCCGATCGCTCGCCTCATCGCCGCGGTGCTGCTCGGCGCCTGGCGCGTGGCGTTCCGCGCGGCGATGCGGGGCTACAAGAAAGCGGCCTCGGCCGCCGCGAGCCGGCAGCTCGTCCGCGACCTCTTCGATCGGGGCTTCGTCGCGGCCCGGGCCGCCGCCCGAGGCAGCGCGTATGTCTGAGCGACCGGCGGATCCCGCGCCCGAGGCGATGCGAAGGTTCCGGCGGCATGGAATCGCCGAGGTGGCGCGGACGCGGAACACATGGCTATGCTCGAGCGGGTGAAGTGGTCGAGCGTTGTCGTTGCGATGGGGTTCGGCGCCGCGTGCACCCGCGGGGAGCCGAGCGCCTCGGCGCCTGCCCCGGCGGCCCTCGTCGCGCCCGTCGCCCCCGGGAGCCCCCTGGCCGGCCTGGGCCCCACGCCCATCGCGCCCGACCCGGACCACGAGCTGGCGACGCTCATCGCGCAGGCGTGGCAGCTCGAGATCGCGGGCAAGACCGCCGAGGCGCGCCCGATCCTGGCGGGCATCGCGGTCAAGCTTGCCGGCTTCTCACGCGAGCACCTGGACGGCCGCGAGCTGTCCGGCGATCTCCTCGCCGACGGCTCGCTCGCCATTGTCAGAACGCGGCGTCGCTCACGATCATCGCCGACGTCGCGACCGGCAAGGTGATCGGCACGGCGCTCGGCGCCACGCAAACATTCGATGGCGAGCTCGCGCCGATCGCGCACACTCACCTCTTCGTCACGGACGAAGCCGAGGCGCTCGTCCTGCGCGAGGCGCCCAGCGGTACCGTCGTCCAGCGCTTCGAAGATACGTCCGCGCACGCGGTGGCCGCCGACGGCAGCGTGGTGCTGGTCGCCGTCCCCGGGGCGCTCGTTGCCTACGACACGAGCACGCGTGCCATCCGGCAGCGCATCGCGCTCGCGCCCGGGACATCGGCGCACTGGCTCCACCTCGATAGCAGCGGGACAGCGGTCACCGCGATGCAGAGCGGGGATGACAAAGAAAACCAGACGGTGGTCACGTATGACCTCCGGACGGGACAGGCGCTCCTCACGCACCCGTACGATGGGCTGGGCGGTCGGCCCCAGCCGGCCTTCTCGCCCGACGGCCAGACGATGGCGGCCATCGACGACCAGGAGATCCAACACCGGTACGGGGTCAAGCTTGTCGACCGCGCCACGCAGAAGACCCTCGCGACCTCCACCGACTGGATCGGACCGACCAGCTTCGCGTTCTCCGCGACGGGCAAGTACCTCGCCGTCGGCGGTCCCCGCGCGGCGTGCATCTTCGCTGTGCCCGGCCTGCGGCTCGTCGCGACAACGCCCACGCTCCGTCCGCCGATGCGCGACGACGATGCGCAGGACACGGACGTCCAGGTTGCAGACAACCTCCTGTACGCCGCCACGATCGACGGCACGGTGGGCGTCTTCACGGTCCCCGGCGGCCAGACGCTCTTCATCGAGCGCGGGTTCCTCGTTCACATGGCCGGCAAGCTCCGGGTCGTGACGGAGAGCCACGAGGTGCTCGCGGTCGCTGCAAACGGCGCGGTGTCACGGCGGCCGCTGACGACGGCCGAGCGCGCGCGCAACACCGGCCCCTACGCGCTCGACGACTCCCAGACCCCGTCCGACCCGGCCGCGTTCCTGCGCATCGGGCCCCATGTGTGCCGGATCCACGAGTGGCTGCTGCCGCGCGCGGCGTGCGACCTGTAACGCTCCCTCGCGTCCGCAGACCATCCGTCGAGCGGGTGACGTGCTCGCCCGCCCGGCCGCACCGTCGGATCACAGGCTCGCGGTCACGCACGCAGGGTCATCATTCGCCGCGCGGCCCGCGACGCTCGTGATATCGACGCGTCATGAAATGGCTCGTCGTGGCGATGATGATGTTCGTCGGCTGTGCGCATGCGCCCGCCCCGGCCCGGTCCGTGTACTTCGACACAGCGGGACGGGATGACGCGGCGACGGGCGGCGTCAAGCTGATCCCGATCACGACCCCGAAGGGCACGTTCAACGTCTGGACCAAGCGCGTCGGCAACAACCCGCGCATCAAGGTCCTGCTGCTCATGGGCGGCCCCGGCGCCGGTCACGAGTTCTGGGAAGCCCTCGACTCGTACTTCCCGGCCGCGGGCATCGAGTACTACTACTACGATCAGCTCGGCGCGGGCCTCTCGGACAATCCCGACGCCCCGGAGCTGTGGGACCTCGGGCGCTACGTCGAGGAGGTCGAGCAGGTCCGCCAAGCGCTGAAGCTCGATCGCGACAACTTCTACCTCGTCGGCATCTCGTGGGGCGGCCTGCTGGCAACGGAGTACGCGCTGAAGTACCAGCAGCACCTCAAGGGCCTGGTCATCTCCGACATGATGGCCAGCATCCCCGCGTACAACGAGTACGCGAAGCGCGTCCTCGAGCCGGCAATGGACCAGGCGCAGCTCGCGGAGATCAAGCAACTCGAGGCGGACGGCAAGACCGAGACGCCCCGCTACGAGGAGCTCCTGATGCCGTTCTACATGCAGCACGTGCTGCGGATGCCGCTCGCGCAGTGGCCGTGGGCGGTGGTCCACGCGTTCGCGATGCTGAATCGCAAGATGTACGTGGCCATGCAGGGGCCGAGCGAGATCGGCGCGAGCGGCACGCTCGAGAAGTGGGACCGCTTCGACCAGCTCAAGACGATCGCGACGCCGACGCTCGTGATCGGCGGCAAGTACGACACGATGGACCCCGCGTA
>JANXOM010000201.1 GCA_025353585.1 Deltaproteobacteria bacterium
CGCACCTCTGCAAGTCGTTCGCACTGACGCGTGAAGAGGTCTTCGAGGTGGTCGCGACCAAGTTCGTGATCCGGCCGGAGCATCGCTACATTATCTCGGTCGGCTCGGTCGGCCAGCCGCGCGACTACGACAACCGCGCGAGCTACACGATCTTCGACAGCGAAGAGCGGACGTTCGAGTTCAAGCGGGTCGCGTACGACATCGACTCGGCGGCGCAGAAGATCTTCTCGGCCGAGCTCGAGCGGAACTTCGGCAACCGGCTGTTTCTCGGCGTCTGACGACGCCGGGGGCTCGGCGTCCGACGACGCCGGGGCTCGGCGTCCGACGCCGCCGGCGGCTACTTCTTCGGCACGACGCGCGTCCAGAGCTGCATCAGGTTGCGGACGACCGCGCCATCGAGCGGTTGCGCGGCGGGCGGCAGCTCGAGCGCGAGGCCGAACTCGGCCATCTTCGTGAACGGGTTGGCCGGATCGGCCGACTTCATCGGCACGGATGGGTCCTCGGGCCGGAAGCCAAACTTGAGCGCCGTCGCCTGCTCGGCCTGGCTACGCAGGAACGCGACCAGCTTGCCCGCCGCCGCGCGCTGCGCCGGCGTGACCCAGTCGCCGCCGAGGATCGCGACGGGGTGGTCGCTCCAGATCGTGACCGGCGGGTAGTAGATGTGCAGGCTGCCCCAGCGCCCCTGCGCGTTCGCGAGCTGCGAGACGGCCAGGCTCTCGTAGACGACGGCGATGTCGTACTTCGACGGCCCGAACCGGATCATGTCCGTCATGAACGTGCCGGTCGACGCCTCGAAGTGCGGCACGCCGAGCTCGATCTGCTGCAGGTACGCCTGGAACTTCGGGTCGAGCAGCTGCTCGACGGTGAGGCCCGAGGTCTTGCCGAAGAACTCGAACGCCATCAGCGCGATGGCCTGCGTCCCGGAGTTCGAGCGCGTCGGGTCGGTGTGGCCGAGCTTGACGAAGCCCCACGCCGGCTTGCCGCCGATGCCGGGCCACCCCCTCGGCGAGGCGACGGCGTCGTGGATGCGCTTCCACGAGAGGCCACCGCCCGGCGCATCGACGAGCACCTTTGCGCGGTCCTCCCAGACCGCGAACACGAGCGGCGTCAGCAGCAAGGGCTGGGGCGCCGCGTCGCCGCTCGTCGCGTACAGCGCGTGGCCCGTCTTGGTCTCCCACTCGCTCGCCAGCAGGTTGGCGACCATCGTGTCGGCCGGGCTCCAGAGCACGGGCTTGTCGGTTCCGTCGAGGATCGCGGCCTCGGCCTCGAGCGAGCCCTTGCCGACGAGCGTGACCTTGATGCCCGGGTTCGCGCGCGCGAAGTCGGCGACGGCGGCCTCGAGCCACTCGCGCTTCTCCGTGGAGTACTCGAACGTGACCTCGACGGAGGCCGCCGCAACCGGCGTGGGAGCGGGCGTGGCTGACCCGGGGAGGGGCGGGGCCACGGGCAGCGCGTCCGGTGCGTCGTGCCCGCGGACCATCGTGAGGTAGATGATGATCGCGGCCGCCGCCACGAACCCGAACACGATCGCGAGCTTGCTCATGGGGTCACCTCGGTCAGGGCCTGCAGCGTGTCCTCGAACGCGCGCAGGTCGATGTTCATCCGCTGGAGCTCCGAGCCGACGCTGTCGGTCAGGGCGTCCGAAGCCGCGTCGTCGAGCGCGCGCAGCCGGACGAGCTTGGGCGGCACGCCCTGCATCGCGGAGGCGATCCGCGCGAGGTGGGCCAGCGTGCGCTCGCGGGCCGCGCCGATGTCGCGCAAGGCCTGGACGCGCTCGAGCGCGGCCGCGGCCGCGTGCTCGTAGTCGCCCTGCGCCGCCGGATCGCTCGCCGCGGCCGCGCGCAAGCCGAGCGCGGAGGCCGAGGCCGTCGCCGCCGGCACGTCGACCGACGCCAGGTACCGGGAGAGCTCCTCGCCGCGACCCGCGAGCGCGGCGCCGTGCTGCTCGAGCTCTTCGATCGCCGCCAGCGCGCCGCGGACGTTGCGCTGCACGCGCTCGGGGATGCTCGTGATCACGCGGTCGACCTCGAGGCGCGCGGCGCGGATCGCGGAGACCGCCGCGCGCACCTCGGGATCGGCGAGCGTCTCCGGCTCGGGCAGGGCGACCACCGTGCGGCCCGACAGCACGCGCCGGCGAAACGCCGCGCTGGTCACGTCGGAGGCCACCAGCGCCGCGTACGCCGCGCCGCCGATCGCCGCGAGCGGCCACAGCCCGAGCGCGGCGGCTCCCACGAGCGACGCGCCGAGCACGCCGAGGTTCACCGGGCCGCGCGCCGCGCGTCCCATCACCCGGTTGAATGCGCTGCGCTTCGCCATCTAGAAGAAGGACGCGAGGTCCCGGTAGACCTGGATGATGGACGTGACGTCGCCTTCCGAGAAGGAGCCGGCGCCAGCCTTTGCGATCGCCATCAGCGCGTCGCGGCTCGGCTCGGAGCCGTACGCGATCGTGAACACCGTCGCGGCGCGATCTTCGCCCCCGAGCTCGGCCAGGAGCTCCGGCAACGTCGTCGTCGACTTGTTGTCGGTGCCATCGGTCATGATCACGGCCGCGCGGATCCGGTGCGCGCTGGCGGTCCGCCGCCCCGCGAGGAGCCGGTACGCGGTGCGCGTGGCGTCGTAGAGCGCCGTCTCGCCGCCGGCGGAGATGCCGTCGATGCGCGCCTCGAGCTCGGCCTTCGAGGCGCCGACCGGCACGGGCCCGAACGCCGGGTAGATGTTGTTGTCGAAGAACTCGAGCGTCACCTCGTCGCGCGCGTCGAGCGTGGCGAGGAACGCCTTCGCGCCGGCCTTCGCGCGCTCGAGCGGCGCGCCGCCCATGCTGCCGGACTTGTCGAACACGAGGACGACGTCCGCGGGCTTCTTCGTCGCGCGCCAGGTCGCGAGGAGGGCGGTCAGGGTCGGGCCGTCGGGGACCTCGAGCAGCGTCTGCGGCTGCTTGGCGTCGACGCCGTGCGCGAGGTCGATCGGCGCGCCCACGCTGATCGCCGGATCGACCGGCCGGAAGCCGAGGGCGAGCGCGCGCTCCTGCTGCGGCCGCGCCTTCAGGAACGCGAGGAACGCGGCGGCGCCGGCGCGCTGGCCGGGCGTGACCCAGTCGGCGTCGAGGACGCTGTACGGGTGATCGGACCAGAACGTGCCCTCGACGGGATAGATCGCGACGAGCGGAAGCGCCGGGGCCGGCGTGCGGCCGTACGACTCGATGACGAGGTTCTCGTACAGCACGGCCGCGGACAGGTACGTGGGGCCGCGCTCGATCATCTTGTCGGCGAAGAAGCCGGTCGACTGGCCGTAGTGGACGATCGCGTCCTCGACGTCGGCCATGAACTTGCGGCTCGCGGCGAGCCCCTTCGCGTCGAGCCCGCGCGTGGTGTGGGCGCCCGCGTACGCGATCGCGAGCACCGAGAGCAGGCCCGAGTTCGAGTACTCGGGGTGCGTGTGGCCGAGCTTCATCGCGCCCCACTCGGGTCGCCCGTGGCCGCCCCAGCCCTTGGGATCGCGGCTGACCGCGAGGATGTCGCCCCAGCCGAGCGGCTTGCCCGGCCAGCCGAGCGCCTCGGCCATCGGCTTCCACATCGCGATGACGATCGGCGAGAGCACGAGCGGCTCGCCGGCGGGCGCGAGCGGCTTCGGGTGCCCGGGCTGCGCGAGCCAGGCCTCGTCGAGGAGCGTGACGTACGCGCTCGACGCGGGGCTGAACACCGTCGGCTTGGCCGTGCCGCCGAGGATCGCGGTCATCGCCTCGCCGGAGCCGGATGGCGTGCCGGTGACGTGGAGCGGCGCGCCGTCGGGCGCGGTCGGGTGCCCGGCGTTGAACGCGGTGATCTGCTCCTCGAGCCAGGTCTTCTTCTCGCTGCCGTAGAGGAGCGTGATCTCGACGGTGGCACGGGCAGGGGCCGCGGCGGGCGCGGTCGGATCGCCGGGCGGGGCGCTGCTGCTCGAGCTCTTGCCGCAGGCCGCGAGCGCCGCGCCGAACACCAGAACCCCGAGACGTGTGGCCATCTGGTCGCAGCGTGGGGCGCCCCTGTGACGCGACGGCAACGGCGCCGCAGCGTCCACGTAACGAGTGACGGTCGCCGCCGGCTCTCCGCCGGGGCGGCGACTCACTCGCGGGTGAGAGCGCTGGCCGCGAACATCATCGGCGCCTCGTGGGCAGCGAGCATCTCGGCGCCGTCGATGGTGCCGCCGAGGTACATGCCGCGCAGGACGACGTCGACGCGGGTGGCGCTGTCCGGATCGAGGCCCCCGGCGTGCCGCACCCGGCGCGACATCGACGTCGGCTCCGACGTCATCGCGGCGAGGAACGCAGCCTGGTGGAGCGTCAGCTGCGCGGCCGGGAGGTTGAACCAGTAGCGCGCGGCGGCGCCGATCCCGAAGATGCGCGGCCCGAGCTCGATGACGTTCAGGTAGCGCTCGATGATCTGGCGCTTGTCGAGGCGCTGCTCGAGACGCCACGTGAGGGCGGCTTCCTGGATCTTGCGGTCGAGGCTACGGCGCTGCGTCAGGAACGCGTTCTTGACGAGCTGCTGGCTGATGGTCGAGCCGCCGCGCGCGAGGCGGTGCTCGCGGAGATCGATCTCGAGGCTGCGGCCGATCTGCACGAGGTCGAAGCCGTGGTGGTCCCAGAAGGCGGCGTCCTCGGCGGCGACGAACGCGGCCGATACGTACGCGCGCATGTCGGTGAGCGGGGTCCAGGTGGGCATGCCCTTGCCAACGCGGGCCGTGCTGCCGTCGGGGAACGCGTGGTCGACGATGCCGGCGAGCGCGGAGACATCGGCCGCGGGCGCCTCGGTGTCGACGCGGCAGCCGCCATCGAGGGCGAGCGAGAGCTGCACGCCCTCGCCGGCGGGGGCCGCGAGGTCGAGCGCCACGCGCGCGTGGCCGCCGACGGAGCCGGTCATCGCCATGCCGTCGAGCGGGCCGCGGAGCTCGGCGGGGAGCGACGCGAGCAGGTCGTTGCACGGGACCGCCGCGAGCGCGACGTCGACCCGGCCGGCGAGGGCGGTCGGGCCGCGGCGCACCCAGCCGCCGATCGTCCACGTGGCGGTGCCGAGCGCCAGCGTGGTGTCGTCGACGACGAAGCCGTCGGCCGCGAGCTCCAGCGCGCCGTGGACGCGCGCGTCGACGGGCAACGCCTCGGGGGCGATCGTGCGGTGGTCGAGGCGGACCCCGGCGACGCTGCCGTCGACCTCGACGCGCAGGCCACCCTCGCGCTTGCGGAGGACGAGGGTGCCGGTGCCGTGCGCGCCATCGAGCTCGAGCCCATGCGGCGCGAGACCGGACAGGACGCCGAGGGGAATGCGATCGCCGTGCAGCGTGACCGCCCCGTCGCGATCCATGTCAACGGCGATGTCGCGCGGAACGCCGCCGTCGTCGACGGACGCGCGCAGCTCGAGCGGGCCGCCGTGTCGCAGGCGCCCGGCGGCGACGTCGTGGAGCGGGATGGCGCGATCACCGACGGTGGCGGTGCCCGCTCCCGCCACGGCCAGCGCGCGCGTGACGTGGAGCTGGGGGAGCGTGACGTCGGCGGCGCCGCGCTGGAACGCGAGCTCGACGCGGGCGCGGGCGGCGGGCGAGCCGCCCCGCACGTGGACCGAACCCGTGATGACGCGGACGCCGGCCTCGTCGGGGACCAGCTCGACGTCCTCGGCGGTGACCTCGCCGACGCCGGCGACGTGAGCGACGAGGCTGCCGGACGTCACGATGATCCGGCGCGCGCGCGGGCTGGCGCTCGCGGCGGCGCCGGGCGCGCTCGTCCGGCGCGCGGACAGCCTGCGGACGAGGCGCCCGAGATCGGAGTCGCCGTTCGCGTCGACCTCGGCGGCGAGGCGCGGATGCGTCACGCAGATCTCGTCGGCGGCAGGCTCGCCCGCGAGGAGCGAGTCGAGGCCGACCGACGCCTCGATGCGATCGGCGCGCACGAGCGATCCGAGCGCGATGTCCGAGAGCCGGACCGTGCCCGTCAAGTCGGCGTCGATGGCGCCGATCGAGGCGGGGACGCCGGCCGCGGCGCCGAGCTCGTCCGCGAGCCGCTCCGTGCGCGCATCGACCCACGCCGCCGCGCCGCACGGCGCGCCGACGGCGAGCACGCCGGTGACAGCCAGAAAGAGCCGCTCGCGGGTCGTCATCTCGTCAGTGGTGGGCCACGGCGTCGGCCGCATCGCGGCGATCGTCACCGACGAACGGGCGGCTCAGCACCCGGCGCTCGCCCCGGCCGCGGCGGGTCGCGAGCGTCGCGCCGGCGAGCATCATCTCGCAGAGCTCCGGGAACGAGATGCCGGCCGCGTCCGCGATCTTCGGCAGGAGCGACGTCGGCGTCAGGCCTGGCACCGTGTTCACCTCGAGCACGAACTCGTTGCCGGATTCGCTGACCATCATGTCGACGCGCGTCGCGCCGCGGCAGCCGAGCGCGTGGTGCGCGCGCAGCGCCTGGGCGAGCACGCCGCGGTACCGCTCGGGCGAGAGCCGCGGCGGCACGAAGTACTCCGTGGCGCCGCGCGTGTACTTGTTCGCGTAATCGTAGAACCCGGCGCGCGGAGCGATCTCCACGGCCCCGATGGCGCGATCGCCGAGGATCGCGACGGAGACCTCCTTGCCGACGATGAAGCGCTCGACCAGGATCTCGTCGTCGAAGCAGAGCGCGCGCTCGACGGCCGGCCCGAAATCCTCCATCGAGTGGCAGATGCCGACGCCGACCGAGCTGCCCTCGCAGACGGGCTTGACGACGCACGGGAAGCCGAAATCGCCGTGGACCCCGGCGAGGTCCGCCACGTCATCGATCGTGAGCGTGTAGTAGGCGGGCGTCGGCAGGTTGTGGAGCCGGAACAGCTCCTTGGCCTTGCCCTTGTGCATCGCGAGCGCCGACGCGAGGACGTCCGAGCCCGTGTACGGGATGCCGAGCGTCTCGAGGAGGCCCTGCACGCAGCCGTCCTCGCCCCAGCGGCCGTGGAGGCACACGAACGCGACGTCGACCTTTTCCTGGCGGAGCGCCACGTCGATGTCGCGATCGACGTAGATCGGAATCGCGTCGTGACCGCGCTCGAGGAGCGCCGCGAGAACCGCCTCACCCGTGCGCAGGGAGACCTCCCGCTCGCTCGACAGGCCACCGAGCAACACACCGATCTTGCGCGTCTGCATCATCTGAACTGCTCCTTGCCGGATCGAACGCCCCACCAGCCTCCGGTATTTGCCCGGACGGCCCCGCTGGCCCCGACGCTACGGGCGCGGGAGCCGGAGGGCAATTTTTCGGCGCCTCGTGCCTGGCGGCGTGCCTCGGGGGACGGTACGAAGGGCGCCCGATGAAGAAGAAAGCCGCTGACGCCGAGTCCTCGAAGGCCAAGAAGCCTGCGCCGGCGAAGAAGGCCGCGCCGGCCGCGAAGAAGCCGGCGGCCAAGGCCGCGCCCGCGAAGAAGATCGCGGCGGCCGCGGCGGCGAAGAAGCCTCGCAGCCGCGGCAAGACGGAGGAGCTCACGGCGCAGACCGAGCTCGCCGCGGCGGTCGAAGCGGCTACGCCGCCGGCGGTCACGGACGTCATCGACGCCGAGGTCGTGTCGGAGACGCCGGCCGCGCCGGCGGCGGCGATCATCCCGCTGACCGACGAGGAGAAGGAGCTCGCCGCGCTGTACGGCGACGACCTCCAGGCGCCGGCGACGGCGCATGTGGAGTTCCGCGACAAGCAGAGCGCCGACGAGGATCGCCAGCTGATGCCGGAGATCAACGCGCGCGACGAGCGCAAGCACCGCTGGGAAGACCGCCGCGATCAGCGCCGGCGTCGGCGCGACGAGCGTCGCCCGGGCCAGGGCGGCGGCGCACCGACCGGCGGTGGCGGTGGCGGTGGCGGCGGCGGCGGCGGCGGCGGCAACGGCCAGCCGCGCCTCGAGGGCAGCGGCGGGGGCGGCGGGAACAACGGGCAGCCGCGCCATCAGCAGGGCGGGGGCGGTGGCGGCGGTGGTCAGCGCGATAACCGGGACAACAACCGTGATCACCGCGGCGGCGGTGGCGGCGGTGGCGGGAACCACCAGAACGGCGGCGGCAACAACGGCGAGCCGCGCCCGCCGTTGCAGCAGCGCCTCCCGCTCGGCCAGCCCCAGGCCCAGGTCACCCAGCCGGTCCCGCCGGGCGACCTGAGCCACGACGCGCTCGCGCGTGTCGGCACGCCGCTCGGCGACGCCGCGGCGACGGTGTTCACGCAGCTCCGCAACAACCAGCCGCTGCCCGTCCGCCAGCTCGCGCAGATGATGCGCAAGCGGAACCTCGTCGAGCACGAGCCGGATCGCCTCACGCCGCAGCTCAAGGCCGAGCTCCTGGGCGACGAGCGGAGCTACCGCGCGCTCGGCCTGCGCCCGCGCATCGTCTACCGCGGGCGCGACCTGTTCGCGCCCGGTCCGGTGGCGATGAGCGCGACGGCGGACGCCGAGGCCGGGTTCGCCGCGGCGCTCTCGCGGCTCGCGGGCGCCACGCACCGCGCCCTCGCGGCTCGCATCGCGCGCGCCACGGCGGCCGGCTTCGAGCGCATCGTTCATGCGTACCTCGTGGCCGCGGGCTATCAGAACGTGGAGTGGGTCAAGCGCGTCGGCGAGATCAGCTACGCCACGGCGACGGCCCCGGGCCTCGCCACCGAGGTGCTGATCAGCGCGCGCTCCGGCGACGCCCCGATCGACCGGCGCGGCATCGGCGAGCTGCGGGTCGGCGTGGCCGCGAAGGACCTCGTCGCGGGGATCCTGTTCGCGGCGCGCGAGCTGTCCGAGGACGCCGAGCGCGAGCTCGAGCGCGATGGCCGCTCGATCGCCGTGATGTGCGGTGACCAGCTGGTCGCGGCGCTGATCGCGACCGGCGTCGGCGTCGTCAGCGCGGCCGCCCCGCTGCACTACGTCGACGACCAGCTCCTCGACGAGCTGCTCGCGGGCTAGACCTGACGCCATGCTCGCCTGGCACTGGCTCGGTCGCGCTCCCTACCGGCGCGTGCTCGCGGACCAGCTCGCCACGCGCGAGCGCGTCTGGGCCGGCGGCGACGGCGCGGTGCTTCTGTGCGAGCACCCGGCGACCATCACGCTCGGGCGGTCCGGAGACCCCGCGAACGTGCTCGCCCCCGAAGGCGTCGCCGTCGAGCGCATCGAGCGCGGCGGCGACGTCACGTATCACGGGCCGGGCCAGCTCGTCGTCTATCCCGTCGTCCGCCTCCAGAAGGGCGTGATCGACTTCCTCGAGCGCATCGCGGGCGCGCTCGCCGACGCGTGCGCCGCGCTCGGCGCCCCGGGCGCCGCATTCCGACGCGATCCAGCCGGGCTCTGGCTGTCCGGGCGCAAGCTCGCCGCGTGCGGCGTGCACATCGCGCGCGGCGTCAGCGTGCATGGCTTCGCGCTCGACGTCGCCACGCCGCGCGAGGCGTGGGCGCGGATCCGACCATGCGGGCTCGCGTTGCCGCAGGTCTCGCTCGCCGAGGCGAGCGGGCGCACGCCGTCCGTCGAGACCGTCGCGGCCGAGGTCGGGCCGCGCGTCGTCGCCGCCTTGCGCTGACCTTGGTCTGGCCGAAAGGGGTCGAGGGAGACTTCGGGAGAGGGCCCGCAGGCCTATACATGCCCTATGCCCGCCAAGCGAATCGCGCTGCTCTACAACACCGACTACGACGCCGAGCTGACCGGGCCCGGCGTCGACGTCGGCGCCGTCGAGCTGTCGTGCCGGGCGATCGCGGCCGCGCTCCGCGAGACCGACCGCGTGGTGGACGTCGTCGGCATCCACGGCACCGAGGTGTTCGACGTGCTCTCACGTGTGCGCACCGGCGGCTACGATCTCGTGTTCAACCTGTGCGAGTCGATGGCGGGCGATCCCCGCAACGAGCCCACGTTCGCCGGGCTCCTCGATCTGTTCCGCATCCCGTACACCGGCGCGGACCTCGTCGGGCTCGCGTCGTGCCTGCACAAGCGACGCACGAAGGAGATCTTGATCGGCCGCGGGGTCGAGACGCCGCCGTACCGCTTCTTTGCGACCGAGGGCGACCTCGCCGATCCGGCGATCGACGCGCTCGACTACCCGTGGTTCTTGAAGCTCGCCCACGAGGACGCGTCGGTCGGCATCACCGAGGCGAACCGCGTGGTCTCGCCCGCGGCGCTGCGGGCGCGCGCGCGCGACATGATGGTCGAGTTCGGCCAGCCGGTGCTGGGCGAGCGCTATGTCGAGGGCCGCGAGATCAACGTCGGCTTCATCGGCAACGGCGAGACGGCGACGGTGCTGCCGCTGCACGAGATCGACTTCGCGGCGATGCCGGCCGATCGCCCGCACATCGTCAGCTACGCGGCGAAGTGGGAAGAGGATCACGTCGACTACATCGGGACCAAGCCCGTCCCGCTGCGCGCCGCGACGCCGGAGTTCGTGGCGAACGTCGAGCGGGTCGCGCGGGGAGCGTGGGTGGCGCTCGGCCTGCGCGACTACGGGCGGGTGGACCTCCGCGTCGACGGCGCAGGCCGCCCGTGGGTCATCGACGTCAACCCGAACTGCGACATCTCGCCCGACGCGGGCATGGCGCGCGCGGCGGCCGTGGCGGGGCTCGACTATCCGCACCTGATCGGCAAGATCGCGGACACCGCCTACGGCCGCTACCACTGAGCCAAGCGGTTGGGCTCGGTTAGGCTCGGCGCAGCTCGGTCAGTCTTCGTCGTCACCGCCCGCGCCCGCCGCCAGGCGCGCCAGCTTCTTCTGCAGGCCGAAGCGCGAGAGGCCGAGCAGGCGAGCCGCCACCGTCTGGTTTTGCTTCGAGCGACCCATCGCGGCGGCGATGTAGGCTTGCTCGGTCGCCTGCAGCGCCGGCTTGAGCCGCAGGTCGTCGCCCGTGTGCGGGCGCGCCGGCTCGGGGCGCGCGGCGGCCGCGCCGATCACCTCGGGCAGCTCTCCGACGTCGACGGTGTCGCCGCCCATCGCGATGCCGCGGGCCAGCGCGTTCTCGAGCTCGCGCACGTTGCCCGGCCAGCGGTGCTGCGTGAGCGCGCGCAGCGCGGCCCGGGTGAGCCGCGGTACCTTGCCGGGCGCCAGCTGCGCCAGCAGGCGCTCGACGAGGAGCGGGATGTCGCCCTCCCGCTCGCGCAGCGGGGGCACCGGCACCGTGATCACCTCGAGCCGGAAGCGCAGGTCCTCGCGGAACCGCCCCGCCGCGGCCAGCTCGGCGAGCGGGCGCTGCGTCGCCGCCACCACCCGGACGTCCACGTGCCGGGTGGCCGTGTCCCCCACGCGCCGGATCACGCCGTCCTGCAGCACGCGCAGGAGCTTCGCCTGCATGCCGGGGCTGGTGTCCGCGATCTCGTCCAGGAACAGCGTGCCGCCGTCGGCGACCTCGAACAGGCCGCGGCGATCGCGGTCGGCGCCGGTGAACGCGCCGCGGGCATGACCGAACAGCTCGCTCTCCAGCAGCGCCTCCGGCACCGCGCTGCAGTTGATCGCCACGAACGCCGCGGCCGCGCGCGGGCCGTGGTCGTGGAGCGCGCGCGCGACCAGCTCCTTCCCGGTGCCGCTCTCGCCGACGATCACCACCGGCAGCGACGTGGC
>JANXOM010000204.1 GCA_025353585.1 Deltaproteobacteria bacterium
CGCGGCCGCGGCGCTGGCCGTGGCTCGTCGTCGGCGCGCTGACGCTCGGCATCATCGGCGGCGGCTCGTACGTCGTGCTCTCGACGCTCGCCGACGACACCGAGGTCCCCGCCAGTCGCCCGGCGCCCCCCGACGCACGCCTGGTCGCCAGCGCCGCCGACGCGAAGGCCATCACGGTGGTCGCGGATGCCAGGGCGGCGGCCGTCGCGGTGGCTCCCGATGCCGGCAGCGCCGGCGCGGCGGTGGTGACGTCCAGCGCCGGCGTGGTCAGCGACGCCGGGGTCGCGGTCGTCGTCGACGCCGCGGTCACGCTCGATGCGCGCGCGCTCCCCGCGGACGCCGCCGCGACCGTCGCCGTGGCCCCCGGCGATGTGCTCGCGATCAGCTCCGTGCCTCCCGGTGCGCAGATCTACGTCGACAACGTCGCTCAGGGCGTCACGCCGGCCAAGCTGCCCGGCGCGCCCGGTCGGCACACGGCGGTGCTGGTGCTGCCCGGCTTCGACCTCTACGTCGGCGAGCTGGACGGCCGCGGCGCGTTCGCCATCCCGCTGAAGGAGGTCTTCCCCTCGAACGGCCCCGCCGGCATCAAGGTCCTCAGGTGCGCGCCGAACCGCTACTACGTGTACGTCGACGGCAAGCCGACCGGTCAGCTCTGCCCGACAGGGCGCATCGGCTCCGACGTCGGCGCGCACACCGTCGAGGTCTACGACCTGGTCACCGGCACGCGCCGCAAGTGGGACATCCAGGTCCTCGACACGCGGCTCTCGTTCCGCATCCGCGTCGAGTAACGACGCTCGTCCCGGTTCGTCTCGGTCAATCTTCGCCGGGCGCGTCGTCGTCGGGGCCAGCCGCGCCGACCCGCGGGTCGAGCCCGTACTTGCGGATGAGCTCGCGCAGGTGCTTGCGATCGATCTGCGCCTCGCGCGCCGCCGCCGACAGGTTCATCTTGTGGCGGCGCATCAGATCTTCGATGTACTCGCGCTCGAACATCTCGACGAGCTGCCCCTTGGCTTCCTTGAACGGCAGGTCCGTCCGGATGCCGAGGCTCTGCGAGGACGCCTCGCTGACGAGCGCGTCCTCGAGGTTGATCGTCGAGCCGCGCGCGAGCAGGCAGGCGCGCTCCATCACGTTGCGCAGCACGCGGACGTTGCCCGGCCACGAGTGCCGCACGAGGCGCGACATGTCCTCGGGCGTGATGTTGAGCTGCGGGCCGAAGTTGTTGACGAAGTGCTGGATCAGCAACGGGATGTCGCTGCCCCGCTCGCGCAGCGGCGGCACGCCGACGCGGATGACGGCGAGGCGATAGTAGAGATCCTCGCGGAACGCCTTCTTCGCGACCTCCGCGCGCAGGTCGCGGTTCGTCGCCGCCACGACGCGGACGTCGATCTTCTCGTACGTGTTGCTGCCGACCTTGCGCACCGCGCGCTTGTCGAGCACGCGCAGCAGGGACGGCTGCAGGTCGAGGGACATCTCGCCGATCTCGTCGAGGAAGATCGTGCCGCCGTTCGCCTCGGCGAACGCACCGCGGCGGTCGGTGATGGCGCCCGTGAAGCTCCCTTTCACGTGGCCGAACAGCATCGACTCGATCAGCTCGCGCGGCACCGAGCCGCAGTCGAACACCACGAGCGGGCCATCGCGGCGCGGCGAGTGGTTGTGGATCTCCTCGGCGATGAGCTCCTTGCCCGTGCCGGTCTCGCCCTCGATGAGCACGGTCGCGTTCGTCTTGGCGACGTCCTCGAGCAGCGTGAACATCTGCCGCATCTTCGTGTCGCCGCCGACGATCGAGCCGAACGACGCCTGCGCGCTCGGCGCGGGCTCGACGATCTCTTCGTCGGGCAGGAACTTGATGACGGTGCGCCCGAGCTTCACCTCGGCGCCGAAGCCGATCGAGATCTTGTCGAAGCGCGAGCCCTGGATGAACGTCCCGTTCGTCGACCCGCAGTCGAGCATCAGGACCTCGTCGCCGATGAGCTGGGCCTCGAGGTGCTTGCGCGAGACGGTCTTGTCGCTCAGGACCAGGCTGCACTGGGGGCCCGAGCCGAACGACACGGCGGTCGGGTTCGGCGAGCCGCCGAGGCGCACGGCCTCGCCGCGGTCCGGGCCCTTGATGACGAGGAAGATCCCGCCCTGGTTCTGCCGCGAATATGCGGGGGCCTCGTCGAGCAGGGCCGTGACGTTAGAGCGATCGCGAGTCATCGAAACAGCCGTCGGATGGTAGCGCCGTCGGCGACGCGCGTAAACACGGCCGGCGCCCCAGATTCTTCGATGGTCACCCCGACTTGACGGGAGCCGTGACGGGCGCAGCGTGACTCGGCGTGACGTTCGGCCCCGACATCGCGACGAGCCCGGCCGCGACGCCGGCCGCGATCAGGACGAGCGCGATCAACATCCACGGCTGGAAGAAGCCCCGCCGCCGCGGGCCGTTCGGGTCCGTGCGCGCCTCGTCGATGCGCGCCCGCGAGGTCCGCTCGTTGGGATCGCCCGACGGGGCGCGCGGCCGGGCCGGCGCCGGGGCCGCGCCGACCACGACGGCCTCGCCGCTGTCCATCGGGCCCATCAGCCCGCGCATCGGCTGCGGCGGCCGCATCTGCGCCGCCATCAGGACCGGGGCGACGCCGGGCCCCATCTGCGTCATCTGCGGGCCCGGCGGTCGGCGCGGGACGGTCGTCGGCTCCGAGCCGTAGCCGGCCACCGGCGAGTCGAGGACACGCTGCGGCCCGGAGTCGAGGCGCGGCGCCTCGTTCAGGTCGACGAGCGGATGCGAGCCGGCCGGCGCGCCCTCGATGTCCATCATGTTGATGATCGAGGTCAGCTCGACGCCCTGGAACTTGCCGTCGAGCGCCGGCTTCATCAGGCGCGACGCGCTCGGGAGCCGCGCGCTCATCGGCGGGGACAGCGCCGACGCGCGGTCGGCGTCGTCTTCGTCGTCGTCCTCGTCCGAGCCGTCATAGACCTCGGTGCCGGCGCGCTTCGCGTAGCCGAAGTCTTCTTCCTCGTCGTCGCTGCGCCACTGGTCGAACGGACCGCACGCCGACACGAGCTCGGTCGCGAGCTCCGGCGCCGACATGAGGAGCCCGTTGCGGTGGGCGCACCGCGCCAGCGCCTCCTGGAACTCGCCGGCGGTCTGGTAGCGCGCCTCGGGCGTCAGCGCGAGCGCCTTGCTCATGATCGCGTCCATGTCCGGCGTGAGGCCGGGGACCTTGCGCGAGATCTGCGGGATCGGCTGCGAGTAGATCTCCTCGGCGGAGGTCGTGAGGCCCGCGTGCACGAACAGGCGCTCGCCGGTGAGCACCTCGTACAGGCACACCGCGAGCGAGTAGAGATCGCTCCGGTGATCGAGCGGCTCGCTCTTCGCCTGCTCGGGCGACATGTAGCCGACCTTGCCCTTGACCTTGTAGAACAGGGAGGTGTGCGTCGCTGCCTTCGCGATGCCGAAGTCGGTGAGCTTCACCTCGCCCGCCGCCGACAGGAGGATGTTCGACGGCGACACGTCGCGATGGATGAGCTGGAGCGGGTTGCCGTTGAAGTCGCGCTTCGCGTGCGCGTACGACAGCGCCGAGAGCACCTCGCGGCAGATGTAAATCGCGGCCGAGGGCGAGAACCGCTTGCCGCGCTTCTTCGCGCGCTTGATGAGCGTGCGGAGATCCCCGCCCGCCAGGTACTCCATCACGATGAAGTACTCGCCCCCGGCGGTGACGAGATCGATCGTGTGGATGATGTTCGCGTGGTCGAGCGTGGCGGACAGCTTCGCCTCGCGCAGGAACAGGTCGATGAACTCTTCCTGCTGCGTGAACTCCGGCAGGAGCTGCTTCAGCACGACCTCCATCTCGAAGCCGCCGGCGCCCATCTTCTTGCCGACGTAGATCGCCCCCATCCCGCCCTCGCTCAGATGCTCGAGCACGACGTAGCGGTCGATGGGGGCCGCCCCCGCGGCGATCATCGCCGGCAGTGTAACATCGTCGGGGTGACGGACGATCGCTATCGGCTGCGTCCGTTACGCGATGCGCGCGAGCGCACGGAGCGCGTGAAGCGTGGAGAGCTCGCGGCCGCGATCGGCGATGCCGCGTCGCGCGCCGAGGGGGTGATGGCGGCGGAGGCGCGCGTGGCGGCGGCACGGGACGCAGTGAGCGCGGCCCGGGCGGCGCGCGAGACGTGTGTAGGTGAGGCACATCGCCTCGCGGGAGCCGAGCGCTACGTGGAGCGACGGCGGCGCGCCCTCGCGGCGGCGCAGGACGAGCTCGCGCGAGCGGCCGCGGCGCGGGACGCGCAAGCCGGCGAGGTCGACGCGGCGCGGACCCGGCTCGTCGGCGCGCGGGCGGATCGCGAGGTCATCGAGCGGCACTTCGCGGCGTGGCGGGAGCAGAAGGCGAAGGAGCGGGACCGCCGCGAGGACTGACCGCAACCGGGCGCCGGGGCTCGTGTCTGGCTGGCATGCGCATCGCTCTCGCTCTGGGATTCGTGCTCGCCCTCGCCCCCGCTGCCGTCGCAGATCCGGCCCCGGCCGCCCCGGCCCCCGTGCCGACCGCGGAGAAGGAGGCCCCACCCTCGGGCGACTGCGCTCGCGCCCGCGCGCATAACCAGACCTGCGTGCTCGACATGGGCGGCGAGAACGTCGACGGCGACGTCGCCAAGAACACCGGCCTCGACACCACGATCGCCACGTTCAGCCGGCACGGCAGCCTGATCCACATCCGCCGGGACTTCATCCCGCAGATCGTGAAGACGGCCGAGGACCTCTAGGCCGCGACTCGCGCGTATAGTGGCGGCGTGCGCGTCGCTCTCGCCGTGATCTTCGGGCTCGGGCTCGCCGCCTGTACGCAGCCGCGCTCCGCGCGCTGCAAGCAGGTGTGCACGCGCGAATCGGAGTGCGTGAGCACGACCAGCAGCACGATGCCGTTCGACGAGAAGGAGTGCATCGCCGCCTGCGCCGTGCTCGAGGCGGACCAGAACAACCTGGCCAAGGTCGAGCGCCACGCCGAGTGCGTCGCGAAGCAGACCGCGTGCGCGGCCGTGCTGGAGTGCCCGTAGCCTCCTAGATCTTGCGCGTGTGCGGGTCGAGCGCGTCGCGCAGGCCATCGCCCACGAAGTTGAGGCACAGGATCGCGAGCGCCATCGTCACGCCCGGCCCGATCAGGAGCCACGGGTAGACGAGGATCTGCGAGCTGCCCTCGGTGACGAGCGTGCCCCACGAGGCCAGCGGCGCCTGCACGCCGAGCCCCAGGAACGACAGGAACGCCTCCGTCAGCATGACCTGCGGCAAGGCGAGCGTGGCGTACACGATCACCGGCCCGGCCGCGTTCGGCAGCACGTGGCGCAGCACGATGCGCGTCGGCGACGCCCCGCTCGCCCGCGCCGCCTCCACGAACTCGCGCCGCGCGAGCCCGAGCACCTGACCGCGGACGATGCGCGCCATCGTCAGCCACGAGATGCCGCCGATCAGCGCGAACAGCGCGACCAGCGAGCGCGTGCCGAGCACCGACATCACCACGATGATGAACACCACCGTCGGGAAGCCGTAGAGCGCGTCGACCACGCGCATCATGACCTCGTCGACGAGCCCGCCCGCGTACGCCGCGATGGCGCCATAGGCGACGCCGATCACGAGCGCGACGGACGTCGTGACGAGCGCGACCAGCAGCGCGATGCGGCCGCCGATCATCACGCGCACGAGCATGTCGCGGCCGAGCGTGTCCGTGCCGAGCCAGTGCGCGCTGGACGGCGGCGTGGCCCCCAGGCGCGCGTCGATCGTCGTGGCGTCGAGCCCGAACGCGGCCGCGATCCACGGCCCCACGATGCACGCGACCGCGATGGCGAGGACGAGCGCGCCGCACGCGACAGCGAGGCGGTGCTGCCGCATGCGGGCCCACGCGCCGGGTCCGAGGCTCACGCGCGCGCCTCGCGGACGCGCGGGTCGAGCCAGCCGTACGCCAGATCCACGACGAGGTTCAGGAGCACGAGCAGGACCGCGTAGAACACGAACACGCCGGTCAGCACCGGGTAGTCGCGCTCCGCGATCGAATCCACGAACGACGCGCCGAGCCCTGGGATCTGGAAGATCTTCTCCACGACGAACGAGCCCGAGATCAGCGCCGCCGTGGCGGGGCCGAGGTACGTGACGACCGGCTGCACGCCGATGCGCAGCGCGTGCTTCCACACGACCGTCCGCTCCGGCAGCCCCTTCGCGCGCGCGGTCCGCACGAAGTCCTGGCCGAGCGCCTCGAGCATCCCGCCGCGCGTCAGCCGCGCGATCGTGCCGAGGTAGAGGAGGCCGAGCGTGATCGCGGGCAGCACGTAGCCGGCCGGGCCGTCGATCCGCGCCGGCGGCAGCCAGCCGAGGTGGATCGAGATCGTGGCGATGAGCAGCGGCCCGAGCACGAACGAGGGCACCGAGATCCCGACGAGCGCGACGGCCATGAGGCCGTAGTCCGTGCGCGTATTGCGGCGCCAGGCGGCGAGCACGCCCATCCCGAGGCCGAGGCCGATCGCGACGAGCAGCCCCAGCGCGCCGACGAGCGCGGACACCGGCGCGTGCTGCGCGATGAGGTCGTTGACCGTGACGTCGCGCTTCATCGAGCGGCCGAGGTCGCCGTGGGCGAGCATCGCGAGCTCGCGCCCGTACTGCGCGGCGAGCGAGTCGCGGAGGCCGTAGCGATCCTCCATCGCGCGCTGCACGGCCGCCGACCGCCGCTGGTCGGTGTCGAACGGGCCGCCGGGCGCCGCGTGCAGCAAGAGGAAGCTCGCGCTCGCCACGACGAACACCACGACCACGCTCGCCAGCAGCCGCCGCACGATGAAGCGGATCACGGCTTCGCGATCCACGCGCGCCAGAGCGGCGGCTGGTTGATGACGTTGTTGTGGTAGTCGCGCACGTACGGCTTCACGAGCGTCTTGAGCGTGTAGACGTACAGGGGGATCACGGGCGCGTCCTCGATCATCACGCGCTCCGCCTCGCGGATCTTCGCGTTGCGCGCGCGGCGATCGCGCAGCGGCTGCGCCTCGTCGAGGAGCTTGTCGAACGCGGGGTTGCAGTACGCGCCGCGGTTGTCCGGCGTGCCGCAGCGAAACAGCACCATGAACTCGCTCTCCGCATCGGCGACGTTGCCCTGCTGGCCGAACCGCATGATGTCGTAGTTGCCCGCTCGGCCATCGGCGAGCATCGCGTTGAAGTCCTCGGCGGTCAGCGTGACGTCGATCCCGAGGCGCGCCCACGCGGCCTGGAGGTACTCCGCGATCTGCTTGTGGGCCTCGCTGCCGGCGTTGTAGCGATAGTCGAGCGTCTTCGGGAACGCGTCGCCGAGCTCGGCGCGGGCGAGCGCGACCTCCCGCTGGGCGGCGGCCTCGTCGAAGGCGAGCCCCGGCGGCGGTACGTAGCAGAGCTCGCCCGCTGTCATCACGAGCGCCACGCCCGGCGTGTCCCGCGTGACGCCGCACGCCGCGAGGTCGGCCGGCGCGAGCTTCGCGATCGGCGTGCCCGGCGTGAGCTGCGCGCTGGCCACCTCGCCGCCGTGCGTGAAGTGCGGGATCGCGGTGCGATCGATCGCATACGCGAGCGCGCGGCGCAGGTGGCGGTTCGTGACGCGCTTCGTGTTGATCCACGCGAAGTAGACGCCGAGGTTCGTGGAGACCTCGTAGTCCTTGTAGGGGCGACCGCGCTGCTCGCCGTTCAGGACCGGCATGTACGTCGACGGCACCACGTTCGCCGTCGTCGCGTCGCACGCGGCCGTGTAGTAGAGGTTCGCCGCGGCGGCCTGGTCGTCGACGGTGAGGACCTCGAGGCGCTCGTACTTCACGGCGCCGGGATCCCAGTAGGTCGGCGAGCGCACGAGCGTGAGGCCATCGCGATGCCGCCACGCGGTGAGGTGCAGCGGGCCGGACGTCACGATCCGATCGGGATCGGTCCAGTGCGTCGGCGCGCGCGAGACGGCCTCGATCGGCGCGGTGCGCAGCGCACGGTTGTCGGTGATCGAGAGGAAGAACGGCGTCGGCTGCGCGGTCTCGAAGACGATCGTGTGCGCGTCGGGCACGCGGACGCCGAGCGCGTCCGGGCTGCGGACGAGGTCGCGGCCGTGCGCGGCGACGACGGGGCGCGGCGGCTCGTCGCCGGCGAGCGCGACGAGGAGGCCGGGCTCGTCGGCGCGCGCGACGCGCCGGACCTCGAACGCGAGCTCCGCGGCCGGCTCGCCGTCGAGCTCGGCGCCGGGGACCCAGCCGTAGACGCCGCCGTCGCCGGAGCCCGGCGCGCCCGCGCGATAGACATAGGCCCACGCCGCGGCCCCCGCTGGCGTCGGCAGCGTGGCGCGGCCGCCGCTCGTCATGACGAGCGCGACCTCGGAACCGGCGGCGACCGTCGCGTAGGCGGCGCTCGCGGGGGCGCCGAGGTCGCGCAACGCCAGGTCGCGCGAGGCGGTGCGCCGGTTCGGGTCCCCGGGCGGATCGGCGGGCGTCGCGAGCTCGACGACGGTGCCGGCCGCGTAGGGCCCGACCGCGCGCCGGAGCACGAACACGCGCCGGCTGACAGTGGCGACGGCGCCCTTGAACGGCGCCAGGTTGTCCGCGTTCGGCGACGCGGTCACCTGGTCGGTCACGCGGATCGCGCCGTACGCGACGTCGTAGGCGGTCACCGCGCGCCCGCTGCTCCAGCGCGCATCACCGCGCAGGTGGAACGTGAACGTGCGCAGGTCCTCGCTGGTCTCCCAGGTCGTCGCGAGGCTCGGCACCGGGTTGCCATCGAAGCCGTACGTCGTCAGCCCGTCGAACAGCGCCGACACCAGCGGCGACGCGGCCGTGCTCGACGTCAGCGCGGGATCGAGCGAGTCGGGATCGTTGAAATTGCACCAGCGGAACACGCGCGGGTCGAGCTCGTCGCCCGCCGGCACGCGGCCGAAGTAGTCGCTATCGGGCAGGCTGCACGCGGCGAGGGCGGCCACCAGGCCCGCGCTCGTCGCGCGCACTAGTTGCCGGCGGCGGTGAGGCCCTTGGTGCACGCGAACCGGTAAGTCGTGGACGCGTTGTCCGAGAACAGCATCGGCCCGAACACGGCGGCGGTCACGTTATTGAGCCCGCTGTTAGGTGCGCCCGACCACCGACTGTCGGTCAGCGCGACGGCCGGCTGAGACCCGTCGATCCAGTTCCACGTCATGGACGTGCCGCTGCTGCGCTCGAGCCCGATCCAGATCTTCTCGGTGGCCGGCAGCTCCCCGGCGACGGGCGGCGCCACCGAGAACACCGCGAGCTCCCAGCCTCCGGAGCCGCACTTGTTCTTCGCCGCGCCCCACTTCTCCGCATTTATCGACAGGGACAGGCATTGCTGGCCCGGCATGGAGACGAGTTTGGTTTCGACCGGCACGTTCGTGCACACGCTCCCGCCGCCGTCCCTGCCGGGCCCGCCGTCTGTCCCGCTGCCGCCATCGACGACGGCCGAGCACGAGTCCGTCGCGCCTCGGGCGTGGCACACGCGGTCCGCCCCGCAGGTCAGATCCCCGGGGCACGTGGTCGCCCCTTCGCACGTGAACTGACACGGCTTGAAGCTCGGCGAGTAGCACGCCGCGCTCGCCACCGAGAGCGTCGCGACGAGGTTCAGAACGCGCACGAGAAGCTCACTTCCGTGTGACCGGGCGCCAGCGAGATCTCGACGTGCGAGTCCGCGCGGTGACCGAGGTACCAGAGCGTCCCGCCGCCCGCGGCGAGCACGAGCCCCACGATGCCGAACGCCTTGCCGCGCGTCGCTGCGTTCTTGCCGCTCGTATCGAGCTCCGCAACGTCCGCGGCGGGCGTCCCGAGCGGCTTCTTCGCGATGTCACTGGCGTCGCTGCTCGCCTTGAGGCCGTACAGCCCGCCGCCGAGCAGCGCGAGCACACCGACGGTGCCCGTGGCGATGCCGACCGTGCGCAGCGTGCCGCCGTGATCGACGCGCTCGGCCGGGCGGGGCGCTGGCCGGGCCATCGCCGCCGGCTCGGCGGGCTTCGTCGCTTCGCCGCCCGCGGGTGGCCTCGCCGGCTCGGGCGTCACGGCCGGCGCGGCGGTCGTTGCGGGGGCAACGCCGTCGCACTTCGCCATCGCCTGCTCGAGCTCCGCCTGGTTCTTCGGGCTCGCCTCGACGCGCTTGTAGTTGAAGTAGAAGCGGTTCGCCTCGGCGCAGTTGTTCGAGAGCCGGTAGGCCTGGCCGATGTTGAACAGCAGCAGCGACGCGCTCGACAGGAGGTACGATTCCTTCCACGCGGTGATCGCGGCCGCGTAGTCGCCGATGTCGAAGTGCAGGCGGCCCTCGTCGTAGAGCTTGCTGGCGCGCGCCGCCGGGTCCTCCGCGGGCGCGGGAGGCGATGCGGGCGTGGGCTCGTCGGCGCGGGCGGTGCCCGCCAGGCCTCCAAGCGCCGCTGTCAACGCGAGCCACTGACAGAGAGTTCTCGACAACACGGGCCTCACTTCGCGAACGGGTTCGCCACGCCGTCGACGTCGATCGGCTTGGGGGGGACGGGCTTGGGGACCGGGACCACCGGCGGCGGCGGCTTGTGATTCGGACGGACCGCCGGTGCCCCGACCGGGATCGGGACGGCGAGCGCGAGCGCGAGCGGTGCGCCGGCGACCACGACGAACGCGCGCGTGACCGACCGACCACCCGCGGTCACGACGGCGACGTGGCTCCCCGGCGGCAGCGGTAGGTGCGCGCGCCCCGCGGGCGCCGCCGCGACCTCGCCGTCGACCGTCAGCACGGCGTCGCCGGGCTTCACGGTGATGTTCACCTCCGCCTCGACGGTCCCCTCCGGCGCGACGACCGCGGCATCGGGGACCACGGCAGCCATCACCGCCGCGTCGGGCGTCACCATCGGCCGCGTCGGGATCGGCGCCGCGGCGAGCTTCGACGGGGGTGGGCGCGCGGCCGGCGTGCCCCCCGAGTCGCGCGTCATCAGCACGAACACCGCGGCGGCGAGCCCGACGGCCGCGACGCCGCCGACCACGAGCGGCCAGCGCGCGCCGCGGGCGGGGCCCAGCGGCGCCTCGCCGTCCACGGCCAGCAGCTCCGTCGGTCCCCTCGGCGACACCGCCGCCGCGCCGTCGACGTTCGACTGCGCGCGGACCGTGTACCGCGGCTCGGAGAGCGGCACCGGCCCCGTCTGGGCGCCGAGCGTCCCGACGAGCACGGACAGCTGCTGCCGTACGTCGACGAGGTTCGGCCGGGCGCTCTGCCGCTTCGCGAGCATCTCGAGGATCAGCACGTCGAGCTCGACCGGCAGGTCCGGCCGCAGCGAGCGCGGCGGCGGCGGCTCCTTACTGATGTGGGCCGCGAGGACCTCGATCGCCGAGCTCTCGGACACGAACAGCGACGTGCCGCAGACCGCCGTGTACGCGAGGAGGCCGAGCGCGTAGACGTCGGTGCTCCCGTCGACCGGCTCGCCCTTGGCCTGCTCCGGAGCCATGAACAACGGCGTGCCGACGACCATGCCCGTCGCGGTGCGGCTGATCGATGGCGCCGTGGTCGAGAGCTTCGCGATACCGAAATCGAGGAGCTTCACGCGCCAGCCCTCGTCGTCCGTCGCGAGGAAGACGTTGTCGGGCTTGAGATCGCGGTGGATGACACCGGCGGCGTGGGCCGCTTCGAGCGCGCGGCACAGCGCGACGAGGATCGTCAGCGCCTCGCGCACCGGCAGCTTGCCGAGGCGATCCAGCCGCTCGCCGAGCGTCTCGCCCTGCAGCCACTCCATGACGAAGTACGAGCGTCCATCCTCGAGCGTGCCGAACGAGAAGATGTCGACGATGTTCGCGTGGCCGATCTGGTTGACCGCCTGCGCCTCGAGGACGAACCGCGAGACGGCCTCGCGGTCGAGCGAGAGCCGCGCGTTCAGGACCTTGACCGCCGCGCGCTTGCCGATCAGCGGGTGCTTCGCGCCGTAGACGACCCCCATCCCGCCGACGCCGATCTTTCGCTCGATCTGGTACTCGCCGACCAGCATCCCCGCCGGCAGCTCGTCGCGATCGAGGTCCTCGGGGGCGAGCGCGGGCTGCAGGGCCACCCGCTGGCCGGACGAGTTGGACAGCGAAGCGGGGAGCGCTTGCTCCGCGACCGTGCTGAGCGGACCGCCGTCGTCTGGACAGGTGGTGGCGTTCGTCTCCCATTCCTGTCCGCAAGTAGTGCAGACCTTCATCGCGACGCTCAAGATTATCACGTGCTGGAGCTCGAGCTCGTGGTCGGCGTCACGGCCGGCATTGTCGCGGTGCTCTCGCGTGCGTTCACCCCCGAGCGGAAGTGGCGGCGCAAGCTCCGGCGGGCGAAGCTCACGCCGATCGCCCAGGTCGGGGAAGACACCGTCGCGCGCATCGTCGGGACCGTCCGCGCGCTCGGGCCGACCCTGATTGCCCCGTTGTCGGGCCGGCCGTGTGTAGGTTTCCTGGCGACGGCCCGGCGCCGGGACGCGCAGAACGACTACGTCGCCGCGCGCGGCTCGAACACGGTGCCGTTCGTCGTGGAGGACGCCACGGGGCGCGCGCTGGTCGTGGCCACGGACGCGCAGCTCGCGCTGGTCGTGAGCCACACGAACCGGCGCCAGCTCGTCAGTGATCTTCTCGCCGACGAGCTGCGCTTCGTCGTGGCCCACGGCGCGCGCCTGGACGGCCAGCTCGACCTCGCCGAGGGCGTCCTCCAAGTCGGCGACCAGGTCGCGGTGCTCGGCTCGGGCACGCGCGAGCCGGATCCGGACGCGGCCGACGAGGCGGACTACCGGAGCGCGGGCGTCACGCGCTTGTGCATGACGAGCTCGCGCCGGTTCCCGCTCGTCATCAGCAACGAAGCCGACACGCTGATCTAGCCACCCTGCGCGGAGGAACCGCCCCGGCCGGCCGGCGCCTGCGACAGCGTCTGTGCTGCGACACTTCGTGCGACACGTCGCCCCTCCCCCTTTTGGCATCTAACACACTGTAATCACGTCGGTCTTCGTTGGCCCATTCCGTGTAGTAGTGGTCCTCGTCCGGCACTCACCGGATGAACCAAGGAGCCCTGTATGACCCGCCTCGAGACCATCGCTACTCGCCAGACCACCGGCCGCGTTCGCACCGCCGTGTTCGCCGCCTGCCTCGCGATCGTCGGGTGCGTGTCGATCGCCTCGGTGAAGACCTGCGTCGCCGCCTCGCACATCCCCGCCTCGCACGTCGCCACCCGCTGAGCTTGCCCGTTTCGCCCCGCTGCCCTCGCTGGTAGGGTGCGCGCGCAATGGCAGGCGCAGGCACGGTCCACGTCATCGATCACCCGCTCGTCCAGCACAAGCTCTCGCTGATGCGGAACCGCGAGACGAGCACGAGCACGTTTCGGAATCTGCTGTCGGAGATCAGCATGCTCCTCGCCTACGAGGTGTGCCGCGACTTCCCGACGACGAAGATCGCCATCGAGACGCCCGTCGCGCCGATGATGGCGCCCGTCCTCGACGGCAAGAAGATCTGCCTGATCTCGATCCTGCGCGCGGGCAACGGGATCCTCGACGGCATGCTGAAGATCCTGCCGTCGGCGCGCGTCGGCCACATCGGCCTCTACCGCGATCCGAAGACCCTCTTGCCGGTCGAGTACTTCTACAAGGTCCCGGACGGCATGGGCGACCGCGACGCGATCGTCGTCGATCCGATGCTCGCCACGGGCAACTCCGCGGTGGCCGCGATCGCGCGGATCAAGGAGAGCGCGCCGCGCTCGATCAAGTTCGTGTGCCTGCTGACGTGCCCCGAGGGCATCGCCGTGTTCCAGGCCGCGCACCCCGACATCCCGATCTACACCGCGGCGATCGACGAGCGCCTCAACGAAAAGAGCTACATCGTCCCCGGCCTCGGGGACGCGGGCGACCGGTTGTTCGGCACGAAGTAGATGATCGACGCCGGCGACACCGCGTGGCTCCTCCTCTCGACCGCGCTCGTCATGCTGATGACGCCGGCGCTCGCGATGTTCTACGGCGGGATGGTGCAGGGCAAGAACGTCCTCTCGACGTTCATGCACAGCTTCTTCGCGCTCGGCCTCGTCTCGATCCAGTTCGCCCTCGTCGGCTACTCGCTCGCGTTCGGGACCAGCTGGCACGGCGTGATCGGCGGGCTCGACTACGTCGGGCTGGCCGGCGTGGGCGACACGATCGGCGCGGGCGCGGCGAGCGCGGTGAAGGCGCCGCACCTCGCGTTCTTCGCGTACCAGTGCATGTTCGCGGTCATCGCCCCGGCGCTGATCTCGGGCGCGTACGCCGAGCGGCTCAAGCTCTCCGCGTACGTCCTGTTCACCCTCGGCTGGACGACGCTCGTCTACGATCCGATCGCGCACTGGTCGTGGGCGGACGGCGGATGGCTCGCGAAGCTCGGTGCGATCGACTTTGCGGGTGGCACGGTCGTCCATCTCTCGTCGGGAGTCTCCGCGCTCGTGTGTGCGCTCGTCCTCGGCAAGCGGCGCGGCTATCCGACCGTACGCCACCCGCCGCACGATCTGACGATGACGGTCATCGGCGCCGGCCTCCTGTGGTTCGGCTGGTTCGGGTTCAACGCGGGCAGCGCGGGGGCAGGCGGGCTCGGCGCGCTCGCGCTCGTCAACACGCACCTGGCGGCGGCCGCCGGGGCGCTGACGTGGGCCATCGTCGAGGGCGGGCGCATCCGCAAGCTCACGATGCTCGGCTTCGCGTCGGGGCTGGTCGCCGGGCTCGTCGCGATCACGCCGGCCGCCGGGTACGTCTCGCCGATGGCGGCGATCCTGATCGGCGTCGCGGCGGGCGGCGTCTGTTACGGCGCGGTGCTGGTGAAGGGACGCTTCGGCTACGACGACGCGCTCGACGCGTTCGGCGTCCACGGCGTGGGCGGCACCCTCGGCGCGCTGCTGACGGGCCTCCTCGCGCGCGCGGAGCTGAACAACGGCGCCGGCGGCGGGCTCTCGCTGCTCGGCACGCAGGCGCTCGGGTGCGCGGCGGCCGCCGCGTGGGCCGTGGCGGTGACGTACGCGCTGCTGACGCTCATCGACAAGACGGTGGGCCTGCGCGTCGACGCCGAGGTCGAGTACGAGGGCCTCGATGGCGCGCTGCACGGCGAAGCGGCGTACGCGAGCGCCGGCTCCGTCTCGCACCAGTGAGCGACGCGCGCGATGTCCTGCTCCTCGTACGTGACGACGTGCGGGATGCGGCGACGGCGAGGGTCAGTCGAAGCTTCCGGGGGCGAGCGCTGGCGATCGCGTGCGGGGACTGGCCGCCAGGGCGTGAATCCCCGCACGCCCATATCCACGAGCGTTGACCGTATCCGCTATAGTGGATAGCCTGTGCGAGCGTGAAGAACAAAGCTGCGTCCAAGCCGCCCGCGCCGCGCCTCGACAAGACGCCGGTGCCGACGGTGCCGACGGTGAATGGTGACGAGGCAGTCGCGCCCGCGCCGGTGGCGGTCGCGCCCGAGTCCACGGATCTGGCGCCCATCGTCGGCGGGAACCTGCGCCGGCTCCGCACCCGCCGCGGCCTCTCGCTCGAGCGGCTCGGGCAGATCAGCGGCGTGTCGCGCGCGATGCTCGGGCAGATCGAGCTCGGCCAGAGCGCGCCCACGATCAACGTGCTGTGGAAGATCGCGCGCGCGCTCGAGGTCACGTTCTCCGCGCTGATCTCCTCGCGCACGCAGTCCGGGGCCCTCGTGCTGCGCTCGTCGGAGAGCAAGCTCCTCACCAGCAAGGACCGCAGCTTCAGCTCGCGCGCGCTGTTCCCGTTCGACGAGCCGCGCCGCGTGGAGTTCTACGAGCTGCGGCTGACGGCCGGCTCCGTCGAGGACGCCGACAGCCACCCGCCCGGCACGAGCGAGAACCTCGTGCTCACCGCGGGCACCATGGAGATCGACGTCGCGGGCGACACGCATCGCCTCGAGGCCGGCGACTCGATCCTGTTCGAGGCCGACACGCCGCACGCGTATCGCAACGTCGGCAAGACCGACGCGGTCATGTACCTCGTGATGACGTACGCCGAAGAGATCGGCTAGCCCGCGCTAGAATCGGCCGCGCAGCGTGAGGCCGCCGCTCGTCGACGTCGACCACGCCGTGACCGCTGTCGTGTCGGAGGGGTGGAGCATCGAGTAGCGCAGGAGGCCGGCCGCGAGCACGACCGCGCCCGCCGCGCTGAAGCCGACGCCGATCTTCCCGTCGTGATCCGAGAGCGCGTGGTTCGCGGCGAAGTCCTCCGCGGAGGTCGAGGTCGCGACGCTCGCGTTGTAGCTGCCGACCAGGTAGCCGATGCCGATGCCGATGCTGATCGCGCCGACGCCGGTCAGCACGTCGCCCGTGGGATCCAGGTACCAGGCACGGCCGGGCCGCGCGTGGCGCTCGGGCGGCCGCGCCCCATCGGCGGGCGGCTCCGGCGGTAGCGCGGCGAGCGGGTCCGGGTCGACCCTCGGCGGGCGGCGCGGCGAGTGTTTGGGCTCGGGGATCGGCGCCGACCGCGGGCGTTGCGCATCGACGATCGCCTGGCACTCCTGGCGCTTCGCGATCACGACCTCGCGGTTCTTCGCGGGCAGCGAGAAGCCGTCGAGCTTGCGATAGAGCTCGATCGCGAGCTCGCAGTGGTCCTGCTGGCGCTCGGCCTGGGCCCACGCGAACAGGGTCTCGACGTCCGCCTCCGCGTTGAACGAGCGCTTGAACGCGTCGGCCGCGGCCGCGTAATCTGACCTCTGGTACGCCTTCACGCCGCGATCGAAGTCCGCCTTCGCGCGCGCACCATGGGGCGCCGCGCTCGCCACCTGCGTCGCGGCGACGAACGCCGCCACGACCACCGCGCGCATCACCGATCGCTGCGGACGGGCATGAACGGCGAGTCCTCGGTCCACGCCGAACCTTTACCATCGTTGGGCTTGAGCGGGTGCACCGGCCGGGGCTCGGGACGCGGACGCGGCTTGACGGGCGCGGCCACGGGGTGAGGGAGCGTGCGAGCCGGCACGGCGGCGGGCGGACGGGGCACGGCGACCGGCGCCGGCTGCGGATCGATCTCGATGGTGACGGGCGGCGCGGGCGGGGGCGCCGCGGCCGGCGGCGCGGGTGGCACCTCCGGCGAGACGGTCGGGATCGGGTCCGGAATCGGCTCGACCGGTGGCGAGGCCACGCGGGGCATGGCGACCGGGGCCTGGCCCGGCGTCACCTGTGCGCCGCCGCCCCCGGTCGCGACCGCGGCGATGACGCCGAGCGCGATCAGCCCGACAGCGAGCGCGACGAACCGGCCCCGCCGGCTCCGTGGCGGCGGGATCCGATGATCGAGTCGACGTACGAGCTCGGTCGAGTCACCGACCGCGAGCTCGGCGGCGGAGACCGCGAGGGCGCCCGGCACGTCCGTGACGTCGTGCGCCAGGTGCGCGTCGCTCGGCCGGCGGATGCCGCTCGTCGCGCTCGGCGGCGCGCTCGGCGGCGCGATCGACGCGCCCGACGGTCGCTCGAGGTTCGCCATCCCCGCCGGCGGCGTCGGGAGCCGGCGCGCGACGGGCGGGACATAGGGCGCGGGGAGCGGCGGCGCGATCAGCGCGTCCTCGATGTCCGCGCCGCGCGGTGGCGGCGCGACCGCCGAGTAAATGGACGTCCGGGCCGGCGGCTGCCCGGCGGAGGCCACCGCGATCTCCGCCGTCACGCCCAGATCGAGCGGCTGCGTTACCGAGGTCGGATCGCGCTGCTCCTCCGGCTCGGGGGCCTCGGCGAGCGCCGCCGTCGCCGCCGCGGCCGCCGCCGCCACCGCGTGGGGCGAGAGATCCCCGGTCTTGCCGCTCTCGATCAGCGTCCGCACCACGTGCTGCTCGACGAAGAACGCGCCGGCCGCGCGCGCCCGCTCCCACTCCTCGAGCCGGGCCGGAAAGAGCGTCGACATCAGCCGCGCGAGCGCGAGGGGCGAGGCGCGCAGCCGCGAGTCGTGGGCGTAGGCCTCGAGCGCCGCCTGCAGCTCGCGCGCGCTCGCGAATCGCTTCGCCGGTTCCCGCGCCAGCGCGCGCAGCACGATCTGCTCGAGCGCCTCCGGATAGTCGGCGACGATCGACGACGGTGGCGGTACGTCGGTGTGGACGATGCAGTTGAGCAAGTTGTAGGCGCTTTGCCCCGCGAACGGCAGCTGCCCCGTCGTCATCTCGTAGAGGATCGCGCCCACCGCGTAGAGATCGCTGCGGCGATCGAGCGGCAGCCCCCGGCACTGCTCCGGGGACATGAACGCGAGCTTGCCCTTGAGGCCTTCGCTCGTCGTCTGCGCCGCGGCGGTCGCGCGCGCGATCCCGAAATCGACGAGCTTGACCGCGCCGTCGTAGCTGACGAGCACGTTCGGCGGCGACACGTCGCGATGCACGATGCCGAGGGGCTGGCCCGTCGCGTCCGCCCGGTCATGGGCGTAGTGGAGGCCCGCGCACAGCCCCGCGGCGAGCGCGAGCGCGGCGTCGAGCGACAGGGGCACGCCGTTCTCGCTGGCCGCGGCGATGATCCGGCCGAGATCCTCGCCGTGCACGTACTCCATCGAGAAGAAGTAGTCGCCGTGCTCCACGCCGACGTCGTAGACCCTCGCGACGTTCGGGTGCCGGAGCTGCGCGGCCAGGCGCGCCTCGCGCACGAACTGGCTGACGACCGCCGCGTCGGCGTGCAGCTCGGGCCGCATCCGCTTCACGATGACGAGCTCTTCGAGCCCCTCCCGGCCGGTCGTCCGCGCGAGCAACAACTCCGTCACGCTGCCGACCGCGACCTGGCGGATCAGCTCGTACCGGCCGAGCGAGGCGCCGGACGCTAGCGGTCGGGATGGGTTGTGCGCTGTCGGGGGGGGGGGGGGGGGGGGGG
>JANXOM010000019.1 GCA_025353585.1 Deltaproteobacteria bacterium
TGTTGCGGCGCTGCTGGAACGAGTACGGCCGGTGCGACGGGCCCTTCTTGTCGTCGTCGCCATCGCCGTCGACGGGCGTGCCGCTGTTCGGCTCCTCGGCGCCGGGGCGGAACTTGATCGCGGACAAGGGGCTCTCGCCCACGAGCACCTGGTTCTGCCGGTCGAGCAGCATGTCCATGCCCTCGAGCTTGTCGATATCGTCGAGGATGTCGTCGACGGTCGCGTAGCGCTCGCCGCGCGAGTCGCGCGTCATGCGGTCGAAGATGTCGTCGATGCCCTTGGGGAAGTTCGGGTTGATCTGCGACGGCATCGGCGAGCGGCGCCCCGGCAACTTCCGCGTCAGCAGCTCGTAGAAGATGATGCCGAGCGCGTAGATGTCGCCCTGCGGCCCCGAGATCAACGGGTCCGAGTAGAGCTCGGGCGCCATGTACGCGACGTTGCCCATGCCGACATAGATCTGGCGGATGACCGCGTGGTCGCGCTCGACGATCCGCGTGAAGCCGAAGTCCGAGACCTTGACGTTGCCGTACGCGTCGATGAGCAGCTGCTCGGGCTTGAGGCCGCGGTGATAGACGCGCTGGGCATGCGCGGCGCGCAGCGCGTGGAGCGTCTGGAGCAGGTACTTGAAGACGAGCTCGACGGGAATCTCCTCGGCGTCATTGATGAGCCGACGCGCCGAGCCATTCGGCGCGAGCTCGGTGACGACGTTCGGATACTCCGCGTACAGGTTCACGTCATGGATCGGCAGGATGTTCGGATGCGCCAGGTTGCCCCAGGCGCGCACGACGTCCGTGAACCGCCGCACGATCTCGTTGCGCTGGTCCTCGCTGAAGAACCCGAAGAGGTCGCGGATCTCCTTGAGCGCGACCTCGCGGTTCAGCGCGACCTGGCGGGCCCGGTACACCGTGCCCATGCCGCCCGAGCCGATGGAGGCCAGCTTCTCGTAGCGGTTCTCCATCTCGCCGCCGCCGATCTCACCACCGACCACGGCCGATGTCCGACCTCCGGAATTCTGCACCTTGGGATCCTTTCGCGGCAGGGGCGCTGCAACAGACGGCTCGCGATCACGCTCGCGCTCTCGTTCGCGCACTTCGGGGGCGCGAGGCTGCGGCAGCGCGCCCGACTGGCTGCCCATCGGCACGTTCGTCGGCACGGCCATCGCGCGGCTCTGGCGGAGCTTCTTGAAGTGCGAGACGGCGCGCTCGGTGAACTCGGTGAGGTTGCCGCCGTTGACGACGGTCTCGCCATCGGGCGTGACCTCGAGCGACTCGGTCGCGCGGTCGTTGCGGAGGTAGCCTGACTTCTCGAGGAACCCGATGTACTCGGCGAACGGGATCGAGACGGCTCCCTCGCACACCCGCCGGATGTCGTCGTAGCGGTTCTGGCGGCCGTAGCGTGCCTCCGCCATCACGTTGGCGAGGATGAAGCGAGCCTCTTCGCAGAGGACTTCCTTCGTTACCTTGGCGCGGCCTTCCATCAGCATCGGATTGTAGGCACCCCACGCGACGGGAAGCAAACGACCTTGCCTATATGACGGGCAGACCTTCAGCGACGAGCCGGACGACCAGCGGCTGATCGGCGGGCAGGATCGCGTAACGGGCGAGCTCGTCCGGGCGGCACCACGCAACGGCGGCGACCTCGACCGCGCGCGGTTCCTCGTCGGGTAGGAGGGCGACCGGGTAGCAGAGCATCACCAGGTCGAACGTCGGGTAGGCGTGGAACAGGACGTCCCAGATGCGGCCGATCCGCGCCGGGTGGATCCCGAGCTCCTCGGTCAACTCGCGCGCGAGGGCGGCCACGGGCGCCTCGCCGGGCTCGACCTTGCCGCCGGCGAACTCCCACTGCAGCGGCAGGCTCTGGTCGGCGCGGCGCTGCGAGATGAGGATGCGATCGCCGCGGACCACGAGCCCGGCCACGACGAGCTTGCGCGCGCGCGGCGCGCTCATCGCAGGAGGCTCGTGTGGTCGACGAACGCCGTCACGCAGGGCGAGCCGTCCGCATGGAGGTAGGCGCGGACGGCGCCTACATCGAGGGCCGCGAGCGTCGCGGACCGCGTGCCGTACGTCGGCGAGTGGATGCAGGTGGCCGTCATCTCACGCGCGAGCGCATCGGGCAGGTGCGATGGCGGCGGCGGATCGGTACGGGTATGGTCGGCGAGCAGGCGCGCGAGCTTCGGCGCGAGCGCGGCCCAGGTCGCGTCCTCGGCCAGCGCGGCCGCGATGCCCGCGCGCAGCCGCTCCCCGCGCGGGAAGCCCTCCGCGCCGAGCACGTCGTTGCACAGGACGTGGACGCCGCGCGGCAGCGGCATGACCGCGCAGGTGCCGGTCTCGTGGCGCAGGTAGCCGACGCTCACGCCGCGCGCGTCGCCCCACAGGAGGTTCGCGCTCGCGTACGCCCGCGGGTCGAGGGCGGCGATGTACGCGGACGGGTTCACGGCGGCGGCGAGCTCGCGCACCAGCAGCCCGCGCGAGCGCAGGGCCGCGCCCGGCGGCGGGAGCGCGAGCGCGCGCTGGTTCGTCACCGCAGCGAACGCGCCGTCGCGGCGGAGCGCGAGCCACGTCCCGCCGGACAGCGCATCGACGCCGCCCGCGAGTCCGGGCCCGAGCATTTCGGGGCCGCGCGTCGGCCGCGCGTACAGCTCGTCGCGGTTCGCTGCGAGGACGATCGGGACGTCGGCGACGTCGACGAGGATGGCGATGGTGCACATGACAAATTGCTCGATCGAAGCGGCCCCGAACCTTGCATGAGGGGCACCGGGTCCCTACAGTGCGCCGAGGATGAGACTGTATCCAGGCAAGGTCGACACCATCGCGGCCGAGATCATCACCACGCTCGTCGCAGCGGGGGACATCGAGGTCAGCGACGGGAACGAGGCTCAGCTCGATGCCGCGGCCGTGCTCAAGGAGTACATCCGGGTCGAGAAGGAGTTGACCGAGCGCGCGAAGGATATCCTGGAGATCCGCGGCCTTCCCTACTCCCACCTCGGCCGGACCAAGCGCCAGCTGGCGGAGCAGAAGGAGTTCGGGCTCGGCGAAGAGGGCCTGTCCTGGATCGCGAACCAGATGCTCGAGGCCTTCATGGCGTCCCGGCACATCGACGAGGTGTTCGCCGAGGACACCATCCTGCGCCGCAAGATCAAGGACATCTGCAAGAAGCACATGGCCGTCGACGAGGCGATCGACCAGGAGGTCCGGGACCGCCTGAAGAACCTCGACGAGGGGACGACGGCGTGGGAGGTCGAGTACCAGAAGGTCCTCGACCAGGTGAAGGGCAAGCACGGTCTCAAGGAGTAGCTTCGGGGCTTGCCAGGCGGCTGGAGCCCGGCAAACTGGTGAGGTGGGCACCCACTGTACCGACTGCCTGGAGAGCCCCGCGATCTGCTGCGGGCGCTGCTCGGCGACCCGGTGCAAGGCTCATGCGTTCGAGCCCGGCGATCGGTGCGAGAGCTGCGAGCGCGACTACGCGGACGAGGCGCCGACCCGTCGCTCCGCCAAGCTGATCTTCGCGCCGCCGTTCGCGGTGCTGGTCGGCGGGCTCCTGTTCGGTCTGATGCTGCCCGTCACCGCGGGCGGCGCGATCGGCGCCGCCGTCATGTGCGCGCTGGCCTGCGCGGCCACGATCAGCGCAGGCGTCGGCGCGTGCCGGCTGGTGGACCGCTCGGCGCGCGCGCTGTTCTTGCGGCAGCACGCGACCGGGTTACCGCCGGCGCGCTTGCTCGCGCCGCGGACCCGGTTACGGCTGACGCGCTGACCGGAGGTGACCGCAGGCGCGCCGGGGCTCACGCGCTGATCGGCAGGCCGAGCGACGCGCGGACCTCGTCGACGACCATCGCGGCGAGCTTGTCGATCAGCGCCTCGCCCTCGGCCTCCGTCGCGGCCGCCGGCGCGCCCGTGTACGCCGCGGTCATGCCCATCTCGGTGAACGTGCCGACGCCTGCGCGCAGCTTGTCCGAGAGCGAGATCGCGACCGGCGGCAGCGCCACGCGGACGGCCTCGTCGACGAGCTCGGGCGCGGCCGCCATCATGATCGACGTCTCGTACTGCCCGGCGTGGCACGCGCCGGACTTGAACTCTGCCGACAGCGTGCGCGCCCACTTCTTCGTGAGCGGGCACGCGACGCTCACCTTCCCCGCCGGCCGCCCCTCGAGAGCCGCGCGCACGGCCGCGTCATGCGCCGGCTCGAGGTGGTTGTTCACGAGGCAGACGTGCCGCACGCCTGTCGCGAGCAGCCCGTCGCAGACGGCGTTCAGGTACGCCGTCAGCACGCCCGCCGGCACGCTGATCGCGCCCGCGAAGCCCGCCGCGCACTCGGTGACGCCGTACGGCACGGCCGGGGCGACGACCGCCACGAGCGGCCCGCGCTTGTCGAAGACGTCCGCCGCCCGGACACACGCGGCGGCCGAGATGATGACGTCCGTGCCGAGCCCGAGGTGGGGACCGTGCGGCTCCGTGGAGCCGATCGGGACGAGCGCCACGACCGCCCGCTTGCCGCCGAGCAGCGCCGTCATGGTCGCCGTGGTGTGCCTGGCCATGAACTTCTCGCCCATCGTGGCCGCACTGTAGCGCAGCTCCGCGGCGCGCCTACGCGCGGTGCTGGTCGGCGAGCTTCTTCTTGTCGACCTTGCCGCGATCGTTCTTCGGCAGGTCCTCGACGAACACGATCGCGCGCGGGTACTTGTGCTTCGAGAGCCGCGCCTGCACGTGCGCCTGCAGGTCCGCCGCGAGCGCCACCGCATCGCCGCCCCGCGCCTCGGGCCGCAGCACCACGATCGCCTTGGGCTTCACGAGCCCGTCGAAGTCGACGCCGATCACCGCGCACGCGCCGACGGCCGGGTGCCCGAGCAGGCAGTCCTCGACCTCGCGCGGCGCGACGAACACGCCGCCGACCTTGAAGAGATCGTCGGCGCGCCCGCTGAACCAGAGGTACCCCTGGGCGTCGATCGCGAACAGGTCGCCTGTCCGGCACCAGTGGCCGTGGAACGTCTTCCAGCTCTTGTCGCGGTCGCCGTAGTAACCCTGCGCGACGCTGTCGCCCTTGACCCACAGGACGCCGATCTCACCCGGGGACAGCTCCGGCGCGCCCGCGCCCTCGGCATCCTCGGCGAGGATCTTCAGCTCGTAGCCCGCCACGACGCGGCCGAGCGTGCCCGGCATGACGTCGCCGGGGCGGTTGCTGCAGTAGATGTGGAACATCTCCGCGCTGCCGATGCCGTCGTAGACCTCGCCGCCGAACCGCTCGACGAACCGGCGCAGGAGCGGCTCGGGCAACGCCTCGCCCGCCGACAGGTGAAAGCGAACGCAGCCGAGGTCGAGCCCCGCCTCGCCGCGCGCGCGGCGCTCGTCGTCGAGCTCGAGGAGCTTGCCGAGCATCGTCGGCACGTTCGTCACGATCGTCGGGCGGTAGCGCGCGATGGCGGCGGCGAGGACCTCCGCCGTCGGGCGCTCGCTGAACAGGCCGACGGTCGCGCCGACGGCGAACGGGAACCACAGGTTCGTGCCCGTCGCGTAGCCGAAGAACAGGCGCGCGATGCTGATGGTGACGTCGTCGGGGCGGTAGCCGACCGTCCCCTTCGCGTAGACCTCGGTGTTGAAGGCGAAGTCGCGGTGCGTGTGCATCGCGGCCTTCGGGCGCCCGGTCGAGCCGGCGGTGAACAGCCAGATCGCCGGGTCGTCACGGCGGACGATCGGCAGCGGCGTGGCGAGCTCGCGGCCACGTGCGACCGCGGCGTCGAGCGACATCGCCACGCGGCCGGACCCGACGACGCCGTCCGGCACCGCCACCGTCGCTTCTGGATCCGCGCCGGTGGGCGCGTCGGGCGCGAGGAGGATCGCGCGCAGGTGCGGCCGGTCGGCGAGCACGGGGGCCAGGGACGCCGCGACCTCCGGCGTCGTGATGAGGACCGCGGCCTTGACGTAGTCGAGGACGTAGCGCAGATCCTCCGGCGGCGAGCCGGGGTTGCCCATGGCGAGGACCCCGCCCGCGGCGAGGATGCCGAAGATGCTCCACGCGAACGGCGGCATGTCGGGCAGCACCACGTACACGCGCTCCTCGGACCGCAAGCCCGCGTCGACGAGCCAGCGGGCGAGCGCGCGGGAGCGCTCCGCGACCTCGTCGTAGCTCCACGCGCGGTCGCCGAAGCGCAGCGCGGGATGCGCGCCGCGGCCCTCACCGATGCGATCGAAGAGAAAGTAGTCGGCGAGGTTCAGGGCGTCCGGGAACGTCGGCGTCGTCACGCCTGCATGCTACACGCAGGCCATGCCCGAACATGTTCGCCTCGAGCCCGTCCCGCGCATCCGGATCCGCGTCGGCGGTGAGACCATCGTCGACACCACGCGCGGCTACGTCGTGCACGAAGGCACGCTATCGGATCGCTACTACGTGCCCGCCGCGGAGGTGCACGGGACGCTGACCGCCACGGCCGACGGCGGTCGCTGCCCGTGGAAGGGCGCGTGGCGGCACCTCGATCTCGCGACCGGCGGCACGACGATCCCGAAGGCCGCGTGGACGTACTACGAGACGACGCCGGTGTGCGGGCCGATCCAGGACCACGTCGCGTTCTACGCGAACAAGGTCGAGATCGACGTGACGTGACGCGCGCGTCGGTCGAGCGGCCAGGACGAATTAGGACGTCAGCGCGCGGCCGATGATCGTGCGCTGGATCTCGCTCGTGCCTTCGTAGATCCGCAGCGGGCGGATGGCGCGATACAGGTGCTCGACGACGGCGCCGGCCATCACGCCGCGGCCGCCGAACAGCTGCACGGCGCGGTCGATCACGCGCGAGGCGGCTTCCGTCGCGCCCAGCTTCGCGATCGAGACCTCGGTGGTCGCCCGCCCGCCCGTCGTGTCCTTGAGGTACGCCGCGCGCAGCACGAGCAGCCGCGCCGCGTCGAGATCGACGGCCATGTCGGCGAGGTGGGCCTGCACGAGCGGCTGCTCCGCGAGCGCCTTCCCGAACTGCGCGCGCCGCGTGACGAAGCCGAGCGCCTCGTCCAGCGCCCGCCGCGCCATGCCGACCGCCGCCGCCCCGACCGAGACGCGGAACTGATCGAGCGTGCGCAGCGCGAGCTTCATGCCGCCGCCGAGCTCGCCGATCCGCGCGTCCTGGGGCACGATCGCGCCGCGCAGCTCCAGCGCGCCGATCGGGTGCGGGGCGCTCGCCGTCAGCGGGCGCACGGTGACGCCGGCGGTGTCGAGCGGGACCCAGAACGCGGTGAGCCCCTGCCCGCGCAGCTCGGGCGACGTCGACGCGAACACGACGGCGTGGTCGGCGACCCCGAGGTTCGAGATGAAGAGCTTGTCGCCGTCGAGCCGCCAGCCGCCGTCCGCCTGGGCCGCGCGCGTGGCGATCGCGGCGACATCGGAGCCCGCCTCCGGCTCGGTCAACGCGAACGCGGCCACGGCGGCGCCGCGCCCGAACGCCGACAGGTGCGCGCGCTGGACCGGGCTACCCGCGAGGGTGATCGGGTGCGTGCCGAGGCCCTGGCACGCGAGGATCGAGTCGGCGCGCGCGGACACGTAGCCGAGCATCTCGCGGGCGAGGCAGAGCGCTCGTGAATCGACGGCGCCGCCCGCGCCGGGCACGACCAGCTCGAACAGGCCCGCCTCGGCGAGGGCCCCGACGGCCGCGCGATCGCGCGCGGGCTCGTCGGCGTGGGCGCCGGCCCCCTCCACGGCCGCGAGGGCCGGGGCGGCCGCGCGCAGCCGCTCGGCCAGCTCGGCGTGCCGCGGCTCGAAGAACATCGGGAGGTCGTCGCTCGAGAGGCGCATGTTCACGTGGTCGGCTCCGGGTCGGGCGCGCCCGCGAACCGCGCCGGCCGCTTCGCCTTGAAGGCCTCGTGGGCCTCGGCGAAGTCGCCGTGCTGCATGCACAGCGCCTGGGCCTGCGCCTCCGCCTCGATCGCGTCGCCCAGCGCGAGCGCGTGCTCGCTCTCGAGCATCTGCTTCGTCATCGCGTGCGCGAACGCCGGCCCCGCCGCGAGGCGGGCCGCCCAGGCCTGCGCCATCGCCACGACCGCGGCCGCGTCGGGCGCGACGCGGTTGACGAGCCCGATCTCGAGCGCGCGCTCGGCCGTGATGATGTCGCCGAACATCAGGAGCTCCGTCGCGTGCCCGAGCCCGACGATGCGCGGCAGGAGGTACGTCACGCCCATGTCCGCGCCGGACAGCCCGACCTTCGGGAAGATGAACCCGATCTTCGCGCCGGCGACCGCGATGCGCAGGTCGCTCGCGCACGCGATGACGGCCCCCGCCCCGACGGCCGTCCCGTTGATGGCCGCGATCACCGGCCGGCGGCAACGCCGGATCGCCGCGATGAGGCGGCCCGTCGCGCGCGTGAACGCGAGGAGCGCCGGCGTGTCGCGCCCGAGCAGGTGCTTGATGATGTCGTCCTGGTCGCCGCCCGAGCAGAAGCCGCGCCCGCGCCCGGTGATGACGATCGCGCGGACCGCGTCGTCGTCGTGGATGCGCTCGAACGTCTCGGCGAGCTCGCGGTAGATCTCGAACGTCAGCGAGTTGAGGCGCGCCTCGCGGTCGAGCGTGATCGTCGCGACGCCCCGCGCGAGCTCGAGGGCGAACGTCTGGGCGGCGAGAGGTGTCGTCATGGGGTGCGCTCCACGTAGGCAACGGCGCTGATCTCGACGAGCGCCGCCGTCTCGACGAGCGCGCTGACGCCCACGAGCGCCATCGCCGGGAAGTGCTTGCCGAGCCGCTCGCGCCACACCGGGCCCAGCTCGCGCCGCATCGCCCGATAGGCCGCGATGTCGGTCACGTACACCGTCATGGTGGCGATGTCCTCCGCTGCGCCGCCCGCCGCGCGCACCACGGCGAGCACGTTGTCGAGCGCGCGCGCGAACTGGCCGAGCATCGTCGCGTCGGGGAACGCGCCGTCGGACGTCCAGCCGATCTGCCCGGCCACGTGCACCACGTCGCCGCGGCCGATCCGGCCGTTCGCATAGCCGCGCGGCGTCGGCCACCCGGGAACCACCACGTCGTTGGCGCTCATTTCAGGATCGCTCCTCCGTCGATGACCAGGGTCTGGCCGTGGATGCCGCGCGCGTTGTCGGCGCACAGCATGACCGCCGCGTGCGCCACCTCGTCCGGCGTGATCATGCGGCGCTGCGGGCTCATGTCGGCGAGCGTGGCGTGGGCCTGCTCGAGCGTGCGGCCGGTCTTCTGCGCGATGCGGGCGACGGCCTCGTCGGCGAGCGCGGTCTCGACCCAGCCCGGGCAGAGCGCGTTGACCGTGACGCCCGTGCGCGCGAGGTCGATCGCCAGCGCGCGCGTCATGCCGACGAGCGCGTGCTTCGCGGCGCAGTAGGCGGCGGTGTAACCGTAGCCCGAGACGCCGGCGTTCGACGCGATGTTGACGACGCGGCCCCACTTCGCCGCGATCATCGCGGGCACGAGCGCGCGGGTGACGCGGAACGGCGCGGTCGCGTCGAGCTCGAGGATGCGATCCCACATCGCGTCCGTCGTCTTCTCGAGGGATGCGCTCTCGGCCGCGCCCGCGTTGTTGACGAGGATGTCGACGGCCCCGACCTCGGCGCACATGCGATCCGTCGCCGCGCGATCGAGCATGTCGCCCAGCACCGCGCGACCGCCGATCGCCGTGGCGACGGCCGCGAGCTCGGCCTGGTTGCGCCCGGTGACGGTCACGTGCGCGCCCTGCGCGGCGAGCCCGCGCGCGATGGCGGCCCCGATCCCGCGTCCGCCGCCGGTGACGAGCGCGCGCTTGCCGGTGAGCCACATGCCGTCGATCTAACACGTTACTGTCCGCGCATGCTCTCCGAGCTCGACGCGACCGCCCAGGCTGACCTCGTGCGGCGCGGCGAGGCCTCGCCCCGCGAGCTCGTCGACGCCGCCATCGCCCGCATCGAGCGCCACAACGCCGACCTCGGCGCCGTCATCGTGCCGCTCTACGCCAGCGCGCGCGACGCGGCGGACCACGCGCCCGATGGCCCGTTCCGCGGCGTGCCGATCGTCATCAAGGACCTGTGCGCGACGGTCGGCGGCGCGCCCTACGCGGGCGGCCTCCTGCCGCTCAAGCGCGCGAACGTCATCGCGCCCGCCGACAGCCACCTCGTGGCGACGCTGCGCCGCGCCGGGTTCATCATCGTCGGCAAGACGAACACGTCCGAGCTCGGGATCCTGCCGGCGGCCGAGCCCCGCGCGTGGCCGCCGAGCCGCAACCCGTACGACCTCGCGCGCTCCCCGGGCGGCTCGAGCGGCGGCTCGGCGGCGGCGACGGCGGCAGGGCTCGTCCCCATCGCGCACGCGAACGACGGCGGCGGGTCGATCCGCATCCCCGCGAGCTGCTGCGGGCTGTTCGGGCTCAAGCCCACGCGCGGCCGCATCTCGTTCGGCCCGACGCTCGGCGATGTCAACGGCGGCCTGGTCAACGAGCATGTCGTCGCGCGGTCGGTCCGTGACTCGGCGGCCGTGCTCGATCTCCTCGCGGGCTATCAGCCCGGCGATCCGTACACCGCGCCGCCGCAGGTCCGGCCGTACGCCGACGAGCTCGCGCGCCCGCCCGGGCCGCTGCGGATCGGCTTCATGACGAAGCACCTGCGGCCGGAGGGCGACCGCGTGGAGTCACATCCCGACTGCTGCGCCGCCGTCGAGCACGCCGCGAAGCTGCTCGCGAGCCTGGGGCACCACGTCGAGGAGGCCGAGCCGGACGCGATGCAGGATCCCGAGTGGACGCCGCGGTTCCTGTCGCTGTGGGTGGTCGGCGTGACGATGGAGATCGCCGAGGCGTCGCAGATCCTCGGGCGCCCGATCGAGGAGCACGAGGTCGAGCCGCTGACGTGGGCGCTCGGCGAGCTCGGCAAGCTGATCGCGGGGCCCGCGTACGTGGCCGCGTGGCGGTGGCTGCACCGCGCGACGCGGCGGATCGCGAAGTTCTGGGAGCGCTACGATC
Organism: Deltaproteobacteria bacterium; assembly: GCA_025353585.1. Taxonomy (GTDB): domain Bacteria; phylum Myxococcota_A; class Polyangia; order Haliangiales; family Haliangiaceae; genus JABFXX01. Next base: position 10,919 of record JANXOM010000019.1, read on the forward strand.
TGTGGCTCACGCCGACGATCACGTCGCCGCCGGTGCCGATCGGGACCTTCGCATCGACGGCCGATGATCCGCTCGCCGCGATCTTTCGCGCCGGCGAGCTCGCGCCGTTCACGGCGCCGTTCAACGGCACGGGCCAGCCGGCGTGCTCGGTGCCGCTGTACCAGAACGCGGCCGGGCTGCCGATCGGGATCCAGCTCGTCGCCGCGCACGGGCGCGAGGATCTACTGTTCCAGGTGGCCGCGCAGCTCGAGCGGGCGCAGCCGTTCGTGCATGGCGCGACCCGCGCAGATTGACCGAGATGAACGGCCAAGCCGCCGTGGACGCGAAGCCGGAGCCAGGGCGGAGGCGGAGTCAGAGCTCTTTGCGGATGTTCTCGATGACGGCGGCGTAGCTCGTCGACTCGACGACCTCGGCCATCTCGGCCGTGTAGCGCGCGACGAGATCCTCGCGCCCGCGGGCCAGCGCGTCGCGCCGCGCGTTGTGCAGCGTGAGGAACGCGCGCTCCGCGTTGACGAAGTACTGCACCACGGCGAGCACGGCGCGCGCCGTCGACGCCGTCACGGACCGCGACGCGTCGGTGAACGTGAAGTGGCGGCCCTCCGAGTTCGTGACGTCGAACGTCACGCGGCCGACCGCGTCCAGGCCGGCCGTGCCCTTCTTGGTCTCGATGTCGGCCGCGACGTGAAACTTCGACACGCGCAGCGTCTTGAGGGACTCGTACTCCGGGGCGTAGCGCGCCAGGAGGCCGCTCCACATGGCATCGACCACGCCGACGCCCTTGCCCTCGCACTCGACCTCGGTGTCGCGCTCGGCGACGACGAGCTTGACGCTGCTGCCGTCCTCGACCTTCTCGTCGATCGCGATCCGCACGACCTTCAAGGGCAGGTAGTTGTCGCCGAGGACCCTGTGGATCAACGCATCGTGCTCGGGGGTGCTCACGCCCCGATGGTACCGCGTGCTCTCGAAAGAGCGAGCCCGTGCGCATGTCACACCCCTGCGGCATAGTCGCCGCGTGTCGGCCTTGATCCAGCTGCGACGTCACGTCACACGGCTGCACGGCTGCACGGCCTGCCCGGACATGATTCGCCCGGTCGTCACCGGCACGCCGGTGATCTCCCAGGTCATGCTGATCGGTCAGGCGCCCGGGATCAAGGAAGGCCCGCTGGGCCGCCCGTTCGCGTGGACCGCGGGCAAGACGTTGTTCGGCTGGTTCGCGGAGATCGGGCTGTCCGAAGAGGCCGTTCGCAACCGCGTGTACATGGCGGCCGTCGCGCGCTGCTTCCCGGGCAAGGCGCCGAGCGGCGGCGGCGATCGCGTGCCGGACGCCGCCGAGATCGCCCGGTGCAGCAAGCACCTCGCGACCGAGGCGCGGATCATCCAGCCGCGGCTCGTCATCCCCGTGGGCAAGCTCGCGATCGCGCAGCTCGTGCCGGACGTGGACAAGCTGGTCGACGTCATCGGCGGGCCGCACCGCGGGCGCCTCGGCGGCGTGGAGGTCGACGTGATCCCGCTACCGCATCCGTCCGGCGCGTCCACGTGGCATCGCACGGAGCCGGGCAAGACGTTGCTCGTGCGCGCGCTCGCGACGATCGCGCAACACCCGGCGTGGCAGGCGCTGGTCGCGCTCGAACACGTCGCGGCGCCCGCGGCCGAGGTGCGCGCGTGAGCGCCGTCGGCGATCTCCTCGCGCAGCTGATCGCGCTGCCGACGCACCAGCTCGCGCCGGACGGCACGCGCGGGGACGAGCGCGCCTTGTGCGACTTCGTGGCCCCGCTGCTGCGCGCGCGCGGGGCGGACGAGGTCACCGTCACCGACTGCCCGCGCGCTGACGGCAGCCCCGGGGCGTACGTCTTCGCGCGCTGGGGCACCCCGCGCCGCGTGATCAACGCGCACGTCGACACCGTGCCGCCGAACACCGGCTGGTCGCGCCCGCCGCACACGCCACACTTCGAGAACGGCCAGCTCTACGGCCTCGGCTCTTGCGACACGAAGGCCGCGATCGCCGCCACGCTGATCGCGCTCGAAGGCGGCGTCCCGCGTGACCGCGGCGTGCTGTTCTCCGGCGACGAGGAGGCCGGCAGCGCCGCGATCCAGGCGTTCCTCGCCACGCCTGCCGCGCGGGACATCCGCGAGGTCATCGTGTGCGAGCCCACCGCGCGCGGGGCCGGCATCGCCCACCGCGGCGTGATCGCGCAACACGCGGTGATGACGAGCCCCGGCGGCCACTCGTCCAAGGCGGACCACCTGCCCCGGCCCGTCGCGCAGCTCGCGCGCCTCGCCACCGCGCTCGACGACATCGGCCGCGCCCGCCTCCACGACGGGCCGGCCGGCATGACGGGCCTGTGCCTGAACCTCGCGGGCATCGCGGGGGGCGTCGCGTTCAATGTCATCCCCGCGCGCGGCGAGCTGGGCTGGTCGCTGCGGCCGTTCCCCGGCTTCGACCGCGCCGCGTGGCACGCCGAGGTCGCTCGCCTCGCGGCCGCGATCGATCCGGCGATCCAGATCGTCACGGACATCGATCACCCCGCGTTCGCGTGCAGCGCGCTCGCCGAGCTCGTGAAGCCGTTCGTGCAGCGCACGGGGAGCCTCGACTTCTGGACCGAGGCCGCGCTGATCGCCGAACACGGCATCGACGCAATCGTCATCGGCCCCGGCGACATCGGCCACGCGCACGCGCCAGACGAGCGCGTCCCGCTGGCCGACCTCGACTGGGCCGTGGAGCTATTTCGCGCGCTGCTGGCTTGACGGCTGGCTCGAGCGGGGAAGAATCGCCGAGCCGCCGGGGACGCCTGGGCGGCGTAGCCGGGGAGAGCTACGGCTTGGGCGGCGGCGTCGGGATGACGGTCGGGCGATCGAAGGGCGTCAGCGTGTCGTCGTTGTGGCCCTTGGCGTTGCTGTCGTCCTGGTGGTTGCGGACGTACAGGTCGTGCTGCGAGATGATGAACTCCGTGTCCTCGTGCATGTTCGGCATCTTCTCGACGAGCTGCCGCATGTCGCGCACTGCCTGAAGGATGCAGGCGGTCGCCCCGGGGTCGGAGAAGGTGTTGGACACGACGCGGACGTTGTCCGCGCGCAGGACCTCGTTCTCGACGACCATCGAGTAGCTGATGTCGATCTCTTCCTTGCCGTCGGGTCCGCCGGTGTAACAGCGGCCGGCTTCGTCACCGAGGCCGAGCTTCAGCCGGTGCGCCTTGTAGCCGAACTCCTCGCGCGCCTCGCCCTCCGGATCCGGCACGGCATCGATGAGCGGCATCTCGTAGGACCCGTTCTTCGGGTTGAAGACCGGCGTCGGCCGGACGAACTTCTTCGCCGGGTGCGGGGTGAACGGATCCAGCGCCGGCGCGGGCGCGGCCCGGTGCACCTCGAGGGCGACCTGACCGTCGCGCCTGGCCTGCTGGGTCATCGCTGCGGCGCGGTCGTGGTCGTGGAACAGGAGGTACCCCGCTCCGATCGCGACGACCGCTCCGCCGACGAGCCAGCGCTTCTTCATGAGCCAGCCCATAGCGAGAGCTGTACCACGCGATTCGAGTCCCGTTCATGTAAGCTGGTCTACGCGCATGACACGCTCCGGCCACTCGTTGCACTGGGAGTGCAGACCCGCTCCCGGCGTTTTCGGGGACTTGCCCCCCAGGGGTGGGGCATCGACCCCACGATCGATAACCGATCCCCTCACACGTAACAGCCTGTAACAGCACGCTGTAACATCGATGACAACTCGGCACACGCGCTGCACTTAAAGGCTCCATCTCATCCCCGCTGCTGGAGGAAATGCCATGAAGTCGAATCTCCTTACTGGTCTGGTCTTGGGCGCATCCCTCATCAGTGGTGTTGCCCTCGCCGACGCCCCGTTCATCGCGTCGTTCCCGGTCCACGATGACATGCACGGTGGCGCGCTCTGGCGGAACAACAACGCGCAGAACAACAACCAGCGCGGCGCTGGCTGCGAGCACCACGCCCTCACCTACCTGAAGGCGTCGAACAAGGTGTTGATGACGTGCTCGGGCTCCTACACCGACATCACGCCGACCATCGCGGGCGCCGGCCTGTCCTCGAAGGAAGCGGGCGTCCTCGATCCGAAGGACGCGACGGGCTCTGATGGCATCGGCGTCCAGGCGACCGGCAACCGCGTCGAGGGCCTGTGCGCGAGCTACTCGCTCGACGCCAAGCTCGGCCTCGTCATGAACAACACGGCGTACGTCTCCGATAACAACTCGCCCGATTGGCAGAACTACCACAAGCCGGTCATTTACCCGGTCGACGGCGGCAACGCCGCCCTCGTGCTGTACGGCTACGATCCGAACGGCCAGAACACGGCGACCTACGGCCGCGTCATCGGCCCGAACTGCGAGCTGCTCTCGGACCAGACGCTCCTCGTCGCGAAGAACAACGACA
>JANXOM010000232.1 GCA_025353585.1 Deltaproteobacteria bacterium
GCCGGGCGGGTTCGTGGCCTGGACTCGCCCCCCGTGCTGCTCCACGAGGTTGCGCACGATCGCGAGCCCGAGGCCGAGCCCGCCCTCCGCGCGATCGACGCCGCGCTCGCCCTGGACGAACGGCTCGAACAAGGTCGGCAGGAGCGCCTCCGGGATCCCCGGCCCCGTGTCGCGGACGGCCACGCGGACCACGTCGCCGTCGCGCGCGGCGGTCACGCGGATGTGGCCTCCGCGCGGCGTGTAGCGCGCGGCGTTCGTCACGAGGTTCACGATGACCTGCGTGATGCGGTCGCGGTCGGCGTCGATGACGAGCCCGCGGGGCACGTCCGCCGTGATCACGTGCCCGCGCTCCGCGACGAGCGGCGCGGTCGCCGCGAGCGCCCGGGCCACGGCGCCGTCGAGCTCGACTTGCGCGCGGCGCAGCTCGACCTTGCCGCGCGCGATCCGCGAGACGTCGAGGAGGTCGTCGACGAGCCGGACCAGGTGGTGCACCTGCCGCTCGACGATCGCGCGCTCGCGGACGAACGTCGCCGCGTCGCGTTCGCGCATCAGCTGGAGCGCCGTCACGATCGGCGCGAGCGGGTTGCGGAGCTCGTGGCCCAGCATCGCGAGGAACTCGTCCTTCGTGCGGTTTGCCGTCTCCGCGTCCCGCCGCGCGGCGGCCTCGGCGGCGTAGAGGCGCGCGTTGTCGATCGCGTTGCCCGCCCGCCGCGCGAGCTCGATCGCGAGCTCGAGATCGGCCTCGTCGTAGCTGCGCGTCGTCGAGCCGAGGACGAGCGCGCCGAACGCGCGGCCGCGGGCGCGCAGCGGCGCCGTCACCCACGAGCGCAGCCCCAGCTCGTCGAGCGCACGCCGACGCGCGGGGTCCTTGATCAACTCCGCGACGATCGCGTCGTCCGGCGCTCGGACCAGCTGCGGCTCGCCGCGTTCGATGACGCGCGAGGTCCCCGAGGCCGCATCGGGGATGGCCTCGTACCGCCGCCGCATGACCGCCGCGAGCTCCGTCTTGGTCGGATCGGCGTGGGCAACGGCCACGCGATCGAACGAGCCGTCCGCCGCGATGACGTCGATGAAGCACCAGTCGGCGGCGTCCGGCACCAGCCGATCCGCGATGCTCTGCAGCGTGGTCGCGTAGTCGAGCGAGCTCGCCAGGACGGCGCCCGCGTCCGCGAGGAGGCGCTGGGCGGTGCGGGTGCGCTCGCGGGCCGCGTGGAGGCGCGCGCGCTCCACGGCCTGGCCGGCGTGCCGGACCATCAGGAGCAGCAGTTCGCGCTCGCTCGGATCGAACGCGTGCGGCTCGGTCCACGTGAGGCCCACCGCGCCGAGGACCCGGCCGTCGACGATCATCGGCAAGCACGCGATCGCCTCGACCGTCCCCGGCGGGTTCAAGTGCCGCGTCTGGGCTTCGAGCTCGCCGAACTGGCTGCGATAGACCTCCCGTCCACTGAGGAACACGGGCTGCTCGCTGGCGATCGCGCGCGCGAGCGGGTTGTCGGTCGCGTCGGCGCGGATGCGCTCGAAGACCGCGGCGGTCTCCGGCGTGTAGCCGAGGTGGCCGAGGAGGCGCGCGTGGTCGCCGTCGATGACCCAGATGCCGGCGTTGTACGCGGCGACGGCCGCACGGCCGCGGTCCAGGAACACGCGCGCCACGTCCGCGAGATCGACCACGAGCGAGAGGTCGCCCGCGAGCTCCTGGAGGCGCGCGAGGCCCGCGGCCAGCGCCTCCGCGCGCAGGCGCAGCGCGCGTTCGCTCGCGATCAGCCGCAGCCGCTCGATGGCGACGGCGCATTGCCGGGCGATCGTGGTCAGAAACGTGCGGTCGTCGGCGGGGAAGGCGCGAGCGGTGGCGAACGCGCACAGGAACACCGCGATCGGTTGGCCGGCGGCGAGGAGCGGCAGGCACGCCATCGCGATGTCACCGTCCGCGGCCAGCGCCGGCGCCGAGCGTGCCGCCGCCTCGGGAAACGCGGTCGCAAAGGCGCGGCGGTCGTCGACCCACACCGGGTGGCCGGTGCGCGCGGCGAGCGCCAGCGGGTTGTCGCCGGCGATCGGCGGGCGCTCGTGCGCCGGCGTGCGCCCGACGCCGACCCAGTGCGCGAGCGCGAGGTCATCGCCCTCGACGAGCCACAACGCCCCCATCGCCCCGCCGAGCGCGGCGACCCCCTCTTCGACGAGCACGCGCGCGATCTCGTCCACCGACGGCGCGAGGGTCGCCTTGGCCGTCACCTCCTGGAGGTGGCGGACGCGCGCGGCGAGGAGACGGGCGTCGTCCGACACGGTGCGCCCGAGCGTAGCGCGAGCCGCCCGCTTGTCGGCGACGGCCGGGCCCGGTATACGAGCGCATGGCGATCGATCCGCAGGACGCGCGCGTGGTGCGCACGCAGCTGAAGGAGCTCGGCGGGAAGACCGCAGAGCTCCGGAGGTTACTTTGACGTCGACGCGAAGCGCCTGAAGATCGAGGAGCTCGACTCCATCGCGGGTCGCCCGACGTTCTGGGACGATCAGAAAAAAGCGCAGGGCGTGCTGCGTGACAAGAAGCGGCTCGAGCAGGTCGTGTCGGTGTACGACGCGCAGGTCCGCGCGCTCGCCGACGCCGAGGTCCTGATCGAGCTCGGCGAGGAAGCGCAGGACGAGGCGACCATCACCGAGGCGCAGGCCACCGTGACGGGCATCTTCAAGGCGTTCGAGGACATCGAGTTCCGGCGCATGCTCTCGGGCGAGCTCGACAGCAACGGCGCGATCGTCTCGGTCGCGTCGGGCGCGGGCGGCGTCGATGCCAGCGACTGGGCCTCGATGCTCCTGCGCATGATCATCCGCTACTGCGAGCGGAAGGGCTGGAAGGTCGAGATCGTCGAGGAGACGCCCGCCGAGGAAGCCGGCATCAAGGGCGCGACGATCATCGTCACCGGCGACTTCGCGTACGGCCTCCTCAAGGCCGAGAACGGCGTGCACCGGCTCGTGCGCGTCTCGCCGTTCGACGCCGCCGGCCGCCGCCAGACGTCGTTCGCCGCGATCACGGTCACGCCGGATATCGATGACGACATCGAGGTCAACATCGACGAGAAGGACCTCAAGATCGACACGTATCGCGCCGGCGGCGCGGGCGGTCAGCACGTCAACAAGACGGACTCCGCCGTGCGCATCACCCACCTGCCGACCGGCCTCGTCGTCCAGTGCCAGAACGAGCGCAGCCAGCACTCGAACAAGGCGAAGGCGATGAAGATGCTGCGCGCGAAGATGTACGACTTCGAGCTCGCGAAGCGCGAGGCGCAGGCGGCCGAGGATCAGAAGAACCGGCTCAAGATCGAGTGGGGCTCGCAGATCCGCAGCTACGTCCTGTTCCCGTACCAGCAGGTGAACGACCACCGCACCGAGCTCAAGACGAGCGCGGTCGACGCCGTGCTCGACGGCGACATCGACGAGTTGATCCGCACGTACCTGCTCAAGGCCGCGAACGCCCCGCGCGCGTAGCGGCGGTCGCCTACTTCTTCGCGGCGTGCGCCGGGGCGGGCTTGGCCGGCGGCGCATCGAGCGCGGCCAGCGCGGCCTTCGCGTGCGCGATCTGGTCGCCCGACTTCTGGCTCTCCGGCAGGCTGACGAGCTGCGCGACGACCTGCTCGCGATACGTCCGCTCGCCCGCCGCGTCGCCGAGCCCGTGCGCGATGTCGGCGCGCTGGCCGAGCACGCGCGCCTTGCGCGGTCCGTACACGAGCGCGAGCGCCTGATCGGTCCACGTCGCGGCCTCGCCGAACTTGCCGGCCTTCATGAGCACCCAGCCGAGGCGCGCGCGGGGCTCGTACTCCTTCGGCAGCTGCGCCGCGGACGTCTCGAGCGCGGGGACGAGCTCGAGTGGCTTGCCGAGGTACACGTAGACCTCGGCGCGCGGCCAGTGATACGTGCTCGCGGCGAGCGGGGTCGCGGCGGCGGTCGCGGCCTGGTCGAGGAGCGCGCGCTGCTTCTCCGCCACGGCGACCGCCTCGGGGTGCTTGCCGAGCTTGTCGAGCGTCTCGCGCAGGCTGGCCATCGCATCGGAGCGGTCGTCGACGCTCATCGGTGAGGTCGGGTTCGCGAGGAGCGCCTGCCAGCGCGTCACGGCGCGCGTGCGCAGGGCCGTGGCGCGGGTGACCGCGTCGGCGTGCTTGGTGGCGCCGGGGGCCTCGAGGAGGTCATCCGCGCACCCCATCGTGGTGACGAGGAAGTCGCTGGCGGCGGCGGTGTTGCCGGTCGCATCGAGCTCCTTGTCGGCGAGCGCGAGGCACCCCTCGAGGTCCTTGCGCTTCGCCTTCGCCATCGCGAGCGAGACGAGCGCGTCCGGCCGGCGGACCCACGTGGCGGGTGCCGTCGCGAGCGCGGTCGTCAGCTCGGCCTCGCCCGTCGCGGTGTCCTTGAGCGCGAGCGCGCGCTCGGCGGCGAGGAGGTGGGCGTCGGGGCCCTCGGGCAGGGTGCCCGCGGCCTGCGCGCCCGCGTCGAGGAACGCGTGGAACTGCGCCGTGCTCGCGCCGCCGACGAAGCGCGCGCGGACGGCCTCGTCCGTGCCGACCACGTAGAAGGTCGGCCACGCCGACAGCGCGAGCTTCTCGATGGCGGGCGCGTTGGTGTCGCGATCCGTGTCGAGCGCCGCGAACACGAAGCGCTTCGCGTCCGGGCCGAACGACGCGTCCTGGAAGACCGTCGTCTGCATCGAGAGGCAGGTGTGGCACCACGGCGCCCACAGATCGAGGACGAGCGGCTGCTTGCGCGCGCGGGCGCAGGCGAGGGCGGCGGGGTAGTCGTCGCGGATCCACGCGATCGGCCCCTCGGGCTCGGCCTTCGCGCACGGATCGGCCTCGGACTTCGCGGTGGGGACGGCGACGCCCGGGGGGCTCGCCGAGCCCGCGTGCTCGCGGGGCTGCGGCTCTACCTTGTGACATGCAATCCCGGACGCGCTCGCGAGGACGAACGCGACGACGAGGAGGCGGCTCATGCCTCGTGATAGCACGACATTTCGGCTATCTTCCGCGCCGTCATGCCGCCCCGTCCGCCGCAAGCTCCGCCCGAGAACACCCTCGACCGCATCATGGGCGAGCGGCGGGCGAAGGCGAGCGCGCTGCGCGAGGCGGGCAGCGACCCGTACCGCAACGACATCGCGCCCACGATCAGCCTGCACGCGGTTCGCGAGCGCTACGCGGCCACGAAGCCGGCGCCGGTCGAGCCCGTCGAGCGCGTGCCCGGCGAGCGCCCCGCGACGCCAGATGTCATCACGCCGATCGACGGCGAGCCGCTCCGCGTCGCGGGCCGCGTGATGGTCAAGCGCGGCTCGGGCAAGATGGTGTTCGCGCCGCTCCGCGACGCGAGCGGAGACCTCCAGCTCTACATCAATATCGAGCACCTCGACGCCGGCGACTTCGCGACCATCCTGCCGCGCCTCGACGCCGGCGACCAGGTCGCGGCCGAGGGCCCGGCGTTCTGGACCAAGCGCGGCGAGCTGTCGATCCTCGTCAAGCGCCTGTGGATCGTGACCAAGTCCCTGCGCCCGCTGCCGGACAAGTGGGGTGGCCTCGAGGATCTCGAGACTCGCTATCGCCAGCGCTACGTCGATCTCGTCGTCAACACCGAGGTCCGCGAGGTCTTCCGCAAGCGCTCCGCGATCGTCTCCGGCATCCGCCGCTTCCTGGACGCCCGCCGGTTCCTCGAGGTCGAGACGCCGATGCTGCACTCGATCATCGGCGGGGCGGCGGCCAAGCCGTTCGCCACGCACCACAACGCGCTCGACATCCCGATGTACCTGCGGATCGCGCCCGAGCTCTACCTCAAGCGCCTGGTCGTGGGCGGATTCGAGCGCGTGTACGAGGTGAACCGCAACTTCCGCAACGAGGGGCTGTCCCGGAGACACAACCCCGAGTTCACGATGCTGGAGATGTACCAGGCGTACGCGACCTACACCGACCTGATGAACCTGACCGAGGAGCTGGTCGGCGAGCTCGCGCGCGAGGTGTGCGGGACCACGGCGCTGACCTGGGACGGCACGCCGGTCGAGGTCGCCGCGCCGTGGCGCCGGATCACGGTGCAGGACGCTGTCCGCGAGCTCGGCGGCATCGCGAACGCCGACGAGGTGTTCTCCGATCCAGCCGTCGCGGCGGAGGTCGCCATCGCCAGCGGCGTCCCGGCGGCCGACATCGCCCGCGTCCTGCGCGAGGGCATCAGGGGCGACGACATGGGCGATCAGGCCGAGCTCACGGCCGGCTTCAAGGATGCGGCGCGGCGGCCGGCACTGGCGAAAGCGCTGATCGAGCGCTATCCCGATGATCTGGCGCGGCGCGTCCGCGCGGGCCACCTCGGCTACCTGATCTTCGAAGCGACCGCCGAAGCCAAGCTCGTGCAGCCCACGTTCCTCACGCAATTCCCGCTCGCGGTCTCGCCGCTGGCGCGCAAAAACGACAAGGACCCAGCGGTCTGCGACCGGTTCGAGCTGTTCGTGTGCGGCAAGGAGCTCGCCAACGGCTTCTCGGAGCTGAACGATCCCGATGACCAGCGCGCGCGGTTCGCGGCCCAGGTCCACGCGAAGGCGGCCGGCGCGGCCGAGACGATGGACTACGACGAGGACTATTGCCGCGCGCTCGAGGTCGGCATGCCGCCGACGGCGGGCGAGGGCATCGGCATCGACCGCCTCGTGATGCTGCTCACGAACCAGGCCTCGATCCGCGACGTGCTGCTCTTCCCGCTGATGAGGCCCGAGTAGCGTTCGGATGTTTGACTACAAGCTCTTCGTCGCCTTCCGCTACCTGCTGGTGAATCCACCGCGGGTGTCGCTCCGCACGTTGGTGATCCTGCTCGCCGGCTTTGTCGTGCAGATCGTGCCCGTGGTCGTCGGCATCTATCATCCGGCGCAGCTCGACGTCGTTTCGGTCGTGCTCCTCGGGTGCTGCGCGTTCACGACGGTGCACTGGTACATCTACGTGCTCCGGCACTCGAAGCTCGCCTTCATCACGTACACGGCGGCCGTCGTCTTGATCGGCATCGGCCTCGTGTTCCTGTCGCTATCCCGCGCGGGCAAGCTGCCCCTTCACGTCGAGCCCGAGAACATGGTGCAGGTCTACCAGGGCGTGACCATCACCATGTTGATCCTCGGCGCGATCGGCGGCCTCGCCGGGTTCGCCGGCACGATCCGCGCGTTCTTCACGTTCTTCACCACCGTGCCGATCGTCGGCGTGTTCATCGGCACGAGCGCGCTCGTCGGCGTGCTGTCGGTGATGAGCGGCTTCGAGACCGATCTGCGCGAGAAGATCCTCGGCTCCAACGCGCACATCCAGATCACGCGCGAAGACGGCGACTTCACCGAGTGGCACGAGGTCAAGGCGCGCGTCGATCACATGCCGGGCATCGTCGCGTCGACCCCGTACGGCGGCAGCGAGGTCGTCATCGCCGCGAACAACAACGGGATGAACGTCATCATCAAGGGCATCGATCCGGCCACCGTCGGCAAGGTGACCGAGCTCGTGTCGGCGCTCGACGACAAGGACGCGATGCAGCGACTCGCGCCGCTGGTGGACGACTCGCACGACCTCCGCGTGCCGCAGCGGGCGCGTGCGCCGGCGGGGAAGGTGCGGGACCCCGCGCCCGCGGACATGCCGAGCGCCGGCGATCCGATCGACTTCTCGGGGCCGGGCAGTGACGCCGAGCCCGCCCCGCGGCCGGTGCCCACGGACCTGCACGAGGAGACCGAGGTGCCGGCGGGCTCCGCCGCGCGCGCGCACGTCGTCGACCCGGCGCCCGCCGATCTCCTCACGAGCGACGAGCCGCCGACCGACTACAGCCAGCCGCTCCCCGATCGCGCGGGCAGCGGGAGCGGCGTCGACGCGTTCGACCCGGCGATCCACGTGGTCGATGTCCCGCTCGACTCGCCGGCGATCTCGCGCCGCACCCAGTCGCTCCCCGGCATCCTCGTGGGCCGCGAGCTCGTCAAGCAGACGCACCTCTACACGGGCGAGGAGGTCCGCGTGGTCTCGCCGCTCTCGGACCCGTCGAACCCCGACGCGACGGGCATGCCGATCCCGTTCAACCGCGACTACCGAGTCGCCGGCACCTTCTACACGGGCATGTACGAGTACGACCTCAAGTACGTCTACGTCTCGCTCGACTCGCTCGACGAGTTCCTCGACCGCGGCGACGCGATCGACGGCATCGAGGTCCGCATCGGGGACCCCGACGAGACGGACATCTACGTCGAGAAGCTATCCGACGCGCTCGGGCCGCAGTACCGGGTCCAGGACTGGAAGGAGCTCAACCGGAGCCTGTTCTCGGCGCTCAAGCTCGAGAAGGTCGCGATGTTTCTCGTGCTCGGGATCGTCATCATCGTCGCGTCGTTCTCGATCGTCGGCAACCTGATCATGGTCGTCATCGAGAAGCAGAAGGAGATCGCGCTGCTGAAGACGCTGGGGGCGAGCAACTTCGGACTCATGCTTCTCTTCGCGATCCAGGGGCTGCTCATCGGCCTGATCGGGACGGCGCTCGGGATCGGTGTCGGGCTGCTCGGGTGCTACGCGGGGCAGCATTTCGGGATCCCGCTCAACCCGGACGTCTACTACATCGATCGGATGCCGGTCCACGTGGAGTTGCAGTCGGTGATCCTGACCGCAGCGGCCGGGGTCTTCATCTCCATCGCGGCCACAGTTTACCCGTCCATTCTGGCGGCACTCGTCAGACCCGCCGCCGGAATGCGACAGTGATCCCCCAGGGTGTGAAGGTCTGGCCACGGTGGCGCACGTAGCTGCTTGATTCCTGGCCGCCCAGCTCTGGCACGCCGTGTGCTCCGACTCCGCACATGATTCGCGCGCTCGCCGTCGTCACCCTGCTGGCTGCCACCGCTCACTCGGCCTCGGCGGGGGTCTACGGAAGCCTGGGGCTCGGCAACACGGGCGTCGCTGACGATGCCTCGAGCGGCGCCTTCACGCCGGCGAGCCGGTCGCTCCGCTTCGCCGCGGGCTACGAGTTCACGAAGTACGTCGGCGCCGAAGGTGGCGTGATCGGGTACAACCTGGCCCACGGCGGGGCGGACTACAGCGGTCGCGAGTTTTACGCGGCCGGCGTCGGTCACCTGCCGATCGGCAACGGCTTCGGCGCGTTCGCGCGCCTCGGGCTCCAGCGCACGAGCTTCTCGACGGACCGCGCCCAGGGGGATCTCTCGGGCTCGGGCTACCTGGTCGGTGCCGGCTTCGAGTACCAGCTCAGGATCCCGCAGCTCGCCCACGCGAGCGTCTGGGTCGATTACACGCGCAACGCGGCCGGCCTGGCCGACAGCAACGGCCGCGCGTTCAGCCGCGACGTCGGCACGAGCATGTGGACGCTCGGCGTGACGGCCGGCCTCTAGGCCGTCGTCGGCCTCCGGGGACTTTCGCCCGAGCATGATCGCGACATTGCCGTCCGGACGGGGCGGCTTTCGGCGATCACGCGCCGTGAAATCTGAGGTGCCTGCTGAACCGCACGACGGAGATCCACGGCAGGCAACCAAACTCGCTCGGGAACGGTCGGAACGCGCGTTGACACTGTGCACGGGCCTCGAATAAGGTCCTGCGCCCCTTGGGGAATCCTGTGACTGACGCCTCCGCGACCGCACCCAGCGAGCCTGCCATTTCGGTGCTGCCCAGCGCGGCCGTGACCCGCGGCTGCCGGCTCGAGATCGTGAGCCTCGGCAAGGCTTACATCCACAACGGCAAGCCGCTCCCGATCCTCTGGAACGTCGACCTGCACCTCGAGCCCGGCGACATGGTCGCGGTCGTCGGCGCCTCCGGCGTTGGCAAGTCCACGTTCCTGCAGCTCATCGGCACCCTCGATCTGCCGACCTCGGGCTCGATCAAGTTCAACGGCGAGGAGCTGACGCGGATGGGCGCGACGCGGCTCTCCGAGTTCCGCAACAAGCACATCGGCTTCGTGTTCCAGTTCCACCACCTGCTGCCCGAGTTCACGGCCCTCGAGAACGTGATGATGCCAGGGCTGATCCAGCAGATGCCGATCGCGCTCGCCCGCGCCCGCGCGCGCGACATCCTCGGCCGCGTCGGCCTCTCGCACCGCCTCACGCATCGCCCGAGCGAGCTGTCCGGTGGCGAGCAGCAGCGCGTCGCCCTCGCGCGCGCCATGGTGCTCGAGCCGGCGCTCCTCCTCGCCGACGAGCCGACCGGCAACCTCGACCGCAAGACCGGCGAGGCGATCCACCAGCTGTTCCTCGATCTCAATCGCGAGCGCGGCTCGACCCTGCTCGTGGTCACGCACAACCCGGAGCTCGCCCGGCTCATGCCGCGGCGCATGCGGATGATGGATGGCGGCCGCATGGTCGACGAGGACAAGGAAGTGGACTACCGAACCGCCGCCGAGATCGCGCCCGAGGTCACGTCATGAAGACCCGCCTCGGCCTCGCGGTCGCGCTCCTTGTCACGACCTGCGTGCTCGCGCACGCCCAACCCGCCCCGGCGCCCGCTGCGCCCGCCGCGCCCGTGAGCCCGGTCGATCCGACCGACGATGCGATCAAGCTCCAGGGCCGCCCGATCGAGCGCATCCAGTTCCGCGGCAATCGCAAGGTCGAAGACGACGCCATCCGCGTCCAGCTGCTCTCGAAGCCCGGCACGCTCTACGACGCGTCCAAGCTCCGCGAGGACCTGCGCGCGATGTGGAAGATGAACTTCTTCGCCGACGTCCAGGTCGAGGCGGAGAAGCAGGCGAACGGCTCGCTGATCCTGACGTTCGCCGTCAAGGAGAAGCCGTCGATCCGCAAGGTGCTCATCTCCGGCAACCACGAGCTCGAGCTGTCGAAGGTGAACGAGGTCATCGACCTCGAGCTCGACACCATCGTCGACATCGGGAAGATCAAGAAGAACCGCGAGAAGATCGCGGATCAGTACGTCCAGAAGGGCTACTACCTCGCGACCGTCGACTACGAGATCAAGCCGATCAACGACACCGAGGTCGACGTCTGGTTCAACATCGACGAGAAGGCGAAGGTCAAGATCCGCGATGTCGAGTTCATCGGCAACGCGACCATCTCCGACGACGAGCTCCGCGGCGCCATCGGCACCCGCCGCGCGGATGTCTTGTCGTTCTTGAACGACTCCGGCACCTACTCGCAGGAGGCGTTCGAGCGCGACCTCATCCTCATCAGCGCGCACTACTGGGACCGCGGCTACGCGAACGTCAAGGTCGGCACGCCGCAGCTGCGGCTCTCGCGCGACAAGCAGTACATGTACCTCTCGATCCCGATCGACGAGGGGCCGATCTTCTCGATCGCGTCGGTCAGCTTCAAGGGCGATCTCATCGGCACGCCGGCCGAGAACCTCAAGAAGGTCCTCATCCGGCCGGGCACGCTGTTCTCGCGCACGATGATCGCCGAGGACCGCGAGCACCTCTCGTCCTACTACCAGGACCAGGGCTACGCCTACGCGAACGTCCTGCCGCTGACCAAGGTCGACCAGGTCAACAAGAAGATCAGCCTGACGTTCGAGGTCGCGCGCGGCAAGCGCGCCTACTTCGAGCGCATCAACATCCGCGGCAACGCGAAGACCCGCGACAAGGTCATCCGCCGCGAGATGAAGATCGCCGAGGGCGAGCTCTTCAACAACACGAACCTCGAGATCAGCAAGCGCCGCATCCAGGCGCTCGGCTTCTTCGAGAACGTCGTCGTCTCCACGAAGCGCGGCAGCTCCGACGAGTTCGTCGAGGTGAACGTCGAGGTCAGCGAGCGGGCCACCGGCACGTTCCAGATCGGCGCCGGGTTCTCGTCCGTCGAGAACTTCATCGCCCAGGCTCAGATCTCCCAGAACAACCTCTTCGGCCGCGGCCAGACGCTCGCGCTGCAGGCGCAGATCTCGAGCCTCCGCCAGCTGTTCCTCCTGCGCTTCGTCGAGCCGTACTTCCTCGACAGCTACTGGACGTTCGCCTTCGACGTCTACAACCAGAGCCGCTACTTCGCGACGTCGATCGCCGGCTCCACGGCGTTCTCGCGCAACGCGACCGGCGGCACGCTGACGTGGGGCTACCCGCTCTCGTACGAGGCGCGCGCGTTCCTCACGTACAAGCTCGAGGACGTCAGCATCACGAGCGGCACGCTCGGCATCGTCAACCTCGGCGCGAGCAAGGCGCCGATCGCGGCCCAGCAGGTCGCGAACCTGTTCCGCGGCGGCGTGACCTCGTCCGTCAAGGCCTCGCTGTCGTGGGACTCGCGCAACAACCGCCTGTTCGCCTCGAACGGCTGGTACCACACGCTGTTCGCCGAGTACGCGAGCTCGTTCACCGGCTCGGAGAACAAGTTCGTGCGGTACGGTGGCTTCTCTCGCTACTACAAGCCGATCTTCGGGCCGTTCGTCCTCAAGCTCAACGCCGAGGTCGGCATCACCACCTCGACCGATCCGCTCGGCGTCCCCATCAGCGAGCGCTACCTCGTCGGCGGTATCTACAACATCCGCGGCTACGCGCCGCTGTCCCTCGGCCCGCGCCTCCTGGTCTCGCAGCCCGGCGACGTCGGCCAGCAGCTCGGCAGTCTCCCGCTCGGCGGCAACATGCAGATCATCTTCAACAGCGAGGTCGAGTTCCCGCTATTCAAGAAGGTCGGCATCTCCGGCGTCATCTTTTACGACATGGGTAACGCGTACAACCTCGAGAACCGCTACTGCAGCGGCCTCCAGGCGCAGCACTCGACGACCTCGATCAAGTTCGACCCCTGCTTCCACGCGCTGACGTCGCTCACGAGCGGCCTCCGCAAGTCCGTCGGGTTCGGGTTCCGCTGGTTCTCGCCGATCGGCCCGCTGCGGTTCGAGTGGGGCATTCCCCTCGACGCGCAGCCTGGCGAGGACCCGCTCGTGTTCGAGTTCACCATCGGTAACTTCTTCTAGCCGCCCGGGCCCCGAGCCGGGGTAGAAGCGAGGTCCCATGAATCGCTACCTCGCTCTCGGCTGTCTCGGCATCGGCTTGATGGTCAGCCCGTTCGCGACCCAGCTCGCGAGCAGCGCCGTCCCGTCGAACCCCAAGATCGGCCTGCTCGACATCGAGCGGACGCTGACCGAGACGCCCGCCGGCAAGCGCGCGAGCGATGCCTTCGAGAAGACGCGCAAGGCCAAGCAGGCCGAGCTCGACAAGAACCAGGCGGACCTCAAGAAGGCCGACGCCGACCTCGATCGCCAGGCGTCGGTGATGAAGCCCGAGGTCCTCGCGGCGAAGAAGACCGACCTCGAGAAGCAGTTCGTCGCGCTGCAGCAGACCTACGTCAAGCTCGAGCGCGACCTCGCCGGCGAGCGCACCAAGCTCGTCCACGACCTGCTCGAGAAGGCCGATCCGATCATCAAGGACATCGCGAAGTCCGAGGGCGTCGTGCTCATCGTCGACCGCGAGGCGGCCGTGTGGTGGGACCAGACGATCGATCTGACGGCCAAGCTGCAGGCCGACAAGCGCATGCAGTAAGCTCCCGGCATGTCCGAGCCCGAGTCTCCGTCGGTGGCATCGTCGGCCCTGGGCCCCGAGCAGATCCTCGGGCTCCTGCCGCATCGCTACCCGTTCCTGCTCATCGACCGCGTCCTCGAGCTGACCGAGGACCGCGTGGTGGCGCTCAAGAACGTCACGTTCAACGAGCCGTTCTTCCAGGGGCACTTTCCGGGCGTCCCGGTGTTCCCGGGCGTCTTGCAGATCGAGGCGATGGCCCAGGCCGGCGGCATCCTCGCCAGCAAGAGCGTCCAGTTCGACGCCACGACGCATGTCATGCTGTTCATGGCGATCGACGCCGTGAAGTTCCGCAAGGCCGTCACGCCCGGCGACCAGCTCATCATCGAGGTCGTCCCGCTCCGCAAGGGCAAGATCTTCAAGATGCGCGGCGAGATCAAGGTCGCGGGGAAGGTCGTCTCGTCGGCGGAGTTCCTCGCGGGGCTCGCCGAGCGGAGCAAGGTCAAGTAGTGCGTGCCGCGGCGGTCACGGCCGTCGCCCTCGTGGCCGCGGCGTGCGGGAACGGCGGTGGCAGCGCGCCGCATCGCACGGGGAGCGGCGCCCCCGTCGAGCTCATCGCCGCGCCCGTCTTCCCCGCCGCGAGCGTTGGCTCGAACGGCAAGCCCCTCCCCGGCGCGGCGAGCGACGAGATCGAGCCGAACGACGGCGTCGACACGGCCACGCCGCTCGCGCTCGGCGGCACCGTCCGTGGTCGCATCGAGCCGGCGGAGGGCGACGTCGACCATTACCGCATCGACGTCGCGACCCCCGGCGCGCTCGCCGTCATGGTGTCCGGCGCCGACGGGGTGGACCTGACGCTCGAGATCGTCGACGCCAGCGGCGAGACCGTGGCCCGCAGTGACCGGGGCGGCGCGCGCGTGGTCGAGGGCGTCCCGAACCTCGGCGTCGTCCCCGGCCGCTACACGGCGATCGTGCGCGCGAAGAAGCCGCCGCCGGTGAAGGCGAAGCCGGTCAAGCCGCCGCCGAAAGCGCCGAAGGGCAGGGCCCCCAAGAAAGGCGCGCCGCCCCCACCGCCGTCCGCCGATCCGGGGCCGACGATCGAGACCACGCCGCCCGCCGTGCCCGCGCCCGTCTACGAGATCACGGCGAACCTCTCGCCTCCGGCCGCCGGCGCGGAACGGGAGCCCGATGACGACCGCGGCGCGGCGAACGACCTCGTCGCCGGCGAGCCGGGCACCGGCTACATCGGCTGGAGCGGCGATGTGGACGCGTGGAAGTTGTCGCTCGAGGCGCTGTCGGGCAAGGACGTCGTCGACGTCGAGATCGGCGCGGTCGACGGCGTCGCGCTGACGCTCGAGCTGACCGATGCGGCGGGCGGAGCCATGCTGACGCGCCACACGGGCCGGGGCGCCCCGCTCGTCGTGCGGAGCGTGCTCCCGGCCGTCGGCTCGGGCGCCGCGCCGTTCTACTACCTCGTCGTCAAGGGCGATCGCAGCAACCCCGACACCCCGTACGCCATCAAGGTCACCGCGCGCGTCCTCGAGCCGGATACCGAGACCGAGCCCGACGACACGCTCGACCGACCGTTTGCCGTGTCCGCCGATCGGACGACGGTCCATGCCTCGCTCACGCCGGGCGACACCGACTGCTTTGCCCTGCCGGCCAGCGCCACCGCGCGCGAGGTCGACGTGACGCTCGAGCCGCGGGGCGACGTGGACCTCGTCGCGGAGCTCGTGGTCGACGGCAAGGTGATCGGAAAGTCGGACCTCCCGCCCGGCGCCGCCGAGCGCGTGCATGGCAAGGTGCCCGCGAACGCGACGGCTGTCGTGCGCGTGACGGGCAAGGCCACCAGCGGCGACTACGACCTCAAGCTGCACGACGCCGACGAGTCATCGCCGTGAGCAAGCCGCGGGGCGGCGTCTCGATCCTGCTCGTCCTCGCGCTGACGAACCTCGTCGCGTACGCGGCGCGCAACGCGCTCTTCGCCGTCTACCCGACGCTCCGGATCCGCTACAACGTCAGTGACGCCGACCTCGGCCTCCTCGCGACGGTGTTCGTCCTCCCCCACGCGCTCGCCACGCTGCCGTTCGGCTGGGCCGGCGACCGGCGCGATCGCCGCTACGTGATCGCCGTCGGCATGGTGCTCGCCAGCGCGGCCGGGGCGGCGGGCGCGCTGACCACGACCTACCACGGCCTCGCGATCACGCGCGCGCTCGTCGGCCTCGGCACGGCCGCGGTCGTGCCGGTCGCGAACTCGATCCTCGGCCAGCTCTTCGACGGCCCGCGCAAGGCGGTGCTGATGAGCGTGTTCAACCTCGGGCTCCTGCTCGGCGGCGTGGCGGGATTCGCGGTCGGCGTCGCGCTCGGGTTCCCCGTCGTCGTCGTCGCGCTGGCGGTGCCCGGCGTCGCCCTCGCCGTGGTCCTGTGCTTCATGCCCGTGCCGCAGCGCAAGCGGTCGGCGACGCTGCCCCCGGCCAGGCCGGCCGCCGCGGGTAGCGACACGCACCACCACGGCTCCTCGATGACGGAGCTCGCGGGCGCGTTCGTCGCGGACGCGCGCCGCCTCCTGCGCATCTCCACGCTGCGCTGGCTCATGCTCTCGACGACGTTCATGGCGTTCGCGGCCGGCGCGTACAACGCCTGGCTCAAGGACTACCTGAACCGCGACAAGCACATGAGCGACGCCGCGGCGAGCACGCTCCTCGCGATCGCGCTGTTCGGCGGCCTCGCCGGCATCCCGACGGGCGGCGCCCTGGCGGACCGCTTCCGCCGGCGCGCGCGCAACGGGCGGCTGTGGACGATCGTCATCGGGATGGCGATGACCGCGCCGTGCGCCGTGGCCGCGATCCTCCTGCCGGCCGGCCCGCTGCTCTACGTCGCCGGCATCCTGACCCTGTTCTTCATCAGCTGGTACCACGCGCCGATGGCCGCCTCCGTCGACGACCTCGCGCCGGCCGAGCTCACCGTCGCCGCGCAGGGCCTCGTCATCTTCACGATGCACCTCTTCGGCACGTCGCCCTCGTCGTGGGTCGTCGGCGTCGTCTCCGACGCGACCACGCTGCGCACGGCGATGTGGGTGCCGACGGTCATGCTCGTCCTCGCCGCGCTCTGCATGGCCCGGGCGACGCGTACGTTCGGCGCCGATGTCCGGGCGCGCGCGGCGGGCGCCTCTGGCGAGCTGCCGCAGGCCGTGGGATAACCATCGCGATGCGCAGGCTGCTGGTTCTGTTCGCGGCGCTCGCCGTCGGGTGCTCGCATGGACCGGGGCCGAACGCCGCGCTCGATGGCTACGGCCGCGCGCTCAAGAACCACGACTACGCGGCGGCGTACGGGCTCATGTCGTCGAGCTTTCGCGCCAAGGTCAGCAAGGACGACTACGTCCGCATGATGCGCGACAACCCGCGCGAGGTCGACGAGACGGCCGACCGGCTCCGCGGCAAGCACGGCCGCCTCGAGGTCACGGCCGAGCTCGAGTACGGCCTCGGCGACCGCATGCGCCTCGTCCAGGAGGACGGGCACTGGCGGATCGGCAGTAACCCGCTCGACTTCTACGATCAGAGCTCGCCGCAGTCCGCGCTGCGGTCGTTCGTGCGCGCGTACCGGCTGGAGCGCTGGGACGTCATGCTGCGATTCGTCCCGAACGCGTACCGCGAGAAGATGGACGTCGCGAAGATGAAGGCGCAGTTCACGGGCGGCTCCCGGGACAAGATGGAGAGCCTGATGACGACCCTCGAGCAGAACGTCACCGAGGTCCCGCAGGAGCGCGGGAACGACGCGCGCCTGAAGTACGGCGACGCGAGCGAGGTCAAGTTCATCAAGGAAGACGGCGCCTGGAAGCTGAAGGATCTCGACTGACGATCGGGCAGGGCCGGGGAGGGTCGAGCCCCACCCGGGGCGTCTTTTGTCACCAGCGCGCCGATCCTCGGCAGGCGCTCAAGGTCGCGCCTCTGTTCAGTAATCGATAATGGCCGATTGCGTCAGGTGACGCCGTGCACCCTGGTGCGGCGCGATGCTGGACAGATCACGGCCGGCGAGATTTTGACCGCCAGCAACGAGCCTCTTCGATTGTCACGCGTTAGAATGATGAAGTGGGAATCATCGTCCTAGGGCCCACAGGTTGCAGCAGGTTGGGTGAAGACCTACTGACAGACGTGAAAGGCGGTCCCTGATGCTGGATCCCTGGATTATCGAAGAAATTCTGAAGCGTGAGCAGGAGCAGCGCCGCGAGGACGAGCGCGGACATGCCGAGCTCCCGATGGTCCCGTACCGCGAGGACGATCGTCCGCGCGTCACGCCACCGCGCGAAGAGAGCGAGCGCGGCGTGATGATCATCGACATTTGACCCACCCTCCGCTGCGGCCCGCGAGGGTCGCATATTGACCCACATTTCAGCCACCTAGCGGCCTCGTCACCTCGCGGTGGTGAGGCCGTTTTTGTTCGAGCACGGCGTATCGGTGGTACAAGCCGGCCTGGTGGCCCCTCGGACCCTCGGTCACGCGCTGACGATCGCCCTGGGCCTGATCGGCTGGGCGGTGGTGCTCGGCATGCCCCTCCTGGGCGTGCTGACGCCCGAGGCCACGCCGGGCTCGTCCATCGCGATGTTCGTCGTGGTCATCGTGTTCGCCCGCGCGCTCGCGTTCCGCGGCGTGGAGGGCAGCGTCCTGTCGCTCGACTCGGCCTACTACGTCGCCGCCGCGCTCTGCGTGGGCACGGTGGACGCCGGCCGCCTCGTCGCCGTCGCGCTCTCCGTGGACGCGCTCGTGCGGCTCGCCGATGCGCGCCGCAAGGGCAAGCGAGACGAGGACGGCGCGTGGGCCGAAGCGGGCTACGTCCTCTACTTCGGCGGCATGAGCGGCGGGCTCCTCGTGGCCTGCGGCTGGTTGTGGCGCGCGGACGCCGTGGCGATCGGCGGCGTCCACGAGGGCGCGGTCGCCGTGATGCTCCGGGTCGTCGCGATCACGCTGACCTTGCTCGTCGTTCATTACGCGATCCAGGGCGGACGGCTGGCCCTGTTCGGGCGGCCGTGGCGCGCGTACCTGCGGGAGCTCGCGGTGCCGAGCATCGCGGCCGAGGCGTCGCTCATGCCGATCGGCGTCGTGCTCGTGCTGCTCTACGACCCCGACCAGCCGCTCGGCTTCATCCTGCTCTCCCTGACGTACCTCCTCATCAACTACGTGTTCGCGCGGCTCTCGCGCACCGGCGAGGCGCTCGCCGAGCGCGTCCACGATCTCGAGATCCTCAACGCGACCGGGCGCCGCCTGTCCGCGTCGCTGCAGCTCGAGGAGCTCGTCGAGGCCATCGCGCGCGAGACGTGCCGCGCCGTGCCGCAGGCGGAGGCCGTCGCGCTCGTGCACCGACGCGCCGGTGAAAAGCGGCTCGTGATCGACGGGTACGAGAAGGGCTCCGAGACGTTCTTCCGCCGCGTGATGGCGGAGGGCGAGGGCGCGGCAGGTTGGGTCATGACCCACGGCAGCTCGCGCCGCATCGACGACCTGTCGACCTCGGATGTGGACCTCGGCGAGGGCGGCACCGAGGGCATCCGCTCGTGGCTCGGCGCGCCGCTGTTCATGTTCGGCGGGTGCGAGGGCGTCATCGCCGTGCAGAGCACGCACCCGCATGCGTTCCGCGATGACGACCACCGGCTCGTCGAGTCGCTGGCGCTGCAGATCGCGGCCGCGCTCCAGAACGCGAACCTCTACGAGCTCGCGATGGTCGACGGCCTGACGGGGCTGTTCGTGCGGCGCTACTTCGACGCCCGCATCGAGGAGGAGGTCGAGCGGAGCAAGCGCTACGGCACCGCGTTCTCGGTCGTCATGCTCGACGTCGACGATTTCAAGCACCTCAACGACACGCACGGACATCTCGTCGGAGATCGCGTGCTCAAGGCCATCGCCAACGTCGTGCGGCAGCAGATGCGCGGCGTCGACACGGCGGCGCGGTACGGCGGCGAGGAGATGGTCGTGATCCTGCCGCGCACCGAGATGGTGGGCGCCTACAACCAGGCCGAGCGCATCCGCGCGGCGATCGCGGAGCTGCGCATCACGACCGATGACGATCCGCCGCGCGTGGTCGGCGTCACCGCGTCGCTCGGCATCGCGGCATACCCCGAGAGCAAGGCGCGAGACGGTACGGACCTCGTGCGCCGCGCCGATCGCGCGCTCTATCGTGCGAAGAAGACCGGCAAGAACCGCGTGGAGCTGTACTGGAGCGACGACTCGGGCCCGGCGCGCTATCCCACGGAGGAGATCGCGGTGATCACGGGCGCGGCGCTCGACGAGGAGAATCCTGGTGGATGAACGCAAGGCGGCGGAGCGGCTGGTCGGGTTCGCCCGGCTGTGGGCACGCGCGAAGCAGATCGTGACGACGGACGCGCGCGGCTCCGAGGAGGACGACGCGGTCATCGACGAGGAGGTCGCGCAGCAGCTCGCCACGCAGGCGGGCCGCCTCAAGGGCGGGCTCGCGAAGGTCGCACAGCTCGCAGCGATGAGCGCCACCGGCAGGAGCCGGGCCGCGCTCGGCACGCTGTGGGATCGCGCGCCGACGGTCGGCGCCGGCCAGATCGCGGCCGTCATCGAGGCGGACCTCGGCAAGTCGCCCCAGCAGCTGTTCGCGCGCTGGGATCCGACGCCGCTCGCGGCCGCGTCG
>JANXOM010000237.1 GCA_025353585.1 Deltaproteobacteria bacterium
AGCGGACAGCCATGGTGATGGCCGAAAACTTGACCCCTCCGCGTGCCGGGGGCGGTGCAGGTCGATGGTCACCGATCGGCAGGTCCGCGTTCTGAGGAGCAAACGAATGCAAGGACACACGATCGAGACGGCGGCCGCGGCAGCCGGCATGAGCGAGCGATCAGCGCAGACCTGGAAGGACGGCCCGATGCCGTCGGCGACGACCACGCCTCGGACCTGGAGGACCCGGGTGGATCCGTTCGCCGCGGTGTGGGCCACCGAGATCGAGCCACACCTCCGTGGCGACGAGGACGGCGAGCTGCTCGGGACGACGTTGATGGACGAGCTGTGCCGGAAGCGGCCCGACGAGTTCGAGCCTGGACAGGTCCGCACGCTCCAGCGGCAGATTCGGCGCTGGCGGGCCGAGCACGGGCCGCGGCAGGAGGTGTTCTTCCCGCAGGAGCATGTGCCTGGTCATCTCGGCGCGTTCGACTTCACGCATTGCGGCGAGCTGGGCGTGACGATCGCGGGGGTGCACTTCGTCCACCTGATGTTCCAGTTCGTGCTGGCGTGGAGCGGCTGGCGCTACATCTCGCTCGCGATGGGCGAGACGTACGAAGCGTTGCTCGCCGGGCTGCAGGGTGCGCTGTGGACGTTGCGCGGCGTTCCGAAGAAGATCCGGCAGGACAATCTCTCGGCGGCGACCCACGAGCTCGCGGAGACAAGCGGTCGAGCACTGACGAAGCGGTTCGGCCAGGTCGTCGATCACTACGGCTTCGAGTCGTCGCGGATCGAGCCCGGCGAGGCGCATCAAAACGGCGTCGTCGAAAAAGCCAACGACCTGCTCAAGGTGGCCCTCGGTCAGGCGTTGAAGTTGCGGGGCAGCCGCGATTTCCCGACGGTCGAGATCTACCTCGCATGGGCACGAGCCGTCGTCGAGGAGCGCTTCCACAAGGGGCGCGCCGATGACCTCGCACACGAGCGGACCGTGCTCAAGCCGCTGCCGAGCCACCGGCTACCCGAGTACACCGAGGTCGACGTGACGGTGCGAAAGTGGAGCACCGTGCACGTCGCGAAGCGTGCGTACTCGGTCCCGTCGCGTCTGATCGGCCACAAGCTCAAGGCTCGCGTTCATCCGGATGTCGTCGAGATCTGGATCGGCAAGTCGCTGCTCGAGACCATGCCGCGACTGCGCGGCGGCGAGAATCACCGCATCGACTACCGGCACGTGATCTGGTCGCTGGTGCGCAAGCCCGGCGCGTTCGCCGCATACCGGTACCGCGAGGATCTGTTTCCGTCGCTGACGTTCCGACGCGGCTACGACGCCCTCTGCGCCGGCCGCGGCGATCGCGCCGATGTCGAGTACGTCCGCATCCTGCACCTCGCGGCGAGCACGTCCGAGGCCGATGTCACGCGCGCGCTCGACACCCTGCTCGACAAGGGCGAGGCGTTCGACTTCAGCGCCGTGAAGGCGCTCGCGCAACCGACGACCTCGGCGATTCCCCATGTCGAGATCGGCGTCCCCGATCTCGGCGTCTACGACGAGCTGATCACGATGGCCGGTGCCGCATGACCGTCTACACGCCAGAGGTCGGTGACCGGATCACAAAGCTCCTCGCCGAGTTCAAGCTGTCGAGCGCCGCCGAGCAGACGACGAAGCGGTTCCTCGACGCCGGCTGCGACCAGGCCCTCGGCATCCTGGCCGAGGTGCTCGAGGTCGAGTGGCAGGCTCGTCGCGAACGCCGCGTCGATCGTCTCCGGCGCGCATCTCGGCTCCCTCCCGCAAAGACCTTCGACACGCTCGACCCCGCCCGCGTGCCACGCAACGTTCTGATTCAAGCACGCGACCTCGCCCGCGGCGCGTTCGTCGAGCGCGGCGACAACGTCCTGCTGTTCGGCCGCCCGGGTGTCGGCAAGAGCCACGTCGCGTGCGCGCTCGGTCACGCGCTCGTCAGCGCCGGCGTCAGCGTGCTCTTCATCCCCACCTACCAGCTCGTTCAGCAGCTGCTGGCGGCCCGCCGCGATCTCAGCCTCCCTCGCGCGCTTCGTGCGCTCGACGCCTACGACGTCATGATCCTCGACGACCTCGGCTACGTGCAGCAGAGCGCCGACGAGGCCGAGGTCCTCTTCACGCTCATGGCCGAGCGCTACGAGCGTCGGTCTCTGATTATCACCAGCAACCTGGTCTTCAGCGAGTGGGACCGGATCTTCAAGAACCCGATGACCACCGCCGCGGCGATCGATCGCCTCGTTCACCACGCCACCATCCTCGAGATCGATCGCGGCAGCGTCCGCGCCGAGGACGCCAAGAAACGGAAGGACCCGAAGTCGACGACAACTACCAACCCAACGACAACTACATCACCCCGCGACGACAACTACCCCACCGAGATCAACCCCGCGTGAACCACCCGTCGGACCGGCAAGAATAGTTGTCGCCAGCCGGCAAAAGTAATTGACGCCAATCAATTGGCGAAGCTTCGCGTCGTCGCCGAGCGGGCGACCGATCCCGCACCACCGGAGATCAACATCGCGGTGGTGATCGTCACCGTCCGTCCGGCGCTATCGACCCGCAGCGTTGTCGGGGTGGGCCGAGGTCGGCAAGCCGGCGAACTCGCGGAGCCCAAGCCTCGTCATTCGCGGCGAACACCGAGGCGACCGTCCCGGCTTGGTCGAGCGCCACGTACGCGGTGACGCGGTCGATCACCAGCGAACCCTCGCCCAAGCGGAGGGCGTAAGACACGGATCGCTTGGAGCAAAGGGCCTGGCATGACGGCCGGCGGATCACGTGGCGGGATGACGCCGTGCTCGCGTCCGCTCGGTCGGTCCGCTCGCACAGGTTGCCTCCGGGGGAGGCCCTTCGAGCGACATCGCACGTCAGGGGGGCGCTCCCCTGCGCGGTGCCGGCGACGAGCGCGGCTCGTCCCCCGATGGGGGCGGGTTCACGGCTCGCCGAGGTCGAGCAGCTTGACCCCGACCCACGCCCACTTCGCGCCGGCCTTCCTGAACACCAGCGACGGGTACGGGCCGTAGAAACTGTCGTCGGTGTTGTAGAGCCAGAACTCGGTCTTCGACTTGAGCTGGACGTGCCACTTCGACCACTTGCACTCGTCGGCGGTCGGCTTCTCCGGGTGCTTGCAGTCGAAGCCTGGCTGGACGCGGAAGAGCGCGAACATCCCGCCGGCCTTGTCGAGCTGCTTCTGTAAGCTCGCCGCGGTCACGGCGACCTTGATCACCGTCACTCCACCCGCCGGGAAGCCTTGCGACAGCGCGGCGACATCCTCGTCGAAGAAGTTGTTGGCCCAGGTCTGCGCGATCGCGACCGAGCCGGGATCGGGGAGCTGATCGAGCGCGCCGTCCGCCCACTGCAGGCCGGCGTCGGCGGGGGCGGGCTTGGTCGGCGCCGGCTTGGTCCCCGCCTGCTCGCAGCGGCCCGCGAGCGGCGTCGTGACCTCGGTGAGCAGCTTCTTGTTCGCGCCGAACAGGCTGGCCGTCACGACCAGATCGGCGGCGCAGACGTCCCAGTCGCCGCGCGCGAGCGTGAACACGTACCGCGAGCCATCGCCCATCAGGTTGCCGGCCATGGCCCCCGCGCGGGCGACGCTGGACTTGCCGCCACGCCACGATGTCTTGATCGACGCCGTCCCGCCGGTGGCGCGCGGGTCGGTGCCGGACAGCGTGCAGGACACGTCGCCGGTCGCGACGAGCGGCGTGGTGGTGTCGAGCTCCACGGCGACGTCGTGCTGGTCTTGCGTGCAACCGAGATGGAACTCGAACGGCGCGTTCGCCGCGCACGCCTGGACGGTCTCGATCTTGTCCTTCCAGAGCGGCGTCCCGTAGTCGTCGTCGATCTCGGCGGCGATGGTGAAGTCGCGACACGCCCGGAAGTCGGTGCCGGGTTGCAGCATCACCTCGAGGTCGGTGGCCTTGCTGAGCTGCCCGGTGTGGGGCGTTCCGCCAACCACCGTGATGAAGGCGCGGAAGTCGCCGGGGTCGTCGACGTGAAGCGCG
Organism: Deltaproteobacteria bacterium; assembly: GCA_025353585.1. Taxonomy (GTDB): domain Bacteria; phylum Myxococcota_A; class Polyangia; order Haliangiales; family Haliangiaceae; genus JABFXX01. The sequence goes on from JANXOM010000237.1 coordinate 3,991, forward strand.
CACGCGATCGGCTTCTCGAGCTTGCGCTTGTCCCTCGCCGGGATCGTGTACGCGACCGCGGACTGCGCGTCGTCGAGGACGCCGCACAGCACCTGCGCGTGCCCCTTCTTGATCGGGGGCTTGGACGGCGGCCCGTCCGTGTCCGCCCTCGTGGGGCGCGGGGTCATGACGACCATCAGTCCTGCCAGCAACCAAGCGAGCTTCATGGGAGCCTCCGTGAGGGTGACCTTCCCATCGTAACAGACCACGCCGGCCAGACCGGGTGCGCGCCGCGGCTTAGGGGCCGCGAATGAATCGCGTCTCAGAGCCGCGAATAAATCGCGGTCTCTGGCGATCGGCTCATCGGCTCCGCCGCCAGCGCCTGTACGGAGCAGATCGCCCGCGAAGACGCGGGCTCACAGGGTCGCTCAAAATGAGGTGACAACGAAGATCGGTCATGCGATCGATCTCCGTGATCGCACCCGCGCGCCCTGCTGGGTTCCGCCGCCGCAGTCCGACGCCAAAGGATCCGCG
>JANXOM010000250.1 GCA_025353585.1 Deltaproteobacteria bacterium
GCCGCGACACTGCGCCGAGCTCGGCGCGCGCGTCGCCACGAGCGTCGCGATCACGCCGCCGATCCCGAGCACCGCCACGCCGCCGCCGATCCACGCGCGCCGACCCGCCCGCGGCTCCTCGACGAGGTCGGCGAGCAGCGCGTCCATCGCCGGGTACCGCTCCGCGGGCGCGAGCGCGATCGCCCGGTGCACCACGCGCGCGAGTCGCGGCGGGACGTCCGCATCCTCCGGCGGCGGCCGCGGCACCGGCTGCGCCCCGACCATCGCGAGGTCGGCCTTGTCGTACGGGCGTGCGCGATAGAGCGCCTCGTACAGGGCCACGCCGAACGCGAATTGATCGCTGCGCGCGTCGGCCGCCGCGCCGGCGTGGACCTCCGGCGCCATGTAGGCCGGCGTCCCCGCGACGGTGCCGGCGACGGTGAGGCTCGCCGACAGCGGGCTCTTCGACAGGATCGAGAGGTCGGAGTCGCGGGAGGCCGGGGTCGGCTCGAAGTGCTCCCCGCGGAGCCGCGCCAGCCCGAAATCCATCACGCGCGCGCGGCCGTCCTTGCCGACGAGGACGTTGTCGGGCTTGAAGTCGCGATGCACGAGCCCGGCCGCGTGCGCCGCCGCGAGGCCCGCGCCGGCCGCCCGCAGCACCGGCACCACCTCGCGCCACGTTCGTTTGCTCGCGCGCAGCCAGTGCCGGAGCGTGGCCCCGTCGACGAGCTCCATCGCCACGAACACGCGATCGCCCGGCAGCGTCCCCACGTCGTGCACGGCGAGCACGTTCGGGTGCTGCACCTTGGCCATCGCCTGGGCCTCGCGGACGAGCCAGGCCTGGTCGCCGCGCGAGCCGCTGCCAACCGAGCGCGCCTGCAGGAGCTTGATCGCGACCTTGCGGTCGAGCTCGGGATCGTACGCGGCGTACACCACGCCCATGCCGCCCTCGCCCACGATGTCGAGCACCAGGTAGCGCCCGACGGCCTCGCCGCGCTCGAGCCGGCGGTCCTCGGCGCGCGTCGGGGTCGTGCGCGGGCCGAGGGCGCCGCGACCTTCGCGCACGGTCTCGCTCGTCGGCTCCGGCGCGTCGTCCGCGCTCGCGTCGTCGTCGCGCATCCCCCACGCCGATCATACGCTACCGGCGGACCTACAGATCGACGAACGCGTCGAGCTCGGACAGCTCGCCGCGGTCGAAGAACAGGCGCTCGCAGCCCGCGCACCAGTCGTACTCGATGTCACCGGCGCCGCGCAGCGCGACCATGTCCTGTCCGCACGGATAGCAGTGCGCGGCCGTCGTGCGCGTGGTGCCGCCGCGCGCCACGCCTTGCTCGATCACCGGCGCGAGGCCGAGCGAGTCGATGACCTCGGTCTCGCCCTTGTCGAGGACGATACCGCCGCAGCCGCCGCAGCGATCGATCTCCACCATCGGCAGATCGACGACTGCCATCTCGCTCTCGCAGGCCGGGCACTTCATGCCGCGGAAGCTATCTCACTTCTTGGAACCCGACCACCGGTCGATCCAGGCGAGCACTTCCTCGTGCCACAGCTTGCTGTCCAGCGGCTTGACGACCCAGTGGTTCTCGTCCGGGAACTCGAGAAACCGGCTCGGTACGCCCTTGCGCTGCAGCGCCGTGAACGTCGAGATGCCCTGCGTCTCGACCACGCGGAAGTCGAGGCCGCCGTGGATGACGAGCGTCGGCGTCTTCCAGTTCTTGACGAGATCGATCGGGTTGCTCTTCGTGTAGCCGTCCGGCTTTTCCCACGGCACGCCGCCGTGCTCCCACTCCGGGAACCACAGCTCCTCGGTGTCGTAGTACGCCATCCGCTCGTCGAGGTTGCTGTCGTGCACGACGAGCGCCTTGAAGCGATCCGTCTTGCCGTTGATCCAGTTGATCATGTAGCCGCCGTACGACGCGCCGAGCGCGACCGTGCGCTTGCCGTCCATCCACGGGTACTTCGCGATCGCGGCGTCGAGCCCCGCCATCAGATCCTCGTACGGCGCGCCGCCCCAGTCGTCGCGGATCGCGTCGGTGAACGCCTGGCCGTAGCCGGTCGAGCCGTGGAAGTCGATCATGATCGTCGCGTAGCCGTGGCCGGCGAAGGCCTCCGCGTTCCAGCGGTAGTGGAAGTGGTCGCCGAAGCTGCCCTGCGGGCCGCCGTGGATGAGGAACGCGACGGGCGCCTTCGCGTGGCCGTCCCAGTTCGCCGGCTTGATCGCGAAGCCGTACACGGTGTCCCCGTGCGCGCCCTTGAACGAGAACTGCTCGTAGCCGCCCCACGCGATGCCCTTGGCGCGCACGTCGTTGAAGTGCGTGACCTGGCGCAGGTCGCTGCCGTCCGCCTTCACCGACCAGATCTCGGCGGGCTGCGTGAGCGTGTCGTGGCCGAACACGAGGCGGTCGCCCGCGAGCGCCGGGCCGTGGGCCGTCCCCTTGTCGAGCAGCACCTTCGCCGTGCCGGTCGCGACGTCGATCGCGAACAGCGAGTGGTTGCCGACGTTGTCCGCCGTCGTGAACAGCGTCTTGCCGTCCGCGCTCCACGTGAGGTTGTCGGCCGAGCGGTCCCACGCGTCGGCGATCGTGCGCGTCTTCTTCGTGGCGCGATCGATCAGCGAGATGCGCAGGCGATCCCCCTCGAAGCCCGGGCGCGCCATGCTGCGCACGGCGAGCGTCTTGCCGTCCGGCGAGTAGAGCGGCGAGAAGTCGTACGCCTTGTTCGCGGCCGTGAGGTTCACCGGCGCGCCGCCGGCCGTCGCCACCTCGAAGACATCGATGTTCGTCGTCCACGCCGCCTCGCGGCCCCCGACGCGCTGCATGTACGCGACGCTCTTGCCGTCGGGTGCGATGTCGACGTCGTCCATGCCGCCGAACGGATGCGTCGGCGTGTCGGTCGTGGCGCCCGGCGTCAGGTCGCGCGCGGCGTCGGCCTTGCCGCCGGCGTCGGGCGCGGTCCACACGAACAGGTGCGAGAACTTTCCGTCCTCCCACTGGTCCCAGTGACGGAACAGGAGCTGGTCGTAGACCCGCGCGTGCGACTTCGACTTCGCCTTCTCGGCGTCGTGCTTGACGCTGTCGGCGAGCGTCTTCGCGTCGGGCCACACCTCGGCCGCGAGCAGGAGGTGCTTGCCGTCGGGGAACAGCTTGAACCCGCCGACGTCGACGGGCACGTGCGTGACCTGCTCGGCCTCGCCGCCGGCCGGCGCGATGCGCCAGACCTCGCTCGTGCCCCCGCGCGCGGACAGGAAGTAGACCCACTTGCCATCGCGCGACCACGCCGGATCGCTGTCGTTGTCGGGGCTCGTCGTCAGCCGCGTGACCGAGCTGCCGTCGGCGGCGGCCAGCCACAGATCGAAGCGGCCGCGGTTCGCGTCCATGTCCGTTTCCCGGACGGCGAACGCGAGCCACTTGCCGTCGGGCGACGGCACGGGATCTTCCACGCGCTGCATCGCGAGCATGTCCGTCACCGTGAGGCCCGCCGGCGCCGCCCCGGCGAGCGTGGAAGCGGTGACGCCGGCGATCACCACGCCGGCGAGGAGAGAAGGTCGCATCATGCGGGTGGAGTATCACGACCGTGCGCGTGCGCGCGCTGGGTCGGCGCAGCGCGGGGAGGTGCGACAAGCGCGCGTAACTGCACGCGCCGGTCGGGGTCTCGTGCTTGCACACCGGGCGAGCATGACCCTCACGCACCTCGCCCTCGCCGCCGCGCTCCTCGGCTCGTCCGTGGTCGTCGCGGCTCCCGACGCTGGCACCGAGAAGACGGCGCCCGCGGCACCGGCACCGGCACCGGCACCGGCACCGGGCAAGCTGACGGACGCGGACCTCACGACGATCGCGCACGTCCACGCTGTGAACTCCGTGGAGATCGACATGGGGAAGCTCGCCCAGAAGAACGGCACGACCGCCGGCGTCAAGGCGTTCGGCGCGACGCTCGTCCAGGACCACCTGACGGCCGATGCGGCCCTCGCGGCGCTCGCGAAGAAGCGCGGCGCGGTGATCCCGAAGGAGAAGCCGGCGGATGATGGCGCGAAGCAGCAGCAGCGAGACGACATGGCGGAGATGATGAAGCTCAAGGCCGCGAAGGGGGCCGAGTTCGAGCGTGGCTTCCTGGCGCTGATGATCACGGGTCACGAGCGCGAGCTCGCGAAGCTCGACACCGCGATCGGGAAGACCTCCGACGACGAGCTCGGCGGTTTCCTGCGCGGCGTCAAGCCGGTGATCCAGGGCCACGCGACCGCCGCGCGGGAGCTGCAGGCGAACGCCCCGCAGGCCTCGAAGTAGCGCCGGTCGCGCACCCGGTTGCACACGACGCGCAGGTAAGAGCTCGAACGTCTTCGACCTGGTGACCACGATCGTGCGCGCATGAGCAACCTGCTCCCATGCACGGCCAGCGCGCGCGACACCGGTTGCACAAGTTGCCTCGACGTGACGGCTAGTTAGCTCGCGGCACGCTCGCTGCACCAGGGCGCGCTGTGCGCAACCTAGCCGTCCTCGCCAGCGTGTTCCTCGCCACCGCGTGTACCGCGGACGTCGCGAGCTTCGAAGATCAGAGCGCGACGGAAGGCGCGAGCATCACGATCACCCCCGACCTCGCCGGCTGTCACGGCACGGCGTCTACGTCGATCCCCGCGAGCGGGAACTACGTGCTGACCACGTTTGGCGGCGGCGCCGATACGCAGCCGATGTCCTGCGGCGGGACCGCAAACGGGACGGGCTGGTATGCGGCGTCGCGCCAGCGCTACGGGTGCGGCGCGCACCTGCGGGTCACCGCGAACAACAAGTGCGTGGTCGTGTCTGCGATGGACTACGGCCCCGATGTCTGCGTGGAGACGGCCGCCCATTCGCCGGTGCTCGACATGTCGCCGGCCGTCTCGAAGTATCTGTTCGACGAGTCCGGCGCCGGCTGGAGCGATCACCTGGTCGTCAACGTCGAGGAGGTCGCCACGTCCACGCCGGTCGGGCCGTGTTCGGCCGAGCCCCCGCCGTCCGGCGGCAGCGACGGTGGCAGCGACACGGGCAGCGATGGCGGGACGTCGACGGGCGCGACCTGCGCTTCCACCACGCTCGACCGCGACGTCGATGACGGCACGTGCGTCCAGTCCGCCACCGATGGCGGCATGTACAAGTGCGAGAGCGGCACCTGGGTCGCGTCGAGCTCGGGCTGCACCGAGACGTACGCGTACTGCGACTCGGCCACGCTCGGCCGCGCGGTCCCGGCGCGCACGTGCGTGCAGTCCGGTTCGACAGGCAAGTGGTTCCAGTGCAACGGGCAGAGCTGGGTCGCGCCGGTCAGCACGGCCGACCGCTCCGGCCCCATCGGCGGCTGCTCGACCTGGCACCCGAACTGACCTGAGCCCGCGTCTTGCCGGCGTTCTGCGCCGTCCAGGCGCTGGTGGCGGAGCCGACAAGCCGATCGACAGAAGCCGCGCTTGATTCGCGGTCTCGACGGGCAGAGCGCGACGCGACAAGACGACACGTCGCCGAATGCTCCGCCTCCCGTGACCACCTGGCGCGCGCGACCGCGATGCGCACGGGGCACCATGGGACCCGCGCATGACACGCCATCGCTGGCCGTGGCTCCCTCCGATGAGCCGCGCCGCGTTCGCGCGCCTACATCGCCAGACCCCGCGCGACATCCGCCGACTCGCAACGTCTCGGCGCTTACCAAGTCCGCGCGCACCACGTGAACCGACGGTCTCTCGGCGCGGCGCGTCGCAACCGAACGGGCTCGCGGACCGCGCTGCGCATCGCGCGCAGCACCACGTGGCGCGCCCCGTGTAATTGCGGCTCGCACCATGCGAGCACCTTCTCAGCGGCACCTCATCTATCTATTCGCGCTCCTCGCGGGGTGCGCCCAGGGCACGCGCGAGGACGACAGCGATCGTCAGGGCGATGCCCTGAACACGATCCAGCAGGAGCCGCACGCCGCGGTCTGCAGCGGCGGCGCTTATCATTGTTACGCACGCATCCGCACGGATCACACGGCGCACGTCATCTCGTCGGCGGTGACGCCGCAGGGCTTCGGGCCGGCGGACCTCGCGTCGGCGTACAAGCTCACCGGCGGCGGCACGGGGACGATCGCGATCGTGGATGCGTACAACTACGCGAACGCCGAGAGCGACCTCGCGAAGTACCGCGCGCAGTTCGGGCTCCCCGCGTGCACCACCGCGAACGGTTGCTTCAAGCGCGTGAATCAGAGCGGCGCGGCGTCGCCGTTGCCGGGCAACGCGCCCGCGAACGACGACTGGACCGTGGAGGCCGCGTTGGACCTCGATCTCGCGAGCGCCGCGTGCCCGAGCTGCAAGCTGATCCTCGTCGAGGCGCAGGACGACCAGGGCACCGGCCTCTTCCTCGCGCAGAACGGCGCGGCCAGCCTGTCGCCGACGGTCATCAGCAACAGCTGGGGCGGGCCGGAGAGCGGCGGCGAGGCGAGCGAGGAGACGTACTTCACGCACCCGGGCATCGCGATCTTCGTCGCGTCCGGCGACGCTGGCTTCGACGACGGCGGGCAGGGGCCCGACTATCCGAGCACGTCGGCGCACACGATCGCCGTCGGCGGCACGAGCCTCGTGAAGGCGACGAACGCGCGCGGCTGGACGGAGGGCGCGTGGACCAGCGGCGGCAGCTCGTGCAGCACGAGCATCCCGAAGCCGAGCTTCCAGCCGACGACGACCGCGTGCACGAAGCGCATGACGTCCGACGTCGCGGCGGTCGGCGATCCGAGCACCGGCCTCGCGGTCTACAACGCGGGCTCGGGCGGCTGGATCGTCGTCGGCGGGACGAGCGCGTCGTCGCCGTTCGTGGCCGGCGTGTTCGCTCGCTACGGCCTCGGCGCGCAGACGGCGGCGTATCCGTACGCGCACGTCGCGAGCTTCTTCGACGTGACGACCGGCAAGAACGGCACGTGCGGCACGGTGCTGTGCAACGCGGGCGCCGGCTGGGACGGCCCGACGGGCATCGGCACGCCCAACGGCGCCGTCCTCGGCGGCGGCGCCACGTGCACGCCCGCGTGCAGCGGCAAGACGTGCGGCGATGACGGTTGCGGCGGGACGTGCGGGACGTGCGGCACCGGTCAGACGTGCTCGGCCGGCGTTTGCATGGGCGGCGGCACGGGCGGCGGCAGCGGCACGGGGAGCGGCACCACCGGCGGCGATACCTGCTCGCACCCGGTCTGCTCGACGGGCGCGGACCTCGGCGATACGTGCGACACGTGCGCGAGCGAGATCTGCGCGGCCGACAGCTACTGCTGTACGACGGCGTGGGACTCGACGTGCGTCGGCGAGGTCACGACGGTGTGCCACGAGGCGTGCGGCACCAGCGACACCTGCTCGCACTCCGTCTGCACCGCCGGCACCAAGCTGAAGAAGACGTGCGACACGTGCGCGGGCGAGGTCTGCGCGGCCGACTCGTACTGCTGCGGCACCAAGTGGGACTCGCAGTGCGTGAGCGAGGTCAGCTCGATCTGCGGCGAGTCGTGTAACTAGCGCGAGCGCGCGCGGCGGTCGAGGCGCTGCGCCAGCGCGTCGCGTAGCGCAGAGGCGCCGAGGAAGACGAGGTCAGAGGAGCAGTGAGGGTTTGATCGGCAGGGCGTCCGTCGGCACCCACAGCTGCATCCGGCTGGCAGGCGCGCCAACCCCTCTCGTTCCGACTCCTCTGATCTCTTCTTCCTCTGCGCCTCTGCGCTACGCAACGCATCAACCGTCGCAACGCATCAACCGTCGCGACGCACGAACCGTCACGCGACGTACGTTATCTGCCACTCGCGCAGCTCGCCGTCGACGGTCACGTCGATGACGTCGCCGCTCTTGCGGCCGAGCACGGCCTTGCCGATCGGCGAGACGGGCGTGACGACGGACAGGTGACCGTCGCCGCCCGGGCCCGTGAGCGTGATGCCGGCGCCGACGGGCGCGAGGAAGAACGTGCGGCCCTCGCCGGTCTCGTCGTCCTCGATCTCGACGACCGCGCCCACCGCGATCTTGGCCGTCGCGGCGAGCGCGCCGGGGCGGAACGTCTGCAGCGCGTCCACCTCCTGGATCGCCTTCTGCGCGCGCGCCTGTTGCGCCTTGCCGAGCGTCCCGAGCTGGTGGGCCGCCCGCGCGTCCTCGCGCTTCTCGTCGGGCGTCGCGCCGTCGCGCGCCTCGGCCGCGGCCGCATCGCGAGCCGAGAGCGCCGAGCGCGCGGTGGCGCCGATCTGCGCGCGGAGCTGCTCCACGAGAGCCGTCTTGTCCATGGCGCGAGCGTCGCCCGCGGCCGCGGACCGGGCAAATTTAGTGCGTTGCTAGTGGACCGCGTCGGGCGCGAGCTTGACCTGGGCTGCGTCCTGCGGCTGGAACTCGATGTCGCCGCCGGTCAGCTTCGCCTTCATCATCCGGTAGAGGAACGAGAGGCCTTGCAGGCGGGACTGGTCCCAGTACGTGCCCTTCGCCGGTGACAGGGTCACGATCGCGATCGCCGGGTCGTCCTTGCCGTGGAAGTAGATCTTCCACTCGTCGCGCCATAGCCGCTCGATCAGCGCGCGGTCCTGCGAGATCTGCGCGGTGCCGGTCACGACGGCCTGCGTGTGCGCTGTCTGGAGGCTGACCGTGATGCGGGGATCGCGCTCGAGCTCGGCGATCTTCTCGCTGTCGATGTTCGTCGTGAAGAACAGCTTCGCGTCGTCCTCGATATGGACGAGCGTCATCGGGCGACCGACGATCTCGCCGCCGTCGTTGTTGAACATCATGACGCTGCGCTGGCCGGCGAGGATCTCGTGGAGGCGCGTGCGCTTTTCGGCGTCGGTGGGCTCGGGCTTGGTGGGGTCGATGGAGGAGGCCATGACCGCCGGGAATCCAAACCGCGTGCCTTGGGCGGGCGGGCACAGCGCGCGCATTCGCGCAGGCCAGGTTCGATGAATAGCGGCCGCTGCCGTGCGTCCACGCGACATGACAATGAATCGGAGTATGGTCCGCGGCATGACGAAGACCTGGATCGCCGCGCTCGCGCTCGGCCTCGTGTCGCTCACTGCCTCCGCGGACCCCGCCGTGCCCGCGAAGAAGGCGCCCCCGGCCCCGGCCGCGAAGCCCGTGACGGTCAAGCTCGCCGATGCCAAGGGCAAGGCGATCGGCACCGCGACGCTCACGTCGGTCGACAACGGGGTGTCGATCGCGCTCGACCTCCACGACCTCGCGGCGGGCGACCACGCGATCCACGTCCACCAGACGGCGAAGTGCGACGGCCCGGACTTCAAGTCGGCCGGCGGTCACTTCAACCCCGATAACAAGCACCACGGGATGGACAACAAGGAAGGCCCGCACGCGGGCGACATGCCGAACTTCAAGACCAACGCGAAGGGCGGCGTGAAGGCGACCGTGGTCGCGCCGAACGTGTCGTTGACCGCGGGCGACGCGCACTCGGTGTTCACCGGCGGCGGCACCGCGCTCGTGATCCACGCCAAGGCCGACGACATGAAGTCGGATCCGGCCGGCAACGCGGGCGATCGCATCGCGTGCGGCACGATCGTGGGAGACACCGTTCCCGCAGCTGCACCGACCAAGTGACTCGATCCGGATCACGTGTATGACGCTCCGACACGAAACTGGTTGAAAACCACGCAAGCGTTCGCGTGAAGCGTCGTCCGCGACGTTCCAGGCGCTTCGTGGTCCTGGCGCGGCAGTTGCGTAGGTTCGTGTCATGCGAGCGAACATCATCGCCACCATCGCGATCGCGCTATCCGGCGCGACCGCGGTC
>JANXOM010000300.1 GCA_025353585.1 Deltaproteobacteria bacterium
CGACGCGCTCCTCGCCGCGAACCCGGACCGCCCGGACCGCGACGGCATGGCGAAGGTCTATTTCGCCTGGGGCAAGGCGCTCGAGGCGAAGAAGGACTGGACCGGCGCCGCCGTCGCGTACGCGAAGGCGAGCGGGCTCGATCCCAAGGGCCCGACCGCCACGGACGCGCTCGCGGCGCACCACTTCACGCAGGGCAAGGCCCTCGAGGCGGCCGGGAAAGACGGCGGGCCGGACTTCCGGCGCGCCGTGGCGCTCAAGCCCGACTACGCGGGCGCGAAGGCCGCCGAGGCCAAGGCCGAGACCACCGAGCTCGGCGGCCACGCGCGCCCGCTCTGGCTGCTCTACGCGGCGGCCGTCGCCGGCCTCCTGGCGCTCGCGCTCTTCGGCGCGGGCATGCTGCGCCGGCGCAGCTGAATACGAGCCGGGATTAGCCGCCCGGCTTGGCGGTGAATCCCCGCTCCCACGAACAGTGATACATCCACGCTCATGTCCGGCACCGGCAGGTTGATCGTCCTCGAGGGGCTCGACGGAGCCGGCACCACGACGCAGACGAAGCGGTTGGTCGCGTACCTCGTCGCGCACGGCACGCCGGCGCACGCGACGCGCGAGCCGAGCGACGGGCCGATCGGGCGGCTGATTCGCGAGATGCTGACCGGCGGGCATGGCCTGCCGCAGGGCGCCATTGCGCAAAGCACGTTCGGGCTCCTGTTCGCCGCGGACCGGCTCGACCATGCGCAGCGCGAGGTCGAGCCCGCGCTCGCCGAGGGCATCGCCGTCGTCTCCGACCGCTGGTACCACTCGTCCCTCGCCTACCAGGGCACCGGCGCGGACCGCGACTGGATCGTGCAGCTCAACGCGCGCGCGCGCCGCCCCGACGTCACGGTGTTCCTCGAGGTGCGGCCCGAGGTGGCGGCGGCCCGGCGCGTGGCCGCCGGCCGCGTCCAGGAGCTGTTCGAGGATCTGCGGATGCAGGAAGAGGTCGCGGAGGGCTACCGCGCGACCAACGCGGAGCTGGCCGCGCTCGGCGAGCGCATCGAGACCATCGACGGCGAGCTGTCGCCCGACGAGGTGTTCGCCGCGATCCTCGGCGCCATTAGCTGAAAGGTTGCGCCGGTCCGACCGGCGCTGCACGGTCAGGCATGCGCGCCACTGCTCTCGCCGTCGCCCTCACTGCCTGCACGCCCGCCGTTCACCCGCAGGGCCCCGGCACGTACGACGAGGAGCTCGGGCGCAAGCGCACCGCGCCCGCAGACGCGGCCCCGACCACCGCCGCCGCGCCGACCGTGGTCGCGCCGCCCGGCAAGGGCACGCGCACCGGCACGATCGACCGCGCGCGCCTGACCGCCGTCCTCGACGCCGGCCCCGGCGCGTTCCTGCGGCAGGTCGAGGTCACCGCCCACCTCGACGGCCAGCGCTTCGTCGGCTGGCAGCTCGTGCAGCTCGTCGATCGCGCGAGCCCGCTCGCCGAGGTCGATGTCGTCCCCGGGGACGTCCTCCTCGCCGTCAACGGCAACCCGCTCTCGCGCCCCGATCAGCTGCAGACCGTCTGGGACGGCCTGCGCAAGGCGAACGAGGTCACGGCCGAGCTGTGGCGCGGCAACACGAAGCTCGAGCTCAAGTTCTCCGTCGAGCCGCGGATCTAGCTACGGGAACTGTTCGGCGTAGACCCTGGCCGCGTGGCCCGGGTCATTGACGAACACGCCGTCGACCCCGAGGAGCCCGAGGCGCTTGAGCTCCGGCGCGTCGTCGACGGTCCACACGTTGAGCGGCACGCCCGCCGCGTGCCACGCGCGGACCGACTTCTCCGTGCACAGCGTGTGCTGCGGATGAAACACGCTCGCGCCGAACCAGCGGCCGACCCAGCCGCGGCGCAGCGGCAGCGGCTGCTCGTCGTGAAACAGGTACGCGAGCGCCACGTCCGGCTCGTGCTGGTGGAACTGCACGAGCGCGAACGGATCGAACGACGAGACGAGCACCTGATCCGCCCGGCCCGAGGCGCGCACCACGCGCGCGGTCGCGGCGGCGAGCGCGGCCATGCGCAGCGGCCGGATCGCCTTGATCTCCACGTCGATCTCCAGGTCCCCGAGCCAGTCGAGCACCTCCGCCAGCGTCGGGATCGCGTGCCCGCCCACGCGGACCGCCTCGCGCTCCGCCGTCGTCAGATCTTCGATGCGCCCCGGCCGCCCCGCGAGCCGCTGCAGGTCGTGGTCGTGGAAGACCACGACGTTGCCGTCGCGATCGAAGCGCACGTCGAGCTCGATGCCATCCGCGCCCGCCGCGCGCGCCGCCTGGAACGCCGCCATCGTGTTCTCGACCTCGTGGGCCGAGTCGCCGCGGTGCGCCCAGATCCGCGGCCGACCCTTCGTGCGCCGCCAGCGCGTGGCCCGGCCGAGGCGCCCGAGGTGTGGCACCAGGCGAGCGATGCCAGTCTTCGCGGCCATGCCCGACTATATCAGTCGGCGACGGCGGGGGCTTGCCCCGCGCCGGCAGTGCCGCCGCCGGCGGTGCGGGTCAATCGATGAACGTCTTGTGGAGCGCGCGGACCAGGTTGTCCACGTGGGGGCGATCGCACCACAGGGTCACGCGCAGCGGCGACACGCTGACGGCGTTGATCGGCACGCCCGCGCCGACCGCCGTCGTGCGCGCCTTGTTGATGACGCCCGGGTTACTGCCGATGCCGTGGCCGACGATGGTCACGGCGCCCTCCTCGCCCAGCTCGACGGCATCGCCCAGCACGTTATCGAGCCGCTTGCGGACCTCGCTCCAGTCCGGCACGTCCGCGATCGTGAACCACGCGCGCAGCTCCTTGCCCTCGAGGTCGAGGTGCGTGAGCGGGATCGAGGCCGTCTCGAGGATCTGCAGCGTGTGCTCGACGGCCGCGCCGCCCGACACGCGGATGCGGATCAGCGCGGACTGCCCGGTGACGGCCGCGACCTGGCGCTCGCGATCCGGCGCGAAGTCGATGCGCGTGCCGCCGCCGTCCTTGTTCGTGGCGCGCGCGTAGAGCGCGATGCCGGAATTGCGCGCGAACTCGACGGACGCGTCGTGGAGCACCTTCGCGCCCTGCGCCGCGAGCTCGAGCATCTCGTCGTGGCTGATGGCCTCGAGGAGCTGCGCGCTGTCGACGACGCGCGGGTCGGCGGTGTAGATGCCATCGACGTCGCTGCAGATCTCGCAGTAGTCGGCGCGCAGGGCGCCCGCGAGCGCGACAGCCGTGGTGTCGGAGCCGCCGCGGCCGAGGGTCGTGATCTCGCGCTTGTACGAGACGCCCTGGAAGCCGGCGACGATGACGACCTTGCCGCGATCGAGCTCGTCCTCGACACGGAACGGCCGCACCTCGACGATCCGCGCGCCGCTGTGGCGATCGTTCGTGAGGATGCCGGCCTGCGAGCCGGTGAACGAGACGGCCTCGAGGCCCTCCTCGATCAGCGCCATCGCGAGCAGCGACATCGCCTCGCGCTCGCCGCACGTCAGCAGCATGTCGAGCTCACGCCGCGAGGGCGACGCGGAGATCGACTTCGCTTTTTCGATGAGCTGGTTGGTGGTCTTGCCCATCGCCGAGACGACGACGCAGACCTTCTTGCCGGCGGCCTTCGTACGCGCGATGCGCTTGGCCACGAGCTTGATCTTCTCGGCATCGGCGACCGACGAGCCGCCGTACTTCTGAACCACGATTCCGGTCGGGATCACGGGGGCGACCATACATGATCTGAAACGGATCGAGGTGCTACCTTGTTCCACGTGAGACCCGTGATCCTCGTCGCCGCCGTGCTGTGCGCGTGCGGTCACGGACGCGCCACGGTCGCCTACCCGGACGCGCCGCTCGAGCG
>JANXOM010000333.1 GCA_025353585.1 Deltaproteobacteria bacterium
CGCGGCCGACCCCGCGGCCGACGCCGTACACGCCGCCGACGCCGGCGCCCGTGACGCCACCGCCGCCCGCGCCGGCACCGGCGATCGCGGCCCCGACGCCCCGTGCCTCGCCCCCGCCGCCGATCGCGTCGACGGCGCAGCCGGCCGCGCCCGCCGCGATCGAGACGCGTCCGGAGCCGCGTGACCTCGGCGGCTCGCTCCTCCACTGGCTCGCGGTGCTGGTCGCGTTCGGCGTCATCTACCAGGTCGTGAGCCTCTCGTTGCGCCCGCTGCGCCGCGCGATCACGCTGCGCCACTTGCGGAGCCCGTTCTGGGCCGAGACCGTGGACCAGCGCGTCTCGAACTCCTGGCAGCTCGCGCTCGTGGGCCTGCGCGACGGCGGCTGGCGCGTCCGCGCGAGCGAGACGCCCACCGAGCTCGCCCGCCGCGTGGGCGACGCCGACCTCGAGCGCTGCGCGACGATCCTCGAGCGCGCGCGCTACGGCATCCAGATCGACGCGGACGACCTCACCACGATGGGCGCGGCCGCGGACGGCGTCTACGACGCGGCGCGGGCAAGGGTCTCGCCGACGGCGCGTGCCACGGCCTGGCTGCGCTGGCCGCTCGTCTAAGAGGTTCGACGCCGGTCAGACCGGTCGGCCCTCAGTCGTCGCGGCCGGATTTCGGACACAACAAAGGGGCCAGGCCCCTGTTAGCGGCCGAAGTTCGGACAGCTCAGAGCGGAAACACGCCGCTGCACGCGTCGGGATCCGACCAGCGATCGACCCAGCTGCCCGCGGAGCACTGGTACCACTGGTTGTCGAACTTGCTCTCCACGCAGCTGTTGCTGGGCATCTCCTTGCCCTTGGTGCCGGAGTAGCACTCGGCGCCGCCGTCCGACGGGCCGGGCGAGCCGCCGCCGCCGCTGCTGGCGTACGCGTTGTAGACGCTCTGCGCATCGGAGATGCGCGCGGTCTGGACGCAGGTGCCGCACACCTCGTAGTACTTCATGAACGCGACCGTCGCGGAGGTGACGCTGGTCGAGTTGCGGAGCGACGACAGCCCGAAACCGGAGTACGTCGTGAGCTCGTACCAGATGAAGTCGAGCTGCGTCGTCAGGGCCCAGCGCGAGACGCCGTGCTGGTTCGCGTACCACGTGACGTTGTCCTGGGGGTCGCTATCCCAGCGGCCACCGGTGGACCACTGCGCGATGCCACGGCCGGGGCCGCCACCGAACTCGGAGACGGTCGGGCTGACGCTCGACTCCTGGATGAGGTTGCCGACGATGCCGGCCGACTGGGCCGGGGTCAGGCCCTTGCTGACGAAATAGTTGTACGCCGTGTGCTCGGCGCTCGAGAGCGCGTGCTCGCTGAGGCTGTTGTCCGGGCCATCGGCCGTCGCAACATCCGCGGAGTCGGTGCACCCGGCCGCGGCGGCCGAGGCGAACAGCAAGGAAGCGACAACGAGACGGCGGGTGTTCACGAGTCCGGCTCATTGCCAGCGGTGTGCCACGCTCCACGCCGCCGCGACCGCCTTGAAACTGTCGTGCAGCGCGATCGGGGTCCCCGCGCGGCCGCGGCGGGGGGAGTCGCCACCCCGATCGCCCACTGAAAGTTGCATCCTCTCATGGGCGAATGTTGTGCAAATACTTGCACTAGCGGCGGTTTCGACCGTTTCGCGACGGCGGCAAACGGCTACCCTGGGGCTCGATGACTCGCGCAGCGGTCGCCGCCATCGCGCTCGCGCTGACCGGCGCCGGCTGCTGGGTCAACCCGCCGGCCGTGACGCCCGCGGTCGCACCGCCCACGGTCACGCATTCGCATTCGCTTTCGGTGGAGGAGCCAGCGCCCCGGCCGCGGCCGCGCGCGGTCGGCCTGCTCGCGGAGATGGTCGAGACGTACGCGGTCGCCGGCACGTACACCGATCGCGGCGACGTCGTCATCGCCGGCGCCCATCCGCGGCGGCTGGCCTTCGCGACCGTCTTCGTGCGCCCCGACGCCCTCCGCCTCGACTTCGAGATCCAGCCCTCGCCCGCCCCGGAGCCGCCGTCTCGTGACCCGCGGCCGGACGCATCGTTCGTGCTGTGGACGATCGGCCCCGCGGTCTACAGCGCCTGGCCGCAGAAGAACGCCCAGCGCGCGCGCAGCGTCGAGGTCGCGCTCTCCTCCGCGGCCGGCATCTCGTCGCTCGTCTCGTCCACCGTGCCGCAGATGCTCCGCAAAGGCATGGTGAGCGGCCGCGCCGCGCTCGCGGACGCGAGCGTTGTCGGCGAGGACACCATCGGGGGCCACGTGTGCTGGCAGGTCGCCGGCATCGGCCCCAACCGCGAGCCGGTGACGCTCTCGATCGACGAGGCCTCGCACCTCCTGCGGCGCACGTACACCCGCGTGCGCAGCACCGGCGAGCCGATCGCGATCACCACGACCTACGAGCCGATCGTCGATGCGCCCGTCGACGCCACGCAGCTCGCCGGTCCCGACATCGCCGTGGAAACCACCGCGCCGCCCGCCGCGCCGCCGACCGTGTCCGGCACCGCCCCGCCGCGCCCGCGCCCGCTCGGCCCCGTGGTGCTGCCGGTCTCGCCCCTCGTCGGCAAGCCGGCGCCGGACTTCACCGCCGACGCCATCGGCGCCGCCGAGCCGACGGTGCACCTCGCCGCGCTCGCCGGGCACGTCGTCGTCATCGACTTCTGGGCCACGTGGTGTGGCCCCTGCAAGCTCGCGATGCCCGGCCTCGAGGCGCTCGCGGCCGCACACGCCGCCGCTGGCCTCCGTGTGATCGGGCTCTCGGCCGAGGACCCCGGCGACCTCCGCGACTTCCTCGCCACGCACAAGCTCGGCTACACGATCGCGCGCGACGCGACCGGCCAGGGGTGGAGCGCGTACCGCGTCGGCCCGATCCCGATGCTCGCCGTCATCGACAAGCGCGGCGTCGTACGCGCCGTGCTCCTCGGCGCGCGGCACGACGCCGAGCTCGAGGCCCTCGTGGCGTCGCTGCTCGCCGAGCCGTGAGCGGGCTCACGTGACGAGAGTCGGCGTCGCGTCGCCGGGCGCCGGCAGCGCGTGCCGGGCGGCGCGCGGCGCGCGGACCTGGAGCACCCAGCTCCCGTCATCGAGCGTGGCCATGCCGAGCTGATCCGGCGTGGCTCGCATGCGCTCCGCCACGCCGACATCCAGACAGACCGCCTCGGTCAGCCCGACCACGCCGGGCGGCATGTGCTCGACCAGCTCGAGCGCGACCTCGACGTTCTGACCGAAGTAGTCGAGCCGGCCGCCGTGCGTGAGCGCCATCAGCGGCCCGCGGTGCACCACCACGCGCGCACGGAGCCCCGATGTCACCGGGTGGACGTCGAGCGCCGCCTGCAGCGCGAGCGCCATCTCCACCGCGGGCCCCGGCCGCTCGAACGCCGCGAGCGCGAGCCCGCCGAACGTCTTGACGAGCGTGCCTCCGAGCTCCTTCGCGACCGCGCCGACTTGGTCGAAGAACCGCGCCGCGACAGGGAACGCCTTCGCGTCGCCGAGCGAGCGGAACAGCGCCTGGGCATCCTCGAGCGTCGCCACCACGAGCGTCGCCTGCGTGATCGCCATCAGCCGGCCGGGCGCGAGCGCCTGATCGGGGAACAGCTCGCGGAAGGTCGCGCTCGCCGTCACGCGCGCGGCCGTCAGCGCGAACGCCCGGTCGCCCGCGCGCTCGACACGCACCAGCAGCTCGCGGTCCGTCGGGTTGAGCAGCGTGATCAGCTGATCGCCGGCCGTCAGCGGGGCCGCCTCGCGGATCCCGCCGGCCGACGCCGGGGCCACCGTCGCGCCGCCGCCCGGCTCGCCGAGCACGAGGTCCATGCGCCGCACGCCGCCCGACGTGGCCACGCGCAGCTCGTGGTGCCGCGGCAACTGCGGGCTGCGCACGAGGTAGAACCCCGGCGAGAGCGAGAGCGCCAGCGCGTATCGCTCGTGCGGCGCGAGCCGCAGCTGCGCAGCCACGTGCGGAAAGTGCGCCGGTCCACCGACGCAGTACGTGCGCGTCTCGACCTCGCGCAGCTCCGGCGACGCGCGGAACGCGAGCTCGATCGCCCGCGAGAAGTCGACATCGAATCCGACGTTGCATGCCTTGCACCGCGCGTGCTGTTCGATCTTCGCGAGCGACTCGACGACCGTCGACGGGATCCGGCACGACGGACAGATCACGTCCCACACCATCGCGAGCACGCCGAGCTTGACCGCGCGCAAGCACGCCTCGACCATCGCCTCCTCGGGCACGGCGAACTTCGCCGCGAGCTCCAGCGGCCGGATGCGAGCCACGTCCTGGTCGCTCGCGTGCGAGAGGAAGGCGACGAGCGTGTCCGCCGCCTCCGACGCCACGCCCTCTGCGATCAGCTTCTCGCCGGCCGCCTGCAGGTGCGTGCGCGCCGCCGCCGCGAGCTCCACCTCGGGCTCGATCGGATCGACGTCGGGCCGCGCGCCCACGGCGAGCATTCGGTCGAGCCGCGCGTACACGCGCTCGAGCTTGCGCTTGTACCTGACGCCGATCTCCCACTTCGACATGAGGCGCGCGAACGCGCCGCGCGGCTCGAGCCGCACCGTGTTCCTCAGCCGCGTGCCGCCGCCCGGCAGCCGCTCGAGCGTCACCTCCGCCACGTACCAGCGCAGGACGCCCTTGTCGAAGACGCGCAGGACCACGTGCCGGCTGCCTTCGATCCACTCGTACGGATGCTCCCGCCAGCGCATCGCGATCCCGGCCACGCGCTGGTGCCCGGTCGTCGTCGCCGTCACGGCGCCGCCCATCGTGCCGCCGGGCGCAGCCGCCGAGGCCGCCGCGATCTCCTCGACCTCGAAGCGCACCGGGGCGAGGCCCGTCGCGCGATTCATCTTCTCCGTGTTCGAGACAAACGGCCACAGCGCGTCGGCCGAGGACGCGAGGTCCATGGTCAACGTGTAGGTCTGCACGCGCTCCTCGCGGTACACGGGCGGCTGCGGGTGCGCCGTCACCCGCGCGCTGCCGCCGTCGCACAGCTCCTCGATCGCGGTGAGCACCTCGCTCGCGTCGGCGGGCCGGTCGCGCGGATCCTTCGCGAGGCAGCGCAGGACGAGCGCGGCGACGGCGGGCGTCACCTCGGGGAGGAGCGCGTCGAGGCGCGGCGGCTCGTCCTTGACGTGCTGGAACAGGATCATCATCGGGTTGTCGGCGTTCGTGGCGAACGGCGGCTTCCCGGCGATCAGCGCGTGCAGGCAGCAGCCGAGCGCGTAGACGTCCGTGGCCGCGGTGACGGCCGTGCCCTGGCACTGCTCCGGTGCCATGTACTCCGGCGTGCCGAGCACGCTGCCCTCGCGCGTGGCGCCGGGGACGGTACCGGCCGCCGCCTCGGCGGTGGACTCGACGAGCCGCGCGATGCCGAAGTCGCCGAGCTTGACGAGCGGGCCGAGCGGGCCCGACTCGAGCTCGATCCCGGCGCGCACGAACATCATGTTGTCGGGCTTGAGGTCGCGATGGACGATGCCGAGGCGGTGCGGCTCGGCGAGGGCGCGGCAGGCGTCGGCGATGATGCCGAGGGCGAGCCGCTCGGGCAGGCGGGTCAGCCGTCGGAGCGCGCCCGCGACGCTGCCGCCGGGGACGAGCTCGAGCACGAGGTAGTGCAGCCCGTGATCCTCGTTGAGGTCGATGTAGTTCGCGATGTACGGGCTACCCACCTTCGCGAGCACGCGCGCCTCCTTGCGGAAGCGATAGAGGAGCGTCTCGTCGGTGGCGATCTCGGGCTTGAGCAGCTTGATCGCGACGTCGGGGCCGCCGGTCGTGTCCCGCGCCTGCCAGACCTCGCCCATCGCGCCGACGCCGAGCTGCTTGGTCAGCTCGTAGCGGCCGCACGTCAGGCCGAGCGACGGCCGCGTGCTGCGCATGTCGCCGCGCGCGCTCGCGAGCGGCTGCGTGCCGCGCACGGGCTGGATGACGACCGTGTCGCCGTTCGCGAGGAGCGTGAGGCGGCGCGCGACCTCGAGCGCGGATGGCCGCGTGTCGGGATCCCCGGCCATCGCATCGGCCACGAGCGCCCGCAGGCCGTCGGTGCTC
This sequence comes from Deltaproteobacteria bacterium, assembly GCA_025353585.1. Classification (GTDB taxonomy): domain Bacteria; phylum Myxococcota_A; class Polyangia; order Haliangiales; family Haliangiaceae; genus JABFXX01. The sequence goes on from JANXOM010000333.1 coordinate 6,040, forward strand.
GTGCGGCCCGCGCTCGTGACGAACAGCTCGAGCAACGCGCCGAGCGCGTACACGTCGGCGGCCGCATCGGCCTCGGTCTCGGCGAGCTCGGGCGCCGTGCAGGCGAGGACGATGTCGTGCTGCGCGGCGCGCGCGAGGACCTGCGTCAGCTCGATCCGCGGCCGATCGCCGGCGCCGATATGGACCGACCACGGGTGCAGGCCACCGTGACAGAGGCCGACGTGGTGGGCGGCGGCCACGGCGCGCGTGAGCTCGGCCATGATCTCGAGCGCGCGCGGGAGCGCGACCGCGGATTGCTCGATCAGCTCGGCGAGGGGGGGCGAGTTGTCGCCGTCGATCAGGAGCGTGGCCGGCGGGCCGGCCGCCAGCTCGAGGACGGCCCGGACGGCCGAGTGATGGACGGCGCCGATCGCGCGCACGCGCATCGCGAGCTCGGCCCAGCGGGCGGTGTCGGGTCCGAACGAGAGGTGGACGACCTCGACGAGGCGCTCGCCGCGCCGCGCGAGCACGGCGGTGCCGTCCGGCCCGGCGCCCAGCTGCGCGAGGGGCACGAGGGCGTCCTCGGCGGTGCTTCCCGCCGCGCCGAACAGCGCGGGCATGGTCTGGTCCCCCGTCAACACGCTGTCCATCGTACCGCTCACGCATGGGGTACGGGCGAACACCCACACTCGATCACACGGGAGCGACAGAATCAGCGGGTGGCGAGCTCCACGTCGACCATGGCGGCCGCGGCGTCGACGTGCAGCCTGGCGTCGACGGTCGGCTTCGCGGCCGTCTTGCCGCGGCTCGCCAGCGTATCGGCGACGCCCTGACGCGCGCGGCCGATGCGCTCGGCC
>JANXOM010000367.1 GCA_025353585.1 Deltaproteobacteria bacterium
TCGCCGTAGCCCTCGTGGCGCGAGCCGACGAGGTACGTGACGTCCACCGTCACGGTCTGCTGCGACGGGTCGGGGAACAGGAGCACCGTGAGCCCGTTGCTCAGCTTGTACTCCGTGATGCCCTCGACGCTGCGCACCTTCGCGGCGGTCGCTTGCGCGACGGGCGCGACGGGCGCGACAGGCGCGACAGGGGCGGCGGCGGGGGAAGCGACCGTCGGCGTTGAGTCCGTCGGCGCGGGGGTCGTGGGGCCGGGCTTCGCTCCACCGCCGCACGCGGCGAGGAGCAAGCAGGGCAGGAGCAAGCGGCTCGTCATGCCCTCGCGTTAGCACGCTTTGGGGGCGCCGGGCGGGCTCAGAACTCGAAGTTCACGCCGCCGAAGAACGTGTTGTCGCCGACCGAGAGCTTGGTGTCCGAACCGAAGCCGTTGACCACCGCGGTCGAGACCTCCGCGTAGAACCCGGCGTGCAGGATGCCGCTGTCGCGCATCGTCGCCGCGGCGCCCTGGTCGATGCGCTCGGCGCGAACGGCGAGCCCGAGCGCGAGGTTCACGCCCGCGCTGGCGCCGCGCGCCTTGTTTTGCGAGCAGCTGGGCTCGGTGCCCGACCCCATGCACACCTTGGAGAAGTCACCGTTGGGGGCGGAGGCCCACCAGACATCGTAGGACAGGCCGCCGCGCGCGTAGGGCACGACCGGCACGCCCAGCTCGTCGTCGAGGTACGTGAGGCGGTAGCTCGCGATCGCCTCGACGGGGATCAGGCGAAACGAGTTCGTGTCGCCGGTGCGCTGACGGTCCTTGTCCGTGGGGCTGCTGCCGACGGTGAACGCGTTCGCGGACTTACCCATGTAGCCGACCGCGCCGCCCACGAGCCACTGGCCGCCGAGGCCGCGCCACACGACGCGCTGCACGTCGAGCATGGGCAGGACGGTCCACCCTCCGAACATCTGCTTGTAGGGGCCGAACGAGGTGCCGCCGAGCTGCGCGTCGATGGCGGGCGTGTAGGGGCCGACGCGGATGCCGGCGAACCACTTCACGGGCGCGATCGTCTCCGGCGGCTCGGGGTCGCTCGTCGAGTCGGCGTGCTCCCAGTACGGATCGACCTGGGCCCGGGCCGCGTGCGGCGCGGCGAGCAGCGCGGCGACGGCGGTCGCGCCAGCGAGGGCCGTTCGTACGCCGCGGCGCGCGAGGATCCGGCGGCGATTGAGGGCGAGGCCGGCGAGCACGAACAACGCGAGGAGGCCGGGCAGCGTGACGTGGTGCCACGCGACGGCGACGAGGATGGCCGGCGCGCTCGCGATCGCGGTGACCGTCTTCCTGAAGGCGGAGCCCTGTACGAACTGGCCGTACGGCGCGACGTCGTCGTAGTAGACCGCCGTCAGCCAGCGGCCGAACGCGGTGGAGGCGAGCGTGTCATCGCGGAACGCGCGGAGCTCGTTCGAGATGCCGCTGTCGTCGCCGAACGTGTCGTTCATCAGACAGAAGCCACCCTCGACCTTGCTGCCGCGGCCGTGGAGGTCTTCCCAGAAGTCGGTGCTCGGGACGGGCACGAAGGAGTGGTTCAGCCACGCGCCCGACGCGTTGCCGGACTTGTCGATCGTGAGCAGCGCGACGTGATAGTGGGCGCCGTTCGTCAGGCCCTCGATGCGCAGGCTGGTCGCCGTCGCGCTCGACGAGGAGCCGCAGATGAACGACTTCTCGAGGTGCGCGATGGCATCGGGGACCACGGCGCACGTGCCGCCGCCGTCCGTGGTCGTGGTCGCCGCGTCGATGTCAGCCGCCGCGTCGACGCCACCGTCGCCCGACGTGCCGTCGGAGACGGTGGGGTTGATCGCGGTGAAGCAGAAGTTGACGTCGGCGCCGCAGAGGGAATACGGCGTCTGGTAGAGCGGGTCGGCGGCGGGCTTCGCGGTGACGGGGGTGGTCGCGTCGTCGTCGGCGACGCACAGCGCCTGGTAGTAGGCGATGTCGGTCTGGTTGTTGGCGGTGACGGTCCACGAGAGATCGATCGCGCTCTCGCCGCTCGAGACCGAGAACGCGGTCGGCGAGAACGGCGCCTGCGAGTCGGCCGTGCTGTACGTGCTGTTCGGCAGCTTCTGCGAGAGCCAGTAGTCGAGCGTGCTGCCCTGGCTCGAGCTCGCGGCGAGCCACACCACCGGCGAGAAGACGCGCTGGAGGCACTCGCCGCTCGTGCGGTTCGCGGCCTCGGGCGTCATCACGTCATAGAGATTGAAGTCCTCCTGCGAGCCGCCCGGGAACAGCGAGTCGTCATCCGCGATGGCGCCGATCTGCGAGCAGTTCATCGTGCGCGTCTGCGTGTTCGTGTCATCGCACCCCGTGCCGGTCCACAGCTGCAGCGGGAGGTGCGTCGATTCGATCGCGCTGAGCTGGACGAGCCAGCTGAGCTTGGTCTCCTTGTGGCTCGGATCGGTCGCGCTCGGGTTGACGGAGCCCGTGTTGATCCACTTCGGGCTCGCGCACTCGCAGTGCGCGTAGTTGAAGTAGTAGTACGACGAGTTCGGCTCCTTGAAGGGCGGCTGCCCGACGGTGCCTCCGTTCGAGCTCGAGTTCGCGACCTCGAAGTAGAACTCCTTGCTCGGCGTGAACATCAGCGTGTTCCCGCCCGGCAGGGCCCCGGTATCAGCTGACGCGACGCTCGGCGCGGCGAGACCCACGACCGTCACGGTGAGCGCAGCAAGCCACGAAACGGATCGCATCGGCGTTCGCTCTCTGCAAGGGTGGGGCCGCCAAAGCTCGACGACGATCGTGGGTATCACGCGTAGATCCGGGGGGCAACCTACCGGTCATCACGCGCCCGCTGCCACTTTGGCACCTCGGTCCGCCCACTCGCGCCAAAAGGCGCCACGCGGGGACGGTGTCACTCCTGTCACGTCTGGACGGTTCTCGCGGACACGTCCACACGTGACAGAGGCGACACCGTCCCCCGGATCGCCGCCGCGAGCGCGTGGGCCCGCGCCTCGGCGTCCGCGTCGGCGCGGCCGCCCCACTCGGCGGCGTAGTACAGCTCGACGAGCTCGCCCACCTGCGGCGCGACCTGCGCTCCCGTGGTCGCCAGCCGCCCCGCCAGCTCGCGGGGCGTCAGCGCGGCGTTCCTCGCCATCCCCGCCTTCGCGAGCGCGCGGATCACCTGATCGTAGGCCTCGGCTATCCCCGTGCGCACGCGCCGCTTCGCGCGCACGCCGTCGTCGTCGCCCACCGGCCGCTTCCCGCGCGCCCGCCGCCGCCGCCACACGATCGCGCCGATCACCGCCGCGAGGATCGCGCCCGCGATGATCACGTTGTCGCGCACCGCCGCCCACGCCGCGCCGGCCGCTTCCTTGATCGTCACGGCCACGCTCTTGAACGCGCCGCCCACGTTGCGGAACAGCTCGATCTGCGACGCGAGGTCGTACTCGATTACCCACTTCGACCACTGGAACTTCAGCGTGTCCATGACGCGCCCGATCCGCGCCAGCGGCCCGCTGCCGCCGCGCGAGAGCTCCTCGCCGCCCGCGGGCGTCGGGTCGAACGTCACCCAGCCGTAGCCGGCGAAGTACACCTCGTCCCACGAGTGCGCGTCGCCCGCGCGCACCGCCTCGTAGCCCTGGTACTCGTTCCACTCGCCGCCGAGAAACCCGTTGACGTTGCGCACCGGCACCCCGGCCGCGCGCGCGAGCACCGCGAACGCCGAGGCGAAGTACTCGCAGTGGCCCTTCTTGCGATCGAACAGGAAGAAGTCGACCGGGTCCTGGCCCTCGTTCGGCTCGGCGAGCTCGAGCGTGTACGTGAGGTTGTTGCCGAGCCAGAGCTGGATCGCGGCCGCCTTGTCGTAGTCGTTCGCGAGGCCGGCCGTGATCGTGCGCGCGAGCTCGACGGTCCGATCGGTCGTGCCGGGCGCCATCTCGGCGTCGCGCTTGATGGCCGCGGGGACAGGCCCCGTCGCGGCGCGCAGCTGCTGCGCCGAGGGTGGCGCCATCTCCGACCACACCGTGTAGTGGATCGTCCCGTTGTGCTCGAGGTGGTACTCGTCGTTCTGGAACGCGCGCGGGCGCCGCGGCACCACCGACGCCGAGTAGTCGAACATGCGCGGCTTGCCGCCGCCGAAGAGCACGTCGGAGTCGATCGGCTCGAGCCAGACCTCTTGCTTGATCGCGGTGGCTTCCACGCTCGCGGCCTGATCGGTCACGGGCTCGTTGCCCACGACGAACAGGTGCCGTTCGTGACCCTGGGGCGCGTCGACGCGCGCCTCGCGCGTGTCCGGCGTCGTCGGGTAGCGGGACCACTGGCCGGCCTCGTACTTCTCGAACGCCACGCCGCGCCAGTGGATCTCGGGCGCGTCGAGGCCGCCGTAGCGCTTGTCGATCTCGACGCGCATGATCACGGTGTCGTCGTTCTTGATGACGCCGTGCCCCCCGAGCTTCGTGCCGGCGTCGTTGAAGCCGGCGAACGACGTGCCGCCGCGGGTCTTCAAGAAGAACCCGGCGCCGACGCGGGGCAAGGACAGGAACACGACGGCCGACGCGATGAACACGCCGAACGAGAGCGCGCCCGTCCCGACGAAGAACTTCGTGCCGACGATGCGCTTGCTGTCGAGGATCCGCCGCACCTCCACGCGCTCGCTCGCGCGGTCCGCGGCGTGCTTGACGAGGAGGTTGTCCTCCATCTCGCGCCGCAGGTGGAACAGCGTCAGGGCCCAGGTCGACGCGATGACGAACCCGAGGAAGCACACGCCGTACGTCAGGTCGGCGTTGAGCACCGAGCCCGCGACGAGCATCAAGAACGCGAGCAGATAGAGCTGCTGCCAGTCGCGCGCCGCCTTGCGGTTGAACGCCTTCGCGATCGCCAGCCACATGAGAAACTGACCGCCGACGCCGAGGTAGTCGCCCGTCGCGACCGCCATCAGCACGCTGTACGCGAGCAGCAGCAGCGAGG
>JANXOM010000400.1 GCA_025353585.1 Deltaproteobacteria bacterium
GTCTTGCCGTCCTTCTTGCGCGCGGCCTGGGCGAGCGTGGCCTCGAGCTCGCCGAGCTTGTCGACGACGGCGCGCGCGCTCGGCAGCGCGAGCTCGCGATCGGTCTCCCGGCGCAAGCCGCCGAGGGCGAGCGCGCTGCGCACCATCCGCCGGCCGGTCGCCGCCGCCCGGCGGTAGAGCGCCACGGACACGGCGCCCTCGGCCACGCCGAGCCGCGAGCCGAGCGGACGCAGGACCTCTTCGTCCGGGGCCCGGACCGTCAGCGTCCCGCCGTGGCCATCGATCCCCGCGCGGGCGAGGAGCCGGGCGGCGGGCGCCACGAGCTGCTGGTCGAGGTGGCGGCGGAGCGCGCGCGCGCCGAGGTCGGGAGCGAACCCACCCTCGGCGAGCGCGGCGAGCGCGGCCGGGGAGACGTCGAGCGCGACGCCGCTCTGCGTGAGCCCGCGGCGCTCGGCGAGGCGCGCGACCGCGATCTGCGCGACGCGGGCGATCTCCGCCGGCGGCAGCGGATGGAAGACCACGATCTGATCGAGCCGGTTGACGAGCTCGGGGCGGAACGCGCCCATCACGGCGTCGCGATAGCGGCGCTCCTCGCGGTCGGCGTCGCCGCCCGCCGGCTGGAGACCGAGCGTCCCGCGCGCGCTCCGCGTGCCGAGGTTCGACGTGAGCACGATGATCGCGTTGTGGAAGTACGTCGTGCGGCCGCGGCCATCGGTCAGCCGGGCCTCGCCGAGCACCTGCAGCAGCAGGTCGAACACCGACGCGTGCGCCTTCTCGATCTCGTCGAGCAGCACCACGCCGAACGGCATGCTGCGCACGGCGCTCGTCAGCCGCCCCTCGCTGCCATCGCCGCCGAACAGCCGCTCCGCCGCCCACGGATCGGTGTACTCGCTCATGTCGAGGCGCACCATCCGGTCGGGCGCGCCGAACAGGTACGCGGCCACGCTGCGCGCGAGCTCGGTCTTGCCGACGCCGCTCGGGCCCACGAAGAATAGGCTCGCGAGCGGCTTGTCGGCGGGCTGCAGGCGCGCCTTCGCCACGCACACGGCCTCCGCGACGCGGCGCACGGCGGTCTCCTGACCGACCATGCGCGTGCGCAGCGCCTCGATCACGTCGGCGCGCGCGATGGCCTGCTCGTCGTCGAGGAGCGCGACGGGGATCCCGGTCGCCCACGAGAACGACGCGTACAGCTCGCGCGTGCCGAGCACGGGGCCGTTGCCGCTGTTGTCGCGCGCGGAGTCGTGGGCCACGCGCAGCTCCTCGAGCAGGCGCACGGCCTTGCCGGGGAACGCGCGGTACGGCAGGAACCGGCGCGCGAGATCGACGGCGACCGGCACCACGGCGGGCGCGATCTGCGGGCGACCGGGCTGCGTCTTCGCCCACAGCGCGACCCACGCGAGGCAGGCGGCGATCGTCGTGGCGGGATCGGTGGGCGGGACCTGCAGCCGGAGCATCGAGCTCACGAGCGAGACATCGCGGCGCTCGGCGCGGTCGAGCGCGACGGCCGTGAGCTCGCCGATGACGCGCACGCGACCATCGACGACGTGGCGGCGGATCGCGCCGCCGATGTCCACGCCGCCCTCGGCGGGCCGGTCCGCGAACAGCGCGCCGAAGTCCTCGAAGTAGAGGACGGCGTCGAGCGCCTCGGCCGCCGCGAGCACGGCCGCGACCCGCGCCTGCCACTCGCCCATGCCGCTCGCGCCGGCGACGAGCTCGCTCGCCGAGGTCGCCCACATCGCCCGGCTGCCCCCGGCGACCGCCGCCTCCACGAGCGCCGACTTGCCGACGGCCTCGTCGCCGACGAGCAGGACGCTGCGGCGGCCGCGGGCGGCGAGGGCGCGCTCGAGATCGCCGAGCAGCGTGGCGCGCCCGACGAGCGGGTGGTGCTTCTCGGCGGAGACGCGGCGGCCCGCGCCGTCGAGCGTGATGGCGGCGAGCCGGGTGCGCTCGGCGTCCGCGAGCGCCTTCTTCCCCTTCGCCTCGGCCAGCGGCGTGGTCGCGAGCTCGACGTCGATCGGCACGAGGCGCGCCGGCGTGTACGCGATCATGCGGCGCCAGCCATCGAGCTCGAGCGACCGTGCGGCGGGCAGGATCGCGAGGTCGGCGGTGAGCCGCTCCGCGAGGTCCTCGCCGCGCGCGACGTAGCAAGCGTGGTCGAGCGCGGGCACGAACACCCAGTGGCCGGCGGGCGTGGCCTCCACCCGCGGCTCGGGGACAACGACGATCGCCAGCGTGATCGGGAAGCCGCGCGCGAGCCGACCGTCGAGCTCGCGGCGGGCGACCTCGACCTCGAGCTCGAGGCACTCGACGCCGGCGGGGAGCAAGAGGCGCGCCACGCTGGCCGGCTTCGTCTCGCTCGGCAGCTCGGAGAGCGCGAGGGCCAGCTGCACCGGCGCGGCGTCCGCATCGCCGTACGCGACGATGTGCGGCGCGATCGCGGGCGAGAGCTCGACGTGGTCGGACGCGAGCTCGCGGCGGATCGCGAGCGTCGTGAAGCGCAGCTTGGCGTCGCGTGGCTCGGTCATGCGGTGCGCGCTCCCACGACGATCGCGAGGCCGGTGCCGGCGAGCACGACGGCGCCCGCGAGCGCGCCCCACGGGTGGCCGTCGAGCCAGGTCGCCGCGCCGCCGGGGCTGTCGTCGCGCGCGACGGCGATGACGAAGGTGTTGTTGAGTGCGTGGGCGAGCATCGCGGGGAGGATCGACCGGGCGCGCAAGGCCAATGCGCCGAGGGCGAAGCCGAGCAGGAACGCGGGGACGGCCTGCAGCGGCGACATGTGATACGCGGCGAACAGGACGGCGGCGAGGGCGGCGGCGGCCGCGGTCGGCAAGCTCGGCGTGAGCCCGCGCGCGAGGATGCCGCGGAAGACGAGCTCCTCGCAGAGGGCGGGGACGAGCGCGAGCGTGACGAGGGACGCGGCGAGCGACGGGCCGCGGACGAGGTCGCTCAGGGCGTGGGCGTCGCCGCCCTCGGTGTCGAGGCCGGGGAGCACGTCCACGATGCGCAGGTCGATGTACCAGCACGAGGCGCCGAGGAGGATCGCGGCCACGACGTGGAGCCCGCGCGGCCAGGCGAGCCCGAGCGTGCGGGCCGCGCCCCGGGGCCCGGCGCCCGCGACGAGCCAGGCGGCGCCGAGCGCGACGCTGCCCTGCGCGAGCTGCCCGACCACGAGCGCGAGGTCCCGCGGGAGGAGCCCGGCGAGCAGGTAGAACGTTCCGACGGCGCCCGCGGTGATGGCGATCGCCGCGGGGAGGCCGAGCGAAGCTGGCGCGCCGTCACCTGCGTGATACAAGGCAGGAGTGCGAGGCTTTGTCGGGCTCGTCATCGGCGTGGCGGTCGGCGCCGGGGCAATGTATCTCGGGCTGCGGCAGCCGTGGGCCGGGCGGGCCAGCGTCCCGGCCGATGCCGGGGTGATCGCGGCCGCGCCGCCCGATGCGGGCAGCGGCAAGCCGCCGAAGGGCGGGAAGAAGAGGCACCACGGCGGCGCGGCGAGCCCCGGGCACCCGGCCGATCCCGGCGGGAGCGACGGCGACACCGAGGACACCGAGCCGGCGCCGATCGTCCTCACGGCGGCGGACCGCGCGCTCGAGTGGCGCGGCGACGACGTGGCGCTGCCGGCGCAGACCATCAACATGGGCGGCGCCAACGATGCGCGCGCGCTCGAAGACGGCGAGATCCAGTTGACGATCAACGGCCAGGGGTCCGGCGTGCGCGACTGCGTCGTGCAGGGCGCGATGGGCACGGACCTCCACGCGACGATCACCGTCAAGATGCTCGTCGACGGCGCCGGCCGCGTGACCAGGAGCCGCGTGCAGGCGCCGCACTACATGCAGGACAAGGGGCTCCCGGCCTGCTCGAAGAAGGCCGTCGGCAGCATGCACTTTCCGGCGACCGGGGTGCCGACGGTGGTGACGCTGCCGGTCAACCTCGGCTAGGAGCGCGCGCTGCGTACCGCAGAGCCGCGAAGCACGCGGAGAGTGAGGAGCAGCGGGGAGGGGTTGATGCGCTGGCCCCCAGGGTCGCGTCCAGCGGTGCACTGGAACCAACCCCTCTCGATCGGCTCGTCACTCTCTGCGGGCGCCGAGCCTCCGCGGTGAGCCGGTGTGCGCGCTTCCACCGATCGCGCCACCGGTGTCTACGTGTTGATCGCCTCGGCGAGCGCGATCAGGCTGTCGCCCGCGTCGTAGGCGAACTGCACGCGGATGATGTCGCCGGCGCGCACGGCCAGCGGCGCCGCGAGCGGGATCACGAGGTCCTGCATGTCCCAGTCGATCGACCGGCCCTCGTCGGGGAGCATGGCGAGCAGGTTCTTCGTGATGAACCGCAGGCTGTTGAGCGTGCCGTCCTGCTGGATCACCACCGCCTCGTCGACGCCGAAGCGGTTCGCGTACGGGTCGCCGTACGTGAACGCCGCGTAGAGGATCGGCGCGGCGAGGTTCGTCGGGCGCGCCGCGTTCGTCGCGTCGACGAACATCGGCACCGGCGCCGCGTAGCCGTGGAACTGGTAGTCCGTCATGAGCGGCTGCACGGCCATGACGGCGGCCTCGGGCAAGAAGCGCGGCAGCGGCGCGCCGAACCGCGCGAGGTAGCGCTGCTTGAACGACGCGATGACGGCGAGCTGCTTCTCGCGCAGCATCGCCGAGTGCAGCATCTCGCACAGCACCACGTCGACCGGCGCCGGCGGCAGGTACGTCGACGCATCGCCGACGACGACCGTCACGCGATCGGAGACGCCGTTCGCCGCGAGGAGCCTCGTCGCCGCCGCGGCGACGTGCGGCAATCGCTCGACGCTGTAGACCCGGGTCGCGCCCGCGCGCGCGGCGAAGAACGACAGCACGCCGGTCCCGGCGCCGAGGTCGAGCACCGTCATGCCGGGCGTGACCACGTGCGCGATGGCGTCCGCGAAGCCGCCCGTCCGCGCCTGATGATCGAGCATCTGGTAGTGGTAGTGGAGCGGGATGAGCTGCCCGAGCATCGTGTCGTCGTTGTCGTCGGCGGCGGGCTCGGTCGGCTCGGCCGCGGCCGGCACCGCGCGCAAGAGCGACGCGTAGGTCGGCGCTGGCCGCGCCTCGAGGGTCGGCGGACACGGTGGGGACGGGGCGCGACGCAGGAGGCTGGGGGCCATGCGGGTGGTGCCTTGCATGGCGTGGGCCGCGCGCGCGGCGGCGAAGTCCGCGAAAGCACGGGCGGCCCGGGTGCCAGCGCGGCCGACGCCTCGTCAAAACGCGCGCGTGGGGGGCGGGAGCTGCGTGGTAGCGTCCGCGGCGTGAATCGCCTCGCCCTCGCTGCCATTGCCCTCGCTGCCGGCTGCGGCGGCGGTGGCACTACCGAGCCCACCGCCGACGCGCCGCCGGGTGACGTCACCACGTTCCAGGTCACCACGAGCAAGGGTGACTTCGTGGTCGAGATGCACCGCTCGTGGGCGCCGCATGGCGCGGATCGGTTCCGCGAGCTCGTCGATGCTCACTTCTATGACGATGCGCGGTTCTTCCGCGTGATCAGCGGCTTCGTCGCGCAGTTCGGGATCAACGGCACGCCCGCGACGAACGCGATGTGGGACACGAAGACCCTCTCCGACGACCCGGTCACGCAGTCGAACACGCGCGGCTACCTGACGTTCGCGCAGACGTCGGATCCGAACTCGCGCACGACGCAGCTCTTCGTGAACCTCGTCGACAACTCGTTCCTCGACGCGATGGGCTTCGCGCCGTTCGCGATCGTCACGTCCGGGATGGACGTGGTCGACAAGCTCGACGCCGAGTACGGCGAGACGCCGGATCAGGCGACGATCACCGCGCAGGGCAACACGTACCTCGACGCGAGCTTCCCGAAGCTCGACTTCATCGTCTCGACGACCGTCCAGTAGGCGGGCGCTGATTCGCTACTCGGTCGACAGCGCGCCGTTGTACGTCGCGTCGTCGGGGCTCGAGAGCCAGATCTCGTAGGTCGCGAGCTCCACGGTGCCCGGCACCTGGAGGTCGACGCGGAAGCTGCCGTCGGGGCCCGTGACCGCGTTGCCGAGCGGCTTGCTGCGGGCGCCTCCGCTGCCCGCCGGCGCGAGGAAGATGTCGACGCGGTGGTCGGGGAGGCCCTTGCCGTTCACGTCCACGCGCCCCTCGACGTGCAGCGCATCGCCGCGATACGCGCTCGCCTGCGATTGCGTCACGAGGAGCCGCGGCGTCGGCTTCTGCGGATCGATCTGCGCCGCCGGCAGGTTCGGATCCGGCAGGATGCGATCGCCGGTCCCTTCGCCCGCGCCGCCGGCCCCGCTGCCGCCCCCCCCGCCCTTGCCGCCGGGCCCGAACGCGCCGCTCGGCGGAGACTGGTCGAGCGACTTGTGCTTGTCCGCGATCTGCCGGGACGAGAGCCCCTTGATGTCGCCCTCGAGCTGCGTGTAGTTGTTCTTGTACGCGTCGGGCTTCGCGAACGGATCCTCCGCGCGCGGTCGGTGCAGCGTCTTGTCGTCGGCGCCGGTCACCTCGAGCTTGAGCGCCGCGCCGCCGAGGTCGATGCGCTGCCAGCCCCGCTCCGGGAACCAGACCTCCACGAACGCGTGGGCCTCGTTCGTCACGAAGCGCGTCGGGATGCCGAGCGCGTTCGCCGTGATCATGAACGCGAACGCGCGGTGGCGGCAGACGCCCGCCTGGCTGTCACAGAGATCGCGATAGACGTCCCCCGTCTGCGGCGGCGCGGGCTTCGCCGCGAACGCGCGGAAGTAGCCGACGAGCTTGTTGAAGGCGACGCCGAGCTCCATGCCGTCGTCGATGCCGAGGTGGCCGAGCGTGGCCATCGCCTGCCGCTGCACCGCCGGCGGGATGACCGGGCGTAGCTCGGGCGGGGTCGCGGCGGCGACCTGCCTGGGCGTCATGTGATGCGCGGGGAGCTCGGGCGCGAAGTAGCCGGCGTCGGCGTCCGACAGGAACACGAGGCGATAGGTGCCGCTCGCGCGCGGGTCGTCGGTCCGGACGTAGAAGTTGTCCGCGCCGTCCTTCTCGAAGCGTAGCTTCACCGGCGGCTTGATCTCGTAGGACAGGACGCGCATGTCGGGCGCGACCGATGGCAGCGGCACGTCTTGCCCGGGCTTGAGCTCGACGAGCATCGAGCCCCAGAAGCGATCGCGCGTCTTGTCCGTGGTGCCGCCGACGGGGATCTCGCCGATGACGCCGTGGGCGATGCGGAGCGTGTAGTCGTCGCCGATGCCGTCGAGCGCGCTCATGCGCTTGAACGGGAGGACGTCCGGGTTGAACACGCTCGCGTAGTGGAGCGTCGGATCGGCCTCGGTGTTGTAGTCGCTCTTCATCTCGGTCTCGCGGTCGGCCGCGAAGCCGCCGCCGCCGAGGACCGGCTCGCCCTTGGGGCCCTCGCCGGGCGTGGCCTCCATCGCCGGGTGCGGGAGGACCTTGTCGCCCGCCGTGAACGCGGCCGGGTTACTCGCCGGCGCGCCGTGGGCGGCGCTGCCCTTGCCGCCGATCATCGGCGTCTGCGGCTCGGCCTTCTCCGTCGACGGAAAGTCTTCGTGCAGGACGGGCCGATGGGGCGTGCCCTGCTGCGCGATCGCGAGGCCGGCGACGCCGACCACGAGCGTGGCGGCGAGCGCGGAAAAGCGGGTGCGCGGGCGCATCGCGAGATGATGACACGCCGGCGCGGCCCGTGTTGCAGGCACGGTTCGATACACTCCGTTACGTGGCAGCGACGACGGCCAGCCGGCTCGCCGCGGGATCCGTCCTGCGCGAGGGCGAGCGCGCGCTGCTGATCGCGGCCGGCGTGGTGTTCGCGCTGGCGAGCGGCGGCGCGGCGATGACAGCGGCGGCGGCCGACGCGATGTTCCTCGCCGAGATCGGGCCGGGCTCCCTCGGCCTCGCCGTCGCACTTTCGAGCGCGCTGCTCGCGGCCGTCCTCGCGGTCGTCGGCGGGTTCGCCGACCGGCTCGAGCGCCGGCGCGTGCTGGCCACGCTGGCCGCCGGGTCGGCGGTCGTGATCGCGGCGCTCGCCGCGCTCTCGCTCGTGGCCCCGGGAAGCGCGGCCGTCGCCACGTTCATCGGCGGCAAGCAGCTCGCGGCCGCGACCGATCTCGCGTTCTGGGTCGTCATCGCGGAGCGGCTCGACGCGCGGCGCAGCCAGCGGCTCCTGCCGATGCTCGCGGCCACCGGCTCCCTCGGCGCGGCCGCCGGGGCCGGGCTCGTCATCCCGCTCGCGGCGGCGCTCGGTGCGCGCGGGGTGCTCGTCGGGGCCGCGCTGCTGCTGGCGGCGGCGAGCGTGGGCGCGTCGCAGCTGGCCCCCACCCGGCGCGTGGTCGCGGCCACGGCGCGCGCGCAGCACGCTGGCGCGCTGATCGGGCGGGCGTGGCGCGATGGCGCGCGGGCCGTCCGTCGCTTCGCGCTCGCGCGGCACCTCGCGCTCGTGGTGGCGGCGGCCGGTGCGTTCGGCTCGCTGGCGTACTTCGCGCTCGGCGTGGCCGTCGCGGCCCGCGGCGGCAAGACCGCGGACTTCGCCGTGCTGCTCGGGGCGGTGCGGGGGATCGGGCAGCTGCTCACCCTCGCGATGCAGCTCGCGCTGACGTCGCGGATCATCGCCCGCGGTGGCACAGGGCGGGCGCTGCTCGTCGCGCCCGCGGCGGCGGTGCTCGCGGGGCTCGGGCTCGTGGTCGCGCCGATCCTGGCGCTCGCGATCGCGGCCCAGCTGTCCGCGCGCGTGCTGGACGCGGGCGTCGAGACGCCGGCCGAGAAGCTCGCCCAGACGCTGTTGCCGACGGCCGTGCGCGGGCGCGTCGGCGGCTTCCTCGACGGCACGGCGAAGCGGGCGGGCGCCATGCTCGGCGGGCTCCTGGCGGCGCTCCTCGCGGGCGCGCCGGCCACGTTCTACAGCGCGATGACGGCGGCGGCGGCGATCTGGCTCGCCGCCGCGTGGCGGCTGGCGCGCGAGCTGCCGCGCCTCGCCATCGAGCACGTCGTCCACGGCGAGCTCGGAGCGGGCGATGCGGCGGTGGACGAGCGCGCCATCGCGGCGCTGGTGCGCGAGCTCGCGGGCCCGCAGCCGGAGCGCGCGGCAGAGGTGCTGGCGCGGCTGCACGAGCGCGGGCGCGTCGACGCGGTGGGCCCGCTGGCAAGCGCGGTGGGGCAGGCGCAGCGGCCGGCACTGTGGCGCGCGCTGGTCGCTGCGCTCGATCGTCCGCGCGCCGAGCATGCCGCGGCGATCGCCGAGGCCGCCGCCGCGGCGCCGCCGCCCTGCCGAGAGCTCGCGATCCGCGCGCGCGGGCTCGTCGGGCACCTCGGCGCAGCGAGCGCGGGGCTCGTCGGGCAGATCGCCGCCCTGCGCGCGCGCGGAGAGGACGACGCCGTGCTCGCCGAGCTGGGCGACGCGGTGCGCGCCAGCGGGCTCGAGTCGCGGGTCGCCATCGACGAGCTCGTGGTCGAAATCACGCGCGCGCTCGCCGCCGCCGCGCCGGATCGCGCCGGCGCCGCGGCCCGGCACCTCGCGCGTGCGCTCGCCCGGCGGGGCGGCGACGCACCTGCGCGCGTCGCCGGCTTCACGGCGCTCGCCCGCGTGGTCGCCTGCGTCCGCGAGCGCCGGGACGCCGAGCTCTCCCTCCTGCGCGCGGACCTCCTCGAGCTCGTGCGCGAGCGCGTCGAGTCCGCCGCGAGCCCGTCGGCGCCGCCGGACGCGCTCGTCTCGCTCGTGCGCCCGCGCGCGCGCCCGGCCATCGACGAGAGCGCCGAGGTTGCCGCGGCGCTGCGGCTGTACGGCGTGCTGCTCGAAGGCGCCGACGCGGCCTCGCCGGAGGACATCCGCCGGATCGCGCAGGCGCTCGGCGAGCCCGATGACGACGTGCGCACCGCCGCCGAGGATGCGCTCGGCGCGCTCGGCCCGGCCGCGGCCGGGGAGCTCATCGCGGTCGCCGCGTGGGGCCGCCGCCGCGCGCGCGACCGGGCCGCCGCGCTGCTCGCGGATCTCCCGGTAACCCCGGCCGCGCTCGACGCGCTGGTCGACGCCGAGCTCGACGCGCTCGATCAGACCGCGACCGCGCTCGCCGCCCTCACCGCGCCCGGCGACGAGCTGCTCGCGCGCCGCCTCGACGAGCGGCTCCGCGAGATCGCGCACACGGTGCTGCTCCTCGTCGCCGTGCGCCGGAAGTCGCCGGCCATCGCCCGGGCCGCCGATGCCTGGAGACACGCCCGGGGGAGCCACGAACGGGCCCGCGCGCTCGCCGTCATCGAGGCCACGCTCCCGCGGGCGCTCGTCGCGCGTCTGGTCGACGCGGTCGACGAGCTCACTCCGACCGATCGCGCGGCTCACCTGGCGCGTGCGGGGGGCACCCCGCCGGCCCGCGATGTCGTCGAGCGCGCCGAGCTCGCTGGCCGCGATCGCCTCGCCCGCGCCCTCGTGCTGCACGCCGCGTCGGCCGAGGACCGGGCGGCGCACCGCGCCACCATCGCGCGCGCGGCCCACGCCGAGGTCGCCGCCGCGAGCCCCCACGACCTGCTGCGCCGCATCGTGCAACGGGTGGGCGAAGACCTGGACGCATCTCCGGCGGCCAGCGACGATACGACCGAGATGCCGACGCGCGTGGAGACCCTGATCGCGCTCGGCCGCGTGCCGATGCTGGCCGCGCTCTCGACGCGCCAGCTCGCCGACGTCGCGGAGCGTGCGCGCTGGGTCGACCTCGCGCCGGGTGCCGTGGTGGTCGCCGCGGGCGAGCCGATCGACGCGCTGATCGTGGTCGATGACGGCGAGCTCGAGCTGGCCGGCCGGCGCTACGCGAGCGGCGAGGTCGTGGACGAGCTCGCGTGCGTGGCCCCGCTCGCGGCGCCCGCCGACCTGCGGGTCGCGCGCGGGGCGCGCCTGATCCGCCTCGAGCGCGCCGACTTCGAAGAGCTCGTCGACGACGTGCCGGGCCTGGCGTCGGCGGTGTGTCGCGCCCTCGGCGAGCGCGCCCGCCGCGCGGAGGACGCCGGCTACCGCTCGCCGCTCGTGACGCGCACCGGTTGAGCCGGGCGAGCCCCTACGCGGCGCTCGCGACGCGATCCGCGAGGCCGGCCGCGAGCCGCGCGATCACCGCGTCGTCGGAGCCGATCATCGAGCGGCCGACCATGATCAGCGCCTCGACGTCGGCCATGTCGACCGGCCCCGTCGTGAACCCCTCGCGCTTCGCGATCGCGTTCGCGAACCGGACCACGTTCGCCGCGCTCTTGCGGTTCGCGCCATCGTAGTCGCTGCAGTCTCGGATCGCCGCCGCGACCTCCTCGGGCAGCTTCCACTCCGCCGCGATCGCGACGCCGACCTTGCGGTGGAGCGACTCGACCGTCGCGGTCCACGCGTCCGGCGTCATCCAGCCCGGCATGTCGCGGCTGAGCTGGCGCTCGCAGTCGAGCAGCATCGCGGCGATCACCGGCTTGCCGACATCGTGGAGGAGCCCGGAGAGATAGCAGACGTCTCCGTCGATGCCGCCGGTGAGCGCGGCGATGTCGCGCGCCAGGTGCGCGACGGCGAGCGAGTGCTCCCAGACCTTCTTGCTGACCGCCTGGATCTTCACGTCGGTCGAGCGAAATAGCTCGCGCGTCATGAACTCGACCACCAGCGCCTTGAGGGTCTGTGCCCCGAGCCGGCCGCACGCCTGGTCGACGTTGGAGACCACCGCGCCGCCGTGGATCGCGCTGAGCGCGCTCCGCAGGATCATCGCGGCAAGCAAGGGCTCGCTCTCGACGAGCGCGACGAGCTTTTTCTGCTGGTAGTCCGGGTCGCGCAGGATGGGCATGCACTTGGTGGCGATCACGGGCATCACGGGCAGGACGAGCTTGCCGGACGCGATCTTCGCCAGGATGATGCGCTCGAGCTGCGGGACGATCTTCGGCAGGGCCGCGGCCGCCATGCCTAGGCCGCCTTCGCTTCCCCGACCGTCGCGAAGAACGGCAGCGACGCCGTCTCGACGAGCGCGTTGAGCGCCTTCTTGACGTCTGCGTTCCCCACGACGCGCAGCGCGATGCCGAACTTCTTCGCCTCGTTATCCATGTCCATCACGAGCCGCGGCAGCTTCTCGAGGTGCAGCGGGACGCGCGTGATATCGACGATCGAGTCCTCGTAACAGGCCGACGCGAGCTTCTCGAAGAGGTCGCGGCACATGTTCTTGAGCCGCGAGAAGTAACCGTCGAGCTTGTCCTGGCGGCCCGAGAACTCGCCGCACGACAGCACGTTGTCGTCGACGGAAAGCACGTCCTTGACCTCGAAGTACTTGCAGCGCCACTCGTCGAGCGCGTCGACATCGAACGGCTTCATGAGGACGTCGTGGAAGCCCTGGCTCTTGACCTCGGTCGCGATGTCGTTCGCCGTCCGGAGCGCGAGGGCGACCATGGCGGCGTGCGGCTGCAGCACGCGCAGCTGGTTCATGAGGGCGACGCTGTTGACGTCCGGCATCACCAGGTCGACGAGGACGACGCGATAGACACGCTCCTGGCACATCTGCAGCGCCTCGCGGGCGCTCACGCAGCCGTTGATGGACACGGTCTCCGGTACCAGCGTGCGGAGCTTCTTGTGTACGTTCTCCATGTCGTCGACGACGAGGACGTCGATGAACTGGCGGGCCCCCGCCGCGCCGCCGCTCGCGGTGGGTGGGACGACGGCCGCGATGGCAGCGTCCGCCGGCGAGTTCGTCGCGCCCCCGGCCGCCGCGTCCATGCGCAGGGCCTTGAGGACCTTGCCGCGGAGCTCCTCGGGTTTGAACGGCTTGAGGATGTAGTCCTCGATGCCCAGCTTCACCGCGCCCGACACGATCGAGCGCTTCGACTCGCTCGTCAGCATGATGACCGGCGTCTTGTTGCCGGTCGCGCGGAGCTTCTCGAGCATCGTCGGCCCGTCCATCACGGGCATCGTGACGTCGAGGAGGATGAGGTCGACGGTGATCTCCTCGAGCTTGCCGAGGGCTTGCGCACCGTCCTCGGCGTGCTCGATCTCGAAGCCGAGCTCGCTCAGGTTCTTGCTGATGATCGTCCGGATCGTGGCGGAGTCATCGACGGTGAGGATGCGCGGCATGAAGTCTCCTGGAAGTGCAGATGCAGAGTGTGAGTGAGCTCTTGCGTGTCAGTAGTTCGTTGACAGTGTCGCGACGACAGAGCTTTGACGACAGGACAACAACGACAAGGACTCAGATGAGGCGGGCCACGAGCGAGACGACGAGATGGATGGCGCCCGCGCCGAGCACGACGTGCGACCACGGCCCCGCGGACGCGAACATCGGCTCGCCGTCGAGGACGCGGGGCAGCCCGAGCGCCTGGTCGAGCGAGAGCTCCGCCTTGATCTGCCCGGCCGTCATGTTGACGAGCTCGCGCAGGAAGTCGTCGATCATGGCGAGGTCCAGATCGTCCTCCGGCATGCCGAGCATGGCCGCGGCGAGCGCGGCGCAGCCCGCACGATCCGAGGACAGCGCCACCGTCACCGGGCGCGCGCCGGGAATCTGGAGCATGGCCGTACGCCAGAGCGCAGGGCGCGGCGCCGCGAGCGCCGGCCGGAACGTGAGCCCGAGCATCGCGCTCGTCACACGCGAGACGGAGCTCGCTAGACGGTCAGCTGGCAACATGTCGTTCCTCTCGCATCACCGATACGAGAAGCTCATTCGACCCGCCTGATTGGATATTTAGTCGCGGTCATTGTCAGGAATTCTGCGGCAGATCTGTAGTCCCTCGGCCGACTGTACGCGCCTCCCGGTGGGTCGATGCATGCGGGACATGAGAGCACTCGTCATCGACGACTCGAAGGCCATGCGCATGATCCTGGGCCGGCTGCTGAAGACGGTCGGCTTCGAGGTGAGCGAGGCGTGCCATGGCCGTGACGCCCTGGAGAAGCTGGGTGACGGACCGCCAGTCGACCTCGCGCTCGTCGACTGGAACATGCCCGAGATGAACGGTCTCGACTTCGTCAAGGCCGTGCGCGGCAGCGGCAACCACGCCGCCATGAAGCTGATGATGGTGACGACAGAGTCCGAGCTCGCCCGCGTCCAGGCGGCCATCGAGGCGGGCGCGGACGAGTACGTCATGAAGCCGTTCACGCCCGAGGTCCTCAAGGACAAGCTCGTGCAGATGGGGTTCGGGGCGTGAGCGCGGCCCTCCTCCGGGCCATCGACCCGGCGCCGGTCGCGTGGGCGGCCGCGGTCGGCTCGGCCCTCGAGCAAGTCGCCTCGACGGCGCTCGAGCTGCCCGTGACGCGCATCGGCGCGGTGGGCGCGCCCGAGGGTCCGGTGCTCGGCGCCTACATCGCGGTGCTCACGCCCGGGGAGTCGCTGCAGATCGGGATCGTGGCCGACGCGGCGTCCTCCGAGACGCTCGTCCGAGCGCTGCTGCGGATCGCGGAGAGCGAGGAGCTCGCGCCCGGCGACGTGCCGGACGCGTTCGGGGAGATCGCGAACATGGTCGGCGGCGTGGCGAAGGCGGCGATGTCGGTGCAGATCGGCGTCGTGGGTCTCGGCCTGCCGCTGGTCACGACCGGGCTCATCGCGGCCCGTGAGGGCATCGAGCTCGGGTACGAGGCGGTCGAGGTCGGCGCCGCGCGCGTGACGCTGGTCGTCGCGCGGTCCCGGCTTCGCTAGCAAGAACCACTGAGACTTTTTTCGCAGACACAGGAGATACGCAAATGGCGGTTAGCAATGGGGCCGGGCATCCGGGCAAGAACGGCAACGGAGCGCAGCTGGCGCAGCTCGCCAGCAAGGTCAAGGTCAAGGTCAAGGCGAAGGCGCCGCGCGAAAGCGCGCAGACGGTCACGGTCACCGTGCAGGAGCTCGAGGATCTGAAGGGGCAGCTCGCCGCCATCAGCAAGTCGCAGGCGGTCATCGAGTTCGATCTCGACGGCAACGTGCTGACGGCGAACCTGAACTTCCTCGCGGCCCTCGGCTATCGCCTCGACGAGATCCAGGGCCAGCACCACAGCATGTTCGTCGAGCCCGCGTACCGGCAGAGCGCCGAGTACAAGCAGTTCTGGGCCGACCTCGCCGCAGGTCGCTACCAGGCCGGCCAGTACAAGCGGGTCGGGAAGGGCGGCAAGCAGATCTGGATCCAGGCCTCCTACAACCCGGTGTTCGACGCCGACGGTCGCCCCGTCAAGGTCGTGAAGTACGCGACCGACACGACGAAGGTGAAGGCGCTGGAGCTCGAGTCCGCGAAGCTCCGCTCGATGGTCGATTCGTCGCCGAGCGCGATGATGCTGTGCGATCTCGACTTCGTGATGTCGTTCGCGAACGCCCAGGCGCTCAAGGAAGTGCGGGACCTCGAGCAGTACCTGACGATCCGCGCCGACCAGGTCGTCGGCTCGTCGCTCGACGTCTTCCAGAAGCTCCCGGCGCAGCAGCGCCAGGTGCTCTCGGATCCGCGCAACCTCCCGCGCAACTCGGTCATCCAGATCGGGCCCGAGACGCTGGATATGAAGTTCTACGCGACCTACGACCAGTCCGGGGTCTACGTGGGGCCGGCCGTCGCGTGGCAGGTCATCACGGAGCGCGTCAAGCAGACCGAAAAGGAGCGCGACCTGATGGCCCAGGTCGAGTCGGTCGCGAACCGGCTGTCGAACTCGTCGGGCATCCTCACCGAGGTCTCGACCATGCTCGCGAGTGGCGCGACTCAGACCTCGGCCCAGGCTACCCGCGTCGCCGCCGCCGCCTCGCAGATCAAGGGGAACGTGGCCTCCGTCGCGAGCGCGGCCCAGGAGATGAGCTCGACGGTCCGCGAGATCGCCAGTAACTCCGCGGACTCTGCGAAGACGGCCCGTCAGGCGCGCGATCTCGCGGCGACCACGAACACGACGGTGCAAGCGCTGAGCGCGAGCTCGGCCGCCATCGGCAAGGTGACGAAGGTCATCAGCACCATCGCGCAGCAGACGAATCTGCTCGCGCTCAACGCCACGATCGAGGCCGCGCGGGCCGGCGAGGCCGGCAAGGGCTTCGCGGTCGTCGCGAACGAGGTGAAGGAGCTGGCGAAGGAGACGGCGCGCGCGACCGAGGAGATCGCCCAGCAGATCGAGACGATCCAGCGGGACACCGCGAAGAGCGTGACGGCGATCGCGGAGGTGGCCAAGGTCATCGAGCAGATCGACGCGTACGCGACCTCCATCGCGGCGTCCGTCGAGGAGCAAGCGGCGACGGTGCGCGAGATCGCGCGCAACGCCAACGAGGTGTCCGTCGGCGTGACGAGCGTGGTCGAGAACATCGACGGCGTGGCGCAGTCCGCTCGCGAAGGCGAGCAACACGCGGCGATGACGCAGGCACGGCGAGCGGCATCGGCGAGATGAACGCCGCGCTCATCGCGATGTTCCGCAAGTAACGTCATGCGCGCCCTCATCGTCGACGACGATCCGACCTACCGGCGGATCCTCGCCCAGAGCTTGCAGCGGATCGGCGTGACGGAGGTCGCCATGGCGAGCGAGATCGAGCTCGCCATGGGCAAGCTCGAGCGCGAGGTCTTCGACGTCGTGACGATCGACGTGGTGCTCCGCGGCGAGACGGGCCTCGACCTGATGAAGTGGGTCCGCGTGCACCGGCCGGCGGTGATCGCGCTGCTCGTGACCTCGGGCTCCGCCGCGCAGGCCAGCTCGGCCGTCGACGGGCTCCTCCTCGGGGCCACCGCCGTCATCCTCAAGCCCAGCGGGCCGGACGCGCCGGGAGAGCTGGACCGCCGGCTCGGCGCGGCGCTGGTGCTGGCCGAACGCCAGGCCACGGACCGCCTGCCGCGGGTCGCTTCGCTTCCCCTCCCGACGCTGCCTCGCGCGTCGGCGCCGCTCGCCAGCCCCGGCCCGCGCGAGCTCGTAGCGCTCGGCGCGTCCACCGGTGGGCCGGCGGCCGTCCTGTTGTTCCTGTCGTCGCTGCCGGCGGGGTTTCGCGCGCCGATCGTCATCACGCAGCACATGTCCGCGCCTCACGTCCCGCACCTCGCCAAGCTCCTGCGCGAGCGCTCCGGCCTCGCGGTCGCGGTCGCAGAGGAGGGCGAGCCGGTCGAAAGCGCACGGGTATACGTCGCGCCCGGTGGCGCCCACCTCCGCGTCGTTCGCCGCGGCGCCCGGCTGGTCCTGACCCACGACCACGGCGAGGAGGAGCACTTTTGCCGGCCCGCCGTGGACCCGATGTTCCGCTCCGTCGCCGCGGCGTGCGGGGCGAGCGCGCTCGGCGTCGTCCTCACCGGTATGGGCTCCGATGGTGCGGCCGGCGCGGTCGCGCTGCGCGAGCACGGCGCCCTCGTCATCGTACAAGACCGGGCCTCCAGCGTCGTCTGGGGCATGCCCGGCGCGGTCGTCGCCCGCGGCGCGGCGGACATGGTCGCCCCGGTGGTCGAGCTCGCGCAGTGGACGGGCGCGACCGCCACGCCGAATCGTCACACCGTCACCTGGAGAAGCGCATGAGCGAGAATCGCGATCGGGAGACGGTCGAGCTGTTCATCGAAGAGTCGCTCGAGGGCCTGCTGCGCGTCGAGCGCTTGCTGCTCGCGGCGGAGACCGGCAAGCCGAGCCCCGACATGATGACGGTGCTGTTCCGCGACTTCCACACGATCAAGGGGACGTCGGGGTTCCTCGACTTCCGGCAGATCCTGCGGCTCGCGCATCGCGCCGAGGATCTGCTCTCGCGGTTCCGCGACAAGACGCTCGTGCCGACCTCCGCCCACTTCGCGCGCCTCGTGGTCGTGGTCGACCTCCTCCGTCGCATGATGGAGAACGTCCGCGAGACGGACGATGAAGGCGACCTCCCGATCGACGCGATCGTCGCCGAGATGGAGCGCGATCTGACCGAGCCCGAGGTCGTCGTCGTGGCCACGCCGACGCTCGCCCTGGCTCCCCCGCCGGCCCCCGCGCCCGTGGCCGTGGGAGATCCGCCCACCCCGGCCGATGACGCCGGCGGCCACCGCGAGACCGCGAGCGACGGCACGGTGCGCGTCAACGTCGCCGTGCTCGATCGCTTGATGAACCTCATCGGCGAGCTCGTCCTCGCACGCAACCAGATGGTCCAGATCGCGAAGTCCTTCCGCGACACGCACCCCGGCGCGCAGGCTGCCGGTCAGCGCCTGAGCCTGGTCACCTCCGACCTGCAGGAGCAGATCATGAAGACCCGCATGCAGCCGGTCGCGCGCGTGTTCGAGAAGATCCCGCGCATGGTCCGGGACCTCTCCAAGGAGACGCACAAGCAGGTCACGGCGCACATCGCCGGGAACGCGACCGAGATCGACCGCGCGCTCGTCGAGGCGATCCGCGATCCCGTGATGCACATCGTCCGCAACGCCCTCGACCATGGCATCGAGGCGCCGCCCGAGCGGCTCGCCGTGGGCAAGGCCGCCACCGGCAAGCTGAGCGTGCGCGCCGCGCACGAGGGCGGGATGGTGGTCATCGAGGTCGAGGACGACGGCCGCGGCATGGACCCGCGCAAGCTGCGGGCCCACGCGGTGCGCAAGGGCCTCCTGACGCCCGCCGCGGCCGACGCCCTCTCCGACCGCGCCGCCATCGATCTCGTCTTCATGCCCGGCTTCTCCACGGCCGCCACGATCACGGACATCTCCGGCCGAGGCGTCGGCATGGACGTGGTCCGGACGCACATCCAGCGCGTTGGCGGCAAGGTCGAGCTCGACTCCACGCTGGGCAAGGGGACGATCATCCGGCTGAAGATGCCGCTGACGCTCGCCATCATCCCGGCGCTGCTCGTGCGCGGCGGGGGCCAGCGCTTCGCGATCCCGCAGGTCAACCTGCTCGAGCTCGTCTACCTGAACGAAGACCAGGCGAGCACGGCGATCGAGACCGTCCGCGGCGCCGCGATCTACCGGCTGCGCGGCGAGATCCTGCCGCTGGTCCGACTTGCGACGGCCCTCAAGCTCGAGCCAGCCGTACCCGCCCGTGCGGACGTCAACATCGTGGTGGTCTCGGCGGGCGCCCGCCGCTACGGCCTGATCGTCGACGATATCCACGACACCGAGGAGATCGTGATCAAGCCGCTCCACGGGCAGCTCAAGCGCCTCGCGTGCTACTCGGGGGCGACGGTGCTCGGCGACGGCGGCGTCGCGTTGATCCTCGAGGTCGCGGGCATCGCGGGCATGGCCGGCATCGACGTCTCGGCCCAGCGCGAGGCGGAGCTGGCGCCGGTCGTCGCCACTGGCGGCGGCGGGGCGCAGCCGTACGTCGTCGTCCTTGTCGGGGACGGCGTCCAGTGCGCGGTTCCGCTCGCGATGGTCGGCCGCCTCGAGAAGCTCGCCGCGAGCTCCCTCGAGCGGATCGCCGGCAGCGAGGTCGTCCAGTATCGCGATGCGATCATGCCGGTCGTGAGGCCCGAGTCGGTCATCCCGCTCGGCCTGGCCCCCGCGCGCGGCCCCGAGGACGAGCAGGCGCTGGTGGTGTTCGACTTCGGGCAGACGGTCGCGATGGCGGTCAACTCCATCGTCGATATCGTCGACATCGACGTCGACGGCGCGCAGGCCGAGGGCAAGGGTCCGTTCGCGCTCGGGCGCACCGTGGTCCTGGGCAAGACGACGCTGCTGCTCGACGTCTACAGCATCGTGCGCGAGCTCGCGCCGCAGTTCGTGCGAGAGCGCCGCGGGGCGGCCCGGCGACCGCGGGCGCTGCTCGTGGACGACTCGAGCGCGATGCGCTCGGCCCTCGGCGGCTTCCTGCGCTCCGCCGGGATCGACGTCGTGGATGTCGCGACCGGCGAGCTGGCGTTGAGCGAGCTCAAGGCGCAGCGCTTCGACGCGGTCGTGACCGATCTCGAGATGGCGGGGATGGACGGGTTCGCGGTGATCCGGGCGGTCACGCTCGAGGCGCCCCTGCTGCCGGTGTTCGTGTGGACGTACCGCGAGGACGAGGAGCTCGAGGCAAAGGTGCGGGCGGCGGGGGCGCGTGCGTGCGTCCACAAGCTCCGACGCGAGGACCTGGTGTTGGCGATGCAGGTGGCCGGCATCGTGCCCGAGCGGCCCGCGACGGATCGGAGGGCCGCATGATCGGCATGACCGCGCAGGCCGGCACGCCGACCCGCAAGTGGGCGACGTTCTTCTTGAACGAGGAGATGTTCGGGCTGCGCGTCGAGGACGTGCAGGAGGTGATGATGGAGCAACCGCTGACGCCAGTGCCGCTCGCGCCCGAGCACATCGTCGGGCTCCTGAACCTGCGCGGGCAGATCATGCCGGCGGTCGATCTGCGTCGCCGCCTGCGGTTTCCGGTGCGCGACGCCAGCCAGAGCACGAAGCTCATCGTCCTGCGCAGCCATGGCGTCTCGGTGTGCCTCGTCGTCGACGCGATCGGCGACGTCATCGAGGTCGCGAGCACGAGCTGGCAGGCACCGCCCGACACGCTCACCGCGCCGCACCGGGGCTTCCTGAGCGGCATCTGTCCGATCGCCGGCTTCGTCGTGCTCGGCCTCGACGTCGACGCGCTCCTGGGAGACGACTAGTGCTGGCTTCGTCGAAGGCGAACACGCCCGCGCTCCGCGGTCCCGCCGCCGTCGATCCCGCCTGCTGGCGCGACGTCCAGCGGTTCATGCTGCGCGCGGCCGGGGTCGTGCTGGCCGATGACCAGATCTACCTCCTCGAGTCACGGCTCGCGTCGCCGGCGCGCGAGCACGGGTTTGCCCGGATCGCGGACTTCGTGCGGGCCGCCTGCGCCTCGCCCTCGTCGGTCCCCGTCGCGGCCGCGCTGATCGACGCGATGACGACGCACGAGACGCTGTTCTTCCGCGACCCGACGTTCTGGACCAACCTCGAGCAGCTCGTGCTCCCTCGCCTCGTCGCGGCGGCGAAGACGGGGCGCGTCAAGATCTGGTCGGCGGCGTGCTCGACGGGGCAGGAACCGTACTCGCTGGCGATGTTGATCGCCGAGCGGGCGCCGGAGCTCGCGGATCGCGTGGACATCGTCGCGACGGACGTGTCCGAGCTCGCCGTCCGGCGCGCCTCGGCCGGCGTGTTCAGCGCGCTCGAGACCAACCGCGGGCTCAGCGCGGTGCGGCTCGTCCGGCACTTCGAGCAGGCCCCGGGCGGCTTCCGCGTCCGCGAGGCGCTGCGCCGTCGCATCACGTGGAGCACGCATAACCTCCTCGGCGCGCGGCCGGACCCGACCGCCTGCGCGCTCGTCCTCTGCCGGAACGTGCTGATCTACTTCGGTGACACCGACCGCGCCTCGGTCCTGCAGCGGCTCTCCCGCGCGACGATGGCCGGTGGGGTGCTCGGCGTGGGCGCGACCGAGACTCTCAAGGAGCCGGCGCTGGCCCCGGGGCTGCACGCGCGCTGACCAGCGTCTCAGCGAGGCGGCGCCTTCGGCAGCGCCATGACGAGCTGGTTGCACGGCGCGAGGTCGGCCGCCGTGGACGCCGCCGTGAAGCAGCGCAGCACCTCCGGCGTCCAGCCGCCGCGCGTGCAGCTCTCCGCCGTCGCGCGCACGGACTTCGCCTTCGACGAGGTCTGGTTCGATTGCTCGAACGGGTCGGTGATGACGGCGATCGACAGGGTGACCAGGTGCTCCGCGACGGCGATGCAGTCGGGCGTCACGGGATCCGGCTGACGAACGGACCTCGCGGGATCGATCACCGTCGCCGGATCGGTCACGACGACGGGCGCCGTGGGCGCGGCCGCGACCCTGGTCACGGGCGCGGGCTCGTAGTCGCACGCCGCCAGCGCCCACAGGGCCACCAGCGCGCGCCGCATCACTTCCCCACGAACGGGCGCGCCTGGACGATCCAGAAGTCGTCGCCCTCGAGCACCCACTCGACGTCGAGCGGCTGCCCGTGCGTGAACACCGGCACGAACTTCCCGACCATCGTCGAGAGCTTCTTCGCGCGCACCTCGGTCAGGATCACGTCCTGCCCGGCGGGCACCTGCTCCTCCTTGATCCCGCCGTGCTCGTCGAACTTGAGCATGATCGGATCGTCGCTGCGGGAGATGATCTTCGTGCCGTCGTTCGTCGGATCGAAGATGATCTGCTCGGGCGACATCTGCCCCTGCACGACCCGCTCTCCGAGCCCCCACTTCGCGTTGATCGTGAACGAGTGCTCGTCGGTCGGATCCCAGAGGTCCTTCGTCACGAGCACCCCCGCCGCGGTCGCGTTGATCCCGATCTGGACCAGCACGGCCATGTAGACCTGCTTGTGGTCGATGCCGAACGCCTCGCGCTCCGCGACCGCGCGCTGGTTCCACAGGGACGCCCACACGTACCGGAGCGCCTCGCCGAGCTGCGGCTTGCCGACGACGTTGCCCCGCGTGTCATAGAGCCCCGCGCCGTTGAACCCGGGCAGGTCCTCCGAGTTCGACGAGCTGCGCACGAACACGCCCACGCCGCCGAGCTCGATTCGCACCCGCTTGTAGATCGCGTCGAGGGTCTCCTCGTCGATCGGCGCCTCCATGATCAGCTTGCGCAGCATCTCGAGCTGCGTCTTGCGCCACGCGGGGTTCGTCGCCCACTGCGGATCGCCGAGCATCGCGTCCACCTTCGCGTCGAGGTGGTTCTGCTTCATGTGCGCGTCGTAGTAGTGGAACGGCACGCCGAAGCCCATCGGCACGCGGACCCCGGGCACGTTCGCCGTCACGATCTCCCCGAGGTTGCTCGCCTTCGTCCCGTAGATGACGACGTCCCGCGCCCGCATCCGCGTCAGCATCGCGAAGCGCTGCGTCTTGAGATCCGCGGGTGGCAGGGCCACGTGGTGGGCTTCCGCGATCTGCGTGCGCATCGCCTCGACCTCGGCCGGCGTCGCCGCGCGCAGGGTGATCGTGGTGTCCGTGACCTCGTAGTAGACGTCCTTGCCGTCGAGGTTGCCGTACTTCTCGCGCGCCTTCTTGTCGCCTGCGTTCGGGATCCCCCACGCGCCCGCGCGCAGGTTCACGTGCGAGAGCGGGGTCGAGAACTGCATCGCGAGGATACCGGCGACGGGCGTGATGTCCGGGTAGCTCTCCTGGAGGAGCACGATGTCGTGGCGGTCGAACTGCACCGATTCGTACGGCGTGCCGATCGGCACCACGCGCAGCTTGCCGACGGCCCGGCCCTTGTTGAACGCCTGGACCTCGGCCGCCTTGTAGAGCTCGTCGTTCGTGATGATGCGCAGGCCGCGCTTCTGGACGTCCTTCGCCACCGCCTGCTGCATCGGCGAGTCGGGCCGGAACGCGAGGTCCTTCTGGAAGAACGCGGGCTCGAGCCGCTTCTTCACGCGGACGACGTCGTCGGGGCCGATCTTGTCGCCCTCCCAGAACGAGAAGTCCCACTTGTCGACCTTGAGGTGGTGCGTGAGGTAGCAGAGGAGGAATTTCGGCTTCGCCCGCTCGTAGTTCTTGTTGTACTCGCGCACGTTGTCGGCCGTCCACGCCTGCTTGAGCAGCACGCCGAGGACGAAGTCGGCGTGGATGTTGAAGAGGTTCACGTCGAAGAAGTAGATGTCGTTCGTCTTCACGTCGATGATGCACTTGCCGAGCTCGTCGGAGCCGAGCGTCTTCGAGTAGTGCTTCCACGTCGTGGCGTCGGGGATGTCCTTGACCCAGGCGCGCTGGGTGTCCGCGCGGGCCGGCCCGGTCGCGGCGACCGCAGCCAGCCAGACCGTCACGAGTGCGAGCGCGAGCTTCCTCATCGTCAGAATCTAACGCGTATAGTCGCCGAAATGTCTGAGGCGCCCTCCCTCACACGCCCCACGTCGCGCGCGGCGGCGCTGGCCGTCCTCGTCGCGGCGCTCGGCTACTTCGTCGACATCTACGACCTCATCCTGTTTGCGATGGTGCGGACCCGCAGCCTCGCGGACCTGGGCGTGGCGAAGGCGGATCAGACGAGCGAGGGCATCTTCCTGCTGAACATGCAGATGGGCGGCATGCTCGTCGGCGGCATCCTCTGGGGCGTGATCGGCGACAAGCGAGGGCGTCTGTCGGTGCTGTTCGGGTCGATCACGCTGTACTCGCTCGCGAACCTGGCGAATGGCTACTGCACCTCGCTCGACGCGTACGCCGCGTGCCGCCTGATCGCCGGCATCGGCCTCGCGGGCGAGCTCGGCGCCGGCATCACCCTCGTCAGCGAGCTGATGTCCCCCGAGCGGCGCGGCGTGGGCACGACGCTCGTCGCAGGCATCGGCGTGTTCGGCGGCGTCGTGGCGGGCCTCATCGGCGGCGCGCTGCCCTCGGTGTGGAGCGGGGTCGACTGGCGGACCGCGTATTACATCGGCGGCGGCCTCGGGCTCGCGCTCCTCGCGCTCCGCGTCGGGCTCGCCGAGTCCGGCATGTTCCACACGGCCGCGAAGGCCGAGCGCGCGCGCGGGAACTTCTTCGCGCTGTTCACGCACCGCAAGCGGCTCGGGCGCTACCTCGCGATCATCGCCGTCGGCATCCCCGTCTGGTTCGTGATCGGGATCCTGTTCACGTTCAGCAATGACATCGGCGGCGGCCTCGGGCTGTCCCCAGCGCCAAACCCTGCGACGACGCTCCTGTTTGGCTACGGCGGCGCCGGCATCGGCGGCCTCGCGGCGGGGTTCCTGAGCGTGTGGCTCCGCTCGCGCAAGAAGACGCTGGCCATCTTCCTCGCGGCGGTGGGGGTCGTCTCGACGGCGTACTTCCTCGCGGGCGGGGCGTCGCTGACCACGTTCTACGCGATCGCGTTCGCCGGCGGCATGGCGACGGGCTATTGGGCCGTGTTCGTCTCCACGAGCGCCGAGCTGTTCGGCACGAACCTGCGCGCGACCGTCACGACGACCGTCCCGAACTTCGTGCGCGGCTCGCTCGTGCCGATCGCGCTCGGCTTCAAGCTCATCGCCGCGTCGTCGAGCTACGTCAGCGCTGCGATCGCGGTCGGCGTGTTTTGCCTCGCGCTCGGGGTCGTCGGCCTCGTCGCGCTGCCCGAGACCTACGGCGCCGACCTCGACTACCTCGAGGAGTGACCGCCGCGCGTCACGGGGGCAGCGTGATGCTCGGGATCCGGCTGCCGTTGCTGCCGGAGCCGTCGCCGTTTGGCTCGTAGACCTGAGCGTCGGAGGCCGCGCTCGCCGTGTAGCGGAACACCAGCTGGTCGCCGCTCTGGAAGGCGATCGCCGTGCCGGTCTGGTCGTACTCGAAGGGCTGGGCCGCGTACTGGCCGCCGCCGATCGGGTTGTAGTGCTCGGTGAACGGCATGATGACGGGCGTGTCCGTTGTCCCGCGGCGCCAGATCAGCTCGAACGTCGTATCGACGGGCTGGATGATGATGCAGTCCAGCACGAGGTGATACGTCCCCGCGGGCACGCTAGCCCGCAGGTCGAAGGAAGCTTCTTCGGAGCCACCGGCCCCGACTGCAGCTGCTCAAAATGGGTGCGGTTCGTGGTCGACGAGCTTGACGTCGACCTCGCCGTTCTTCGGCGCGAGCCACAGCTCCGGCGGGTTCGACTCCGAGCTCGGACACGCGCCCAGCGCGAACGGCAACACGAGGAGCAGCGAGCGCTTCATGGGGATGCCTTGATTGTAGCAGTGTCCGGCGGCGCGACAAACACGGCAAGGAAGTGCGTGGGCACCGGGTTGGTCTCGTCCCGGAGGACGAGGCCGGCCTTCTGCGCCGCCGCCATCGACTTCGCGCGATGGTGGATGCGGTTCTCGATCACGATGCGCCCGCCGGGCTTGAGCGCGGGCAGGGCGGCCTGGAGCCAGGCCACCGGATCGCTGAAGTAGTTGTCGACCTCGGCGAGGAGGATCGCGTCGTAGGTCCCGGCCTCGAGGCCCGGCGTGTCAGCCGCCACCACGCGGCCCTCGACGACGCCGTCGAGCCCGGCGACCGCGAGCCGCTGCTTCATGAGCTCGAGCACGTGCGCCGCGACATCGGTCGCCGTGACCTTGCCGGTCGGCGCGACCGCGCGCGCCAGGTGAACCGTCAGGAGGCCGAGACCGGCGCCGACGTCCGCGACGCGCGAGCCGGGCTTGAGCCCCAGCGCCTTGACCACGAGATCCGGTCGACGCTCGGAGTCGAAGCGAGCTTGCTCGCGCGCGAGATCATCCGCCGAGGCCGACCCGCGGTCAGGCGGCTCGGTCGGCGCGGCGTCGTGGCCACAGGCCGCGACGGCTGCCGTCACCAGAGCGATCAGGATGCCGCGCACACGCAGAATCTAGCATGGCGGTCGGTCACAAAGCCGGCGCACCCGGACGCGGAACATCCGGGACACCAGGACCGGAGCGCGCACGCCCCTGGCGCCTCAGCTGTCCTTCGGGTTGCCGAAGATGCCGGAGATCGTCGTGCCGTTCGCGAAGAGCGAGATGGCGCGCTCGTCGCGCTTGGCGATCGCGTACGCGATCGAGGCGGTCGCGATCTTCGCCGTGGTCGTGCCGTTGTACGTCGCGGCCTTGCCGTCGTTGCCGTAGCCCGTGACCGCACCGGTGCGGTCGATGGCGCCCCAGCGGCCGGTCTTGAGGTGACCCGCGCCGTACACGAACACCTCGTTCGTGTTGCCGGGCGTGCCGTCCTGCCAGCCCGTCTTCGCGGTGCAGTTCTTCGGCGTGTCGCCACAGACCGTGATGACCGTGTCGTCGGCCAGCGAGATGTTCGTCGCCTGGTCCGTCGTGTTTTGCAGGTCGTTCATGAAGCCGTCGAAGACCTTCTTCATGGAGGCCGGGACCGTCATGACATCGCCCTGATCGAACGCACCGTGCGGGTCGTCGTCCATCGCGGGCAAGACGACCGCGTTGGTGAGGCCCATCCTGAACGCCTTGACGGCGACGATCAGCGCGCGCCCGATGTCGGAGACGTTGCCGCGCGTCGAGCCGTCGATGCCGTACCGGGTCAGGTCGTCCGGCGTGATCATCAGCTGCGCCGAGAGGTTCGTGCCGAGGAACTTCGCCGCGCCGCTGGCCGTCGTGTACGCGATCTTGGTCGTCGAGCGATCGGCGGCGCGGTTGAGCTGCGTGAACGCGTCGTACTGCGACTTGTAGATGCGCGCGTCGCCGGAGTCCGCCAGCAGGCCACCCATGCGGGAAGCCGCGCTGTTGAACAGCCCGACGATGCCGTCGCCGGACCCGACGTTCGCGGGGCGCGAGCCGCCCGGCGCGGTGCCGATGTCCACGTCGCCGATGGTGACGATCGGGATGACCGACGGCGACGAGGCCTGGAGCGCGCTCGCCACCGAGAAGATGTTGCTCCCGTTGAGCGACGTGACCGTCTTGGGCTGGCGGGTGTGCGTCTCGTTGCCGCCGCAGGTGAACGTGGTGACCTGGCGCGCGGCCGGCAGGTTCGCCCACGGGGTGTCCGGGCCGATCGTCAGCGGGTTGTTCGTGCCGGCGACGAGCGTCTGCTGACCGGGCTTGTGCCAGGCGAGGTCGTTGCCCGCCGCGGCGCCCGCGGCGATGTCGTTGTGCGGCCAGAACAGCGTGAACCAGGAGAGGCCGCCGTTGCCGGCCACGATGTGGACCGAGCGGGTGGTCGCGTTACCGGCGGCGGCGTACGCGAGCTCCTTGTCGGCCGAACCTTCGATGATGTCGAAGATCTTGGTGCGCGAGACGCCGAGCGCCGCACCCGCCGCGATCGTCCACTTCATGAGGGCGCGGCGCGTCAGGTGCCGCTGCTCGTCACGCTTCGAAGCTTGGGACTTGGCCATGGTGGGTGTTCCTACTCGCAGGTGTAAGCCGCGGCCAGGAGGCTCGCGACGGCGATGCGCTTGCCAATCGCGGGCGTGCTGGCGCTGGTGATTGCAAGATTGCAGAGGTCGAGGTGGTTCAGCGTCGCCGGCTGGCCGATGAGGCAGGAGATGCCGTCCGCGCGGCACTGGTTGTTGTCGGTGAACAACACCGGGCCGACCCCGCCGACCTGGCACCGCGCGATCGACGGGAGCGCCGTGATCACCTCGTCCGCCGCGGCCGCAAAGATGTCGAACTCGCGCGAGGAGCCCGAGGTCGTGATCGAGAGGTTCTCGCGGATGCGGTTGGCGAAGTTCGGGCCGCCCATGGCGTTGAAGCCGCCGTTGTAGAGGTCGCCGGCCGAGAGCGCGGCCGGGTTGCCGACGTTGACGCCGACCGACGTCAGGATGCGGCCGAGGTTCTTGTACGTGACCTTCGGGCAGCTGTGCATGTGCGAGGTGAACGACGGCGGGCCCTCGACCTCGAGGCGGTTGACCAGATCCCAGGGGCTGATCGTGTTGTTGTCGTGGTCGAAGGTCGTGTCGCTGCCGCCGGACGTGCCGGTCGGCGGGCCTTCACCGATCGGGGTTCCGGCGTCGGGGGTCGCGATGGGGTCGAGGCTGTTCGAGCATGCGGGTGCCGCCGCCGTCGCAGCCAGGATCGTGAGCATGAATCCATAGCGCATCATGGTTGGGCTCCTTAGAACTTCACGAAGTCATCGCTGGTGAACACGGCGTAGATGAGGTCCTTCATCTTGAAGCCGCCCTGGGTGAACGCCGTGACCTCACTCGCGATGGTCTCCGGGGGAACCGACTCGAGCGAGTCGACGATGTCCTGCTTGCCGAGCGCCCAGTTCCAGGTGCGGGCGACGCCGCACTCCGCGACCAGCGGGTCGGCCGCCATCGCCGCGCCGAGCGCCGGGATGTCCGCCGCGGCCTTGCCGAAGCGCCACGCCGTGGCCTCGCCCGGCGGGAGGTAGTCGTTCAGCATCGCGGGCGGGGCACCCTCGAGCGGCGTCGGGACCGAGATGGCCGCCTGGTACGCGCCGTTGTTGTCGTAGTACGCGAAGAGCGGCGCGATGTGATTGATCGTGGTGTGGCAGTTCGCGCAGATGACGGCGGACGTGTCCTGGAAGTTGACGCGACCGTTGCCGTTCGTCGGGCTCGCGATGCTCGCGAACGGCCAGACGCCGGTGTACGGCGACGAGCCGCCGACATCGATCGGCATCGTCGACACCTCGGCGGGGAAGGCCGTGCAGACGAACATCTCCTGGATCCAGCGCACGCGGCGGAAGCCGAAGTTCGAGAAGAACTGCGCCATCACGCCCGGGTTCGTGAGGACGCCGGCCACCGGGCCGCCGTTGCCGCACTCGGCCGGGGTGAACGCGTTCGAGCCCGCGTCGTAGGTGGGGCAGTTGCCCGACGCCTTGGTGAAGAGATCGGTGTAGGCCCCGTTCTGCACCGAGAGCTGGGCGGCGAGGGTCGGCGCCGTGTCGAGCATGGCGGTGCCGCCCTGCTTGAACGTGTTGCGCCAGAAGTCGAGCATCTGCGTCGAGAACGACGGGCGCGACAGGTAGTCGGTGATGAGCGCGTTGTACGCTGTCTTCTGCGCGGCGGGGTCGGTCGGCGTGGTGACCGACTGCGTCTCGGTGACGGTCGGCAGGTCGCCGGTGAGGCGCAGCGCGGCGATGCGGAGGGCGGCGCCGTAGTCCACGGTGCGATGCGCGAGGATCTGGTCGTACTGGTCACCCGAGCCCGAGCCCGAGCCGGACCCCGAGCCGGAGCCCCCGTTCGAGCCGGTGTCGTCCCCGTTGTTGGCGTCGAGGCTGTTGGAGCAAGCCGCGACAGTGGTCGCTGCCAGCAGGACTGCGCAGATCTTCTTCATGTGGCTCCTTTTCTCTCGAATCACGGGGAGGTCTTTTCTGCGTTGGCCCAGATCACGACCGCGTCGTGGAACGTGGTGTACAGCGCGAGCGGGTTGAACTTGAACGGATGATTCGTCCCGTCGCCTGGCTTGGGCGCGATGAAGAAGCCGCTGTTCTCGACGTCGGTGGTGTTGACGCGCGTGAGGACCTGGTTGCAGGCGAGCAGCAGGGTCGCGTCGTCCGCGGCGTTGATGTTGGTGAGGTCCATCGCCGCCGTCGCGTTGGGGTTGCCGCCCGCGTGGCAGCTCGCGCAGTTGTTCTGGAGCGGCGCCTGCGCGTTGGTCTTGAAGGACGCGAGCTGCTTGCAGCCCGTGGCGCCGGTCGTCGTGCCGCCGCTGCCCGAGCCGGTGCCGGGGTCGACGCGGAAGGGCTCTACGATCTTGAAGCTGATGCCGAGCGGGTCCGCCGAGGAGAAGCCCATGAAGGCGGCGGTGCCGCCGTCGATCTGCTCGGACATGCCGGCCATCTCGTCCATCTTCGTCGCGAAGAAGCGGTCGAGGCTGTCCGGCTTGGGGTCCGCGCCGGCCGGGTACGAGACGAACAGCGGGTGCTCGATGTACGCGCCGCCCGTGCCGCCGACGAGGCTGAGCTGGTTGACGTAGATGCCGGTGCCGAGTGACTGGATGACGAGGTCGATCGTCGCGCCGGGCGCGCCCGCGGGGTCGAGCGGCACGTGGTTGATCGGGCAGGTCGGCGAGCCGGCCGAGCCGCTCGGGCACAGCAGGGCCTGGAACTGCGCGGTCTCGACGAGCGTCGAGCCGGAGCCGGTCGGGTCGACCGCGGTGCGCTCGAGCTGGATCCACTCGAGGAGCGCCGAGGCCGAGGTGGCGTCGAGGGCGGGGCCGTCGTGAAGGCCCTTCGTGAGGATGCGGCTCGACTGCGGGGCGTCCGTGTTGACGACCTGCGGGTCGAAGGCGAGGAGGGTCGTGCGGGCCGTCGCGGCGTCCGCGCCGACGAGGAAGCCGACGTTGGCGACCTGGCCGGCGTGGCAACCCGCGCAGACCGTCAGCGCCGGGAAGGCCTTGGTCGACCAGTCGGCCTGGGCGGCCGCCTGGGCCGGCGTGAGGGTCGAGGCGTCGCCGCCGCCACCGCCGCCGTTGCCGCCGATGGTCCCGACACAGCCGACCGTGAACACGATCGCCAGGAGCGGGACCGTCAGCCGGATCATGTCCAGGTGACGCACCAGCGTTTCCAGCATCGCCTTGCGCGACTGCAGCGGGCGACCGGCCCGCTGCGAGATTGAGAACGAGGCACCCGACATGGAACCAGCATAGAGCAACGGCCATGCCGTCAGGGATCTCCGGGAATAAACCGCGTAGGTATTGAAGATCACGATCGAACGCTCCGATGTGCACACATTTGCACCTGAGGAGCATGCCCCCAGGTGAGGTCTGGCTTCCCAGCGCGTAACCGCCCGAAAACAGTGGGACTCGAAGCGCAATAACAAGGGGTTACAGGGTCCGGAGCACCCCGATGCGCCGGGAGGGTGGGTCTACTGTTCCCTTGGGGGTGGGGGCCGAGTTACCAAGGCGCCATGACCCATCACGGCGGTGACATGATCGCGGAGCTGCTCGCGCGACGCGGGATCACGCACCTGTTCACGCTGTGCGGCGGCCATATTTCCCCGATCCTGACCGGGGCTCAGGCCCGCGGGTTGCGGGTCATCGACGTGCGCGACGAGGCGAACGCGGTGTTCGCAGCGGACGCGGTCGCGCGGATGACGGGGACGATCGGCGCGGCGGCCGTGACGGCGGGGCCGGGCGTGACGAACGCGGTGACGGCGATCAAGAACGCGCAGATGGCGCAGACGCCGTTGATCCTGTTCGGCGGCGCGACGGCGACGTTGCTCAAGGGCCGTGGCGCGCTCCAGGACATCGATCAGATGTCGTTGATGAAGCCGGTCACGAAGTGGGCGGTCAGCGTGAAGACGGTGCCGGGGCTGATCCCGACGGTGGAGCGCGCGCTCGCCATCGCGAGCGAAGGCGTGCCCGGCCCGGTGTTCGTCGAGGTGCCGGTCGATCTGCTGTACGCCGAGGAGATCGTAAAGGGGTGGTACGAGAAGGAGGTCGGGGCCGGCAAGGCGAAGGGAATCGGCGCGAAGGCGCTCCAGCTCTACGTCCGCGGGCATCTGTACCGGCAGTTCCACGCGCCGACGTTGCCCGAGGTCCACTTGCCGTCGCTCCCGCACCGGCGCGGCGAGGTCAGCCACATCGCGCGGGCGGCGGCGGCGCTGCGCGCGGCGAAGCGGCCGGTGCTCGTCGTCGGAAACCAGACGCTCGTCGGCGTGACCGATCCGGGGCGCATCGCGCGCGCGATCGGCAAGCTCGGCGTGCCGGTCTACCTCGCGGGCATGGCGCGCGGCCTGCTCGGGCGGACGCACGAGCTGCAGTACCGGCACGCGCGCGGCGCGGCGCTCAAGGACGCGGACGTCGCGATCGTGTGCGGCTTTCCGTTCGACTTTCGCCTCGGCTACGGCCGCGGCATCGACAAGCAGGGCACGCTGATCGCGGCGAACCTGTCGGCGCACGAGCTGCGCAAGAACCGCCGGCCGGACATCGCGATCGAGATGCACGCGGGCGAGTTCCTCGTGGCGCTGGCGCAGGAGCTCGGCGGCGCGACGCCAGCGACGGACTGGAGCGGGTGGACCGAGACGCTGCGCGGGCGCGAGGTGGCGCGCGACACCGAGATCGCGGCGAAGGCGGCGCCGGCGGGCGAGCTGGTCGATCCGATCCACCTGTTCTCGCGCGTCGAAGAGGCGATGGCCGACGACGCGATCCTCGTCGTGGATGGCGGCGACTTCGTGGCGACGGCGAGCTACATCCTGCGGCCGCGCGCGCCGCTCTCGTGGCTCGATCCCGGCGTCTTCGGCACGCTCGGGGTCGGCGGCGGCTTCGCGCTCGGGGCCGCCCTCGTGCGCCCGGGTCGCGAGGTGTGGCTGATCTGGGGCGACGGCTCGAGCGCGTACACGCTCGCGGAGTTCGACAGCTACGTACGCCACGGCGTGGCGCCGATCGCGATCATCGGCAACGACGCATCATGGATGCAGATCGCGCGCGAGCAGGTCGAGATCCTGGGGACGTCCCTGGGGACGGATCTCCGGCGCACCGACTACCACAAGGTCGCCGAGGGTTACGGCGGCGTCGGGCTGGTGCTGACGGATCCGACGCGCGTCGACGCGACGCTCGCCGAGGCGAAGGCGATCGCGAGGGCGGGGCGGCCGGTCTGCATCAACGTGCACCTGCGCAAGACGGACTTCCGCAAGGGGTCCGTCTCGATCTGACGGCCAGAGAGGCGGCGACCGGGCCCCCTTGACGGAACTGAAAACTACTTTCATATTCTATTCGTGCTCCGGTCTCTCGCGCTGACGCTCCCCCTCGGACTGCTCGCTTGTGGCGGGGCGCTGCCGCAGGCCACCGCGCTCGACGCGCAGCGCGCCCATGTCGAGCTCGCGCAGTTGCAGGAGGGCAGGTCACTTCTCGTCAAGCGGTGCAGCGGTTGCCACGCGACGCCGCGCCCGCGCGAGCACGTCGCGGCCGCGTGGCCCACGTCGCTCGGACAGATGAGCGAGCGGGCTCACCTCGATCTCACCGAGCGCGGGATGATCGAACAGTACCTCGTCGTGATGGCCCCGAAGTAGCGCGCTACGCTGCGCGCGTGACCTCCGCGCCCGTGCCTCACCTCGACCACGGCGCCATCGGCAACGGCCGCGTGATCGCGCTCGTCGCACCCGACACCGGCGTCGAGTGGCTCTGCATGCCGCGCTTCGACTCGCCGTCGATCTTCGCGGCGCTCCTCGATCACGAGCGCGGCGGCGTGTTCCGGTTTCTCGTCGATGGCAAGCCGGTGCGCGGCGCGCAGGCGTACCTCGCGAACACGAACGTCCTCCGGACGGAGCTCGACACGCCGACCGGCCGCGTGGAGGTCATCGACTTCGCCCCGCGCGTGACGTCGGGCGGGGGCCGCGTGTCGACCCCGCAGGAGATCGTGCGGATCGTCCGACCGCTGTCGGGGGCGCCGCGCATCACGGTGGACTTCTCGCCGGCGCCGGACTACGGCCGCGTGGCGAAGCGGCTGATCGTCACGACGCACGGCGTGGAGGTGCTCGACGCGGGCGCGCCGCTGCACCTGTTCACGAACGTCGCGGGCGACCACATCTGCCGCGGCGCCGAGATCTCGGTGCGCCACCCGCTGTACTTTGTCCTCAGCTACGGCAATCGCGCGACGGTGCCGACGGCGTCGGAGGTCGACTATCTGCTGTCGGAGACGGTGCTCGGCTGGCGCATGTGGGCGAAGACGTGCGCGCTGCCGAGCTTCCAGTCCGCGCTCGTGCTGCGCTCGGCGCTGTGCTTGAAGATGCACGCCTATCACGACACCGGCGCCATCATCGCGGCGGCGA
Organism: Deltaproteobacteria bacterium; assembly: GCA_025353585.1. Lineage (GTDB taxonomy): Bacteria > Myxococcota_A > Polyangia > Haliangiales > Haliangiaceae > JABFXX01. The sequence goes on from JANXOM010000400.1 coordinate 33,845, forward strand.
CGACGAGCATCCCCGAGGCGATCGGCACCGAGCGGAACTGGGACTATCGCTACTGCTGGCTGCGCGATGCGGCGTTCGTGGTCGAGGCGCTGCGGCGGCTCTCGCACCTCAACGAGGGCGAGCAGTTCATCGGGTTCCTGCGCGACGTCGCGGAGGCCGGGCCGCTGCAGCCGCTGTACGGCGTGGCCGGCGAGCGCGAGCTGCCGGAGTCGACGCTCGATCACCTGCGCGGGTTCGCGGGCACGAAGCCGGTGCGCATCGGCAACGCGGCGGCGATCCAGCAGCAGAACGATCTCAACGGCGAGATCTTGCTGTGCTTGCACACGGTGCTCGCCGATCCGAGGATCGTGCTCGAGCAGCCGCGCGGGTTCTTCCCGCTCGTGCAGAGGCTCGTCGAGCAGGCGATCGCGCTGGCGCCGCTGGCCGACACCGGCATCTGGGAGTTCCGCACCCTGCCGCGGCACTACACGTTCTCTCGCGCGATGTGCTGGGCGGCGATCGATCGTGGCGCGATGATCGCGGCGCACTTCGGCGACCGGGAGCTGGCGGGGCGCTGGCGCGCCATCGCGGACAGCGAGCGCGCGATCGTGATGGAGCGCGGCTTCAACGCGAAGCTGAACTGCTTCACGCAGTCGCTCGACGGGGAGCACGGCGACGCGGCAAATCTGTTGTTCCCGACGATGGGGCTCGTGGATGCGCGGGATCCGCGGTTCCTGGGCACGCTCGACAACTATGCCAGGCGGATGACGGCCGACGGGCTGATGCAGCGGTACACCAACACCGACGATTTCGGGCACACGACGAGCGCGTTCACGATGTGCTCGTTCTGGTGGGCGGAGGCGCTGGCGCTCGCGGGGCGGCTCGACGAGGCGGTCGAGGTGTTCGACCGCGTGGTGAAGCACGCGAACCCGCTGGGCTTGTTCTCGGAGGACATCGAGCCGGGGTCGGGGCAGTTGCTCGGCAACTTTCCGCAGGCGTACACGCATGTCGGGTTGATCCACGCGGCGATGACGATCGGCGAGCTGATGGACGCGCGGGACGGGCGGGTGCGGGCGTGGGTGTGACAGCCTGAGCCGCGGGCGGGCGGCGAACGCAGGGACCGCTCGCGCGAGCCGGCCCGGCGAGCTGCCGCCGGAACCGCAACCCGACGGATCAGTCCGAGCCGACAGCCACGAGCGGGGTCCGTGATGTGCCCTCGGCGTCCGGCTCCCGGCCACAAACAACGGGGCCTGGCCCCTTTGTTTTCGGCCGGCTGCCGGACGCCAGGGTTTGTCGGCGCGTCAGGCCCCACCGCACCGCGAGCAGCGGGCCTCGATGAGGTGCGCGACGCTGGTGGCGGTGCGACTGATCGGATCCGCCGGCCGGGTTCCGCTCGGCGCGGTACCGGCGCTCTTTCGCCGCGCCCCCCAGCCTCCACGCCCCCTCCGAGCGCCCACGCCCCCGCGCCCGAAGCCGCGCGCCGCGCGCCGCCGCCGTCACCCCATGCTCTCCCCCGCGGCCGGCCCCGCCGTGATCGCCTGCACCACATCATGCTGATCCAGGAGCCCCACGATCGCGCCGGTCTCGTCCACGACCGGCGCCGCGCGCAAATCTCGCCGCACGAGCGCGATCGCCGCGCCCCTGAGCTCGTCGACGTCCCGGAACACCAGCGCCTCGACCATCACATCGGCCACGATCGCAGCGGCCCCGGCGCCCGCGCCGGCCCCTCCGTCCTCCGCAAACACCCCGCGCAACGCCTCCGCCGACAACAGCCCCACGACCGTCCCCGCGTCGTCCAGCACCGGGAACACGTCCTGGTGCTCCGCCGCCTCGATCGCCGCGACCGCCACGTGCACGGTGTCCCGGTTCCGCAGCGTGGCAACCGGCCGCGCCCGCGCCACGACGTCTCCGCAACGCAGCGTCGCGAGCGGGCTCGCATGCACCGGGGAGTCCTTCGTGCTGCGCGGCTGCGACGGATACAGGTTCACCTTCCGCAGCGCGATCATCGCGATCGCTTCTGTCAGCATCAGCGGCACCAGCAGGTCATAGCTGCCGCACACCTCGCAGATCATGACGAGCGCCGCGAGCGGCGTGTTCGCGATCCCCGCGTAGAACGCCGCCATGCCGACGAGCGCGAACGCGCCCGGTTGAATCGATGCATCCCCCAGCAGCAACGCCGCCGCGCCGCCGTACGCGCCCCCCAGGAGCCCGCCGATCGCGATCGACGGCGCGAAGTCTCCCGCCGCGCCGCCCGACCCGATCGTGACGCTGGCCGCGATGATCTTGGCGACCGCGAGCGCGAGCAACAGCTCCACGGTCGTCCACCCTTTGTCGAGCCAGGTCGCGCCCGTGATCGCGAGCTGCCCGGCGCCGTACCCGCCACCGAGCACCCCGAGCCCGTGGTGCCCGTTGCCGATCCACGGGTCCACCACGAGCAGCAGCGTCACGACGAACCCGCCGAGGACGAGCCCGCCCGCGCCGGGGCGCAGCCAGCTCGGCCCCGGCAACCGCGCGAACACTCGCTTCGCGAGCTGCATGACGTGCTCGAACGCCGTCGCGCCCATCGAGATCACGATCGCGAGCCCGAGGAACAGCGGTAGCTGCGCCGGGTGGAACGGAAAGTGGTCGAGCGTGCCGAACAACGGCTCGGTGCCGAACACGCTCAGCGCGACCGAGTACGCGATCACGCTCGCGAGCACGCACGGGATCAGCGCCTCGGACTCGAAGTCGTCGCGGTACAACACCTCGATCGCCAGGAGCGCGGCCCCCAGCGGCGTGCGGAACACAGCCGAGATGCCGGCGCCGATGCCGGCCACCATGAGCGTCCGCCGCTCGCGCGCCGTCAGCGCCAGGTAGCGCCCCACGATGGATCCGATCGCGGCGCCGATCTGCATCGTCGGCCCTTCGCGGCCGCCAGAGCCGCCGGAGCCGAGCGTCGCGATCGCGGCCAGCGGCTTGGCCCACAGCACGCGCCGCCGCACGTGCCCGCCGTGGTTGTGGAACGCATCGATCGCCGCGTCGCCACCGCCCCCCCGCGTCTCCGGCGCGTACCGCGACACGAACCCGCTGAACAATCCGCCGATGGCCGGGATGAACAGCAACAGCCACCACCGAACTGGCGCGTCGGTCGCCACCGCGTGCGGTGCCTCGCCGACCGCACGCAGCGGCGCGTAGCCCGTCGCATCCTCGAGCACGAACGCCTGGACGTGCTCGAGCACGAACAGGAACAGGCTCCCGAACAGCCCGGCCATCAGCCCCACCAGCGCCGCGTGCAGGAGCGTCCGCCCGACCAGCTGGAGCTCGAGCGGCGGCTCGTCGGGGACGAAGAGCGCCAGCGCGTTGCGCATCGGCCGCAGGACCGGGCGCAGCATCGCGGCCGGGGCGAGCCAGGCGCTCGGCTTGCGTCCAGGCGGCGGCACGGTCCGTCACTCTACGCTCGCCGCGGCCGAATGCTTTGAGCACCAACCAAAGTTCGCGAGAAAAGTTCAGCATCCAGGGGTGTGACTCGCCGTGACGAAGCCATCGGCGGTGACGCGTCAACGACTCGCGTCGCGGACCGAGCTCACGCGCCCGGCGGTTGCCGTGCCGTGATCGCCCTGGAGTGCTGACCGGCTGCACTGCGACCGGCGTGCCACGCGAGCCCCCCGCGTGCGTTCGTCCAGACGCGGGCCCATGTGCGCGGGCGCCCACGCGTGCGCTGCGGCAAGACCGGGCCGTGATACATCGCTGGCATGCGCGGCTTCGCTGTCTGCGTCGCACTCTGCCTCGGGGCCTGCCACGGCGCCGAGACACCCTCGCGCGTGCCCGTCGCCGCCGCGACGCTGACGAGCAACGTCCTCCGCGCCGACTACGCGGGCTCCCGGGCCTGCGGCGATTGCCATGGCGCGATCTACGCGAGCTGGGAGAAGTCGCCGATGCGCAACATGACGCGCGACGCGGCGACCGCGACCATCCAGGCGCCATTCGACGGCGCGCAGCTCCACGTCGGCACCGATACGATCACCATGTCGACCATCGATGGCCAGCGCGCGATGACGATCGCCACGCCGACCGGCACGACGCAGTGGCGCGTCACCAAGGTCGTCGGCGGGCGCTACCGCGAGGACTTCGTCGGCGTGTCCGGCAGCGACCCGGTCGAGCACGTCCTGCCCGCGACGTTCGTCGTGTCGAACCACGGCTGGCGCTACAAGGGCTACTCGGTGATGGTGCGCGAGCGGCCGGCCGCCTCGGTGAAGGGCGCGTGGGCGCAGGAGTGCATCGGCTGCCACAACACGTTGCCCCTCGGCACCTACCTCTACGACGATCTCTTCGGTCCGAGCCTTCCCGCGTACCAGGGCAAGATGTCGGACCGCGTGATGCCGCCCACGCTCGCGTGGCGCTCGTTCTCGCGCGACGACTCCGCCCTCGCGCGCGCCCTCGGCGACGAGATCCGCTACCTCGGCGGCACCGCCCCCGAGCCCCTGACGTTGCGCAGCGCGCTCCCCGCCGCCGCCACGACGAGCGAGCAGCGCCTCGATGGCAAGCACCTCGTGGAGCTCGGCATCGGCTGCGAGGCCTGCCACAACGGCGCGCGCGTCCACGCCGCCGCGCCCGACGTGAAGCCGGACTTCGCGGCCACCTCGCCGCTCCTGCGCATGGCGCCGCCGCCGGGCCAGACCGGCACGCGCGCGCAGTGGATCAACCACGCCTGCGCGAAGTGCCACACGGTGCTGTTCACGCAGTACCCGTGGACATGGGAGGGCGGCAAGCGCCGCGGGACGAACCTCGGCGGCAGCACCACGACGAGCGGCGAGGGCCGGGACTTCCAGCTCGGCGGCTGCGCGACGCAGATGGCGTGCACCACCTGCCACGATCCGCACACCGAGGACCCGCCGGCGAAGCTCCGCGAGCTCGCGACGCCCGCCGGCAACCACGTCTGCACCACGTGCCACGCGCAGTACGCGACGCCCGCGGCGACGGCCGCGCACTCGCACCACGGGCCGAACAGCGCCGGCACGAGCTGCATCGCCTGCCACATGGCGAAGAAGAACATGGGGCTCGACTACGCCCTCGATCGCTACCACCGCATCGGCTCGCCAACGGACGCCGCCCGCGTCGAGGGCGACCGGCCGCTCGAGTGCGCCCTCTGCCACGCGGACAAGGGCGTCGAGGCGCTGACGGCGCAGATGGAGACCTGGTGGGGCAAGCACTTCGATCGCGCCAAGCTGCGCGCACTCTACGGCGCCGACCTCGCGGTCAATCCGCTGCGCGCCACGCTCGTCATGGGCAAGCCGCACGAGCAGGCCGTGGCCATCAGCGTGCTCGGCGACGCCAAGGATGCCGCCGCGGTCGAGCTCATCGCGCCGCACCTCGCCCACGATTACCCGCTGGTCCGCTACTTCGCGCAGCGCGCGCTCCAGACGATCACCGGCGACCCGGTGGCCGTGGACGTCGGGGCCCCGGCCGCCGCCGTCCGCACCGCCACCGCCCAGTGGCTCGCCCGGTACCGCGCCCGGATCTCGGCCGCCGCGCCCTGAGCCCGCGTCGTCCCCATGCCGCACCGCGGCAGCAACCCGCCGGGCCGACCGGAGTCACCGGTCCCCCAGGCCGCATCCCCACGCCTCGCGATCCCGCCGGCCAACGCACGCAAATTAGGCCGATCGTTGTGCAAATCCATTCACGAGTGGGCTGGCACACATCCAGCTATGTGCGTGTCACATGTCGCGTAAATCGAGCCGGTTGACCAGCCAAGTTCGGACGTTGGGCGGGTTTGCGCGTGTCGCCCTCGGGCTGTCGGTGGGCCTCCTCACCTCGGTCCCGGCCCACGCCGACGCGCCGCAGCTCTCGACCGTCCGCACGGACGTCTCGAACCGAACGGGCAACGCCACCGTCCGCTACAACGCGAACCCGACCACCGGCGAGCTCGTCGAGCACACCGGTGTCTGCCAGGGCAGCCGCTTCCACTGCCTCGCCCGCATCGTCACCCACCAGGGCGGGCACATCCAGCCCCACGCCGCCGTCGCCGGCACGTCCGCGAAGACGATCCAGGAGGCGTACGGCATCACCGGCCAGACGATGAGCTCGACCGCGACCATCGCCATCGTCGACGCGTTCGGTTACTCGACGCTCGAGGCCGACCTCGCCGTGTACCGCACGCAGATGGGCCTGCCCGCCTGCACGAAGGCCAACGGGTGCCTCAAGATCCTGAACCAGACCGGCGGCACCACGCTGCCCGCGAACCCGCCCGCGAACGACGACTGGACCGTCGAGACGGCGCTCGACGTCGACATGGCGAGCGCGGCGTGCCCGACCTGCAAGATCGTCGTCTACCAGACCACCACGGATCAGGACGACGGCCTCTTCATCGCGAACAACACCGCCGCCGCCGCCGGCGTCACCGTCATCAGCAACAGCTGGGGCGGCGCGGAGCAGGGCGGCGAGTCGGCCTACGAGAGCTACTTCGCGCACCCCGGCATCGCCATCTTCGTGGCCGCCGGCGACGACGGCTACAACGACAACGGCAAGGGCCCCGACTACCCCGGCACCTCGGGCAACACCATCTCCGTCGGCGCGACGGCGCTCCTCGGCAGCACGGGTAACTACACCGAGCGCGTCTGGGGCGGCACCGGCGCCACGTACAGCGCCACCCAGATCACGCAGACCGGCGCCGGCGGTAGCGCCTGTAGCCTCTCGATCCCGAAGCCGAGCTACCAGCCGGCGAACTCCGGCTGCCAGTTCAAGGCGACCGCGGACGTCGCGGCGCTCGGCGACCCGAGCACCGGCCCCGCCATCTACGACTCCAACGCCGGCGGCTGGCAGACGGTGGGCGGCACGAGCGCGTCGAGCCCGATGGTCGCGGCGATGATCGCCGGCTCGGGCCACGGCAGCATCACCGGCAAGTTCTTCTACGACAACGCGTCGAAGTTCCACGACGTCACGCAGGGCGCGAACGGCAGCTGCAACACGATCCTCTGCAAGGCGGGCACGGGGTGGGACGGCCCGACCGGCGTCGGCACCCCGAACGTCGCCGCCATCATCGGCACGGGCGGCGGCACGGGCGGCAACCTCAGCATCGGCATCTCGTCGCCCGCGCCGAACGCCGTGGTCGGCCAGGGCTTCCACGTGACCGCGACGGCGAGCGCCGGCGTCGTGATGGCGCAGCTGCTCGTCGACGGCAACATCGTCGACGAGGTCAACGCCGCGCCGTTCACCTTCACCGCGCCCACCGACCTCACGCTCGGTGACCACATGATCGAGGTCGATGCCTTCGACAGCGATGGCAACACGGCCGTCGAGCAGGAGGACGTCACCGTCACCGCGGACGGCCCGACGAACCCCGACCCGGTCGGCGGCAACGGCAACAGCCCCACGACGAGCAACGACGTCGTCGGCGGGTGCGCGGCGGGCGGCTCCGGCGCGGGCCTCGGCACGCTGTTCGCCCTCGGTGCGGTGGTCATCCGCCGCCGCCGCAAGGTCGCCTAGAATCTCGACGAGAGATCGCCGAGACACCCGATTTGCCGCGGCGTCCGTCGCGCTCTTGACCGAGCGCGGCGGTCTCATTTTCGGCTCGTGATCTCGCACCGGCTCCGGGATTTCGTGCGAGCGTCGCGACCATGGGGACACCGATCCAGACGGCGGCCGAGCTCGGGCACAGCATCTGGTACGACAACCTCCAGCGCTCGATGCTGACCTCCGGCGACCTCGCCGCGATGATCTCCGACGGGCTGCGAGGCATGACCTCGAACCCGTCGATCTTCGAGAAGGCGATGGGCCACAGCGCGGACTACGGCGCCGCGTACGACAAGCTCGACCCGAAGCTCGACGACCTCGGCGTCTACGAGCAGCTCGCGATCGAGGACATCCAGGGCGCGTGCGACGCGTTCCTCGGCCTCTATCACGAGACCAAGGGCGGCGACGGCTTCGTCAGCCTCGAGGTCTCGCCGCGCCACGCCCACGACACCGCCGGCACGATCGCCGAGGCCAAGCGGCTGCACGCGGCCGTCGCGCGCCCGAACGTGATGATCAAGGTGCCGGGGACGAAGGAGGGCATCCCCGCGATCCAGGCGCTCATCTCCGAGGGCATCCACGTCAACACGACGCTGCTCTTCTCGATCGACGCGTACCTCGCCGCCGCGAACGCGTACATCGGCGGCCTCGAGATCTTCGAGAGCAAGGGCGGCGACGTCAGCACGGTCGCGGGCGTCGCGAGCTTCTTCCTCTCGCGCATCGACACCGTCGTCGACGGCGAGCTCGGCAAGGACCACCGCGAGCTCCACGGCAAGGCCGCCATCGCCAACGCCAAGGTCGCGTACGACCACTTCCACAAGCTGATCTCCGAGCCGCGCTGGCAGGCGCTCGCGAAGCTCGGCGCGAAGCCGCAGCGGCTCCTGTGGGCATCGACGGGCACGAAAAACCCGGCGTACCCGAAGCTCATGTACGCCCTCGCGCTCGTCGGCGCCGACACCGTGGACACGCTCCCGGGCGACACCTACAAGGAGCTCGTCGCGCACGGCGCGGGGAAGCTCCACCCGACGCTGCGCGCGGGGCTCGACGAGGCGCACGCGACGCTCAAGTCGCTCGGCGCCGCGGGGGTGAACCTGCAGCACGTCACCGACAAGTTGCTCGCGGACGGCGTGGCCGCCTTCGCGAAGTCATTCGATCAGCTGCTCGCGGCGGTTGCCGACAAGCGGAAGAAGCTCAGCCAGGGACAGGGAGGCAAAGCGTGACGGAATCCGAGCTCGATCTACTTTCCATCAACACGATCCGCACGCTGAGCATGGACGCCGTCCAGGCGGCCAACAGCGGCCACCCCGGCACGCCGATGGCGCTCGCGCCCGTCGTCTACGAGCTGTGGAACCGCGTGATGAGCTTCGATCCGCAGGATCCGATCTGGCCGAACCGCGACCGCTTCGTGCTGTCGTGCGGCCACGCGTCGATGCTCCTCTACTCGATGTTGCACCTGACGAAGACCCAGTCCGTCAACCCGAAGTACGAGGCCATCGGCACGCCGACCGTCTCGATCGACGACATCAAGAAGTTCCGCCAGCTCGACAGCCGCTGCGCCGGTCACCCCGAGTACCGCTGGACCTCGGGCGTCGAGACCACGACGGGCCCGCTCGGCCAGGGCCTCGCCACGTCGGTCGGCATGGCGATCGCGCGCCGCTGGCTCGCCGGGCACTTCAACAAGCCGGGCTTCACGGTCTACGACTACGACATCTACGCGCTCGCGGGCGACGGCTGCCTCATGGAGGGCGTGGCCGCGGAAGCCGCGTCGCTCGCCGGGCACCTCGGCCTCGCCGAGCTGTGCTGGATCTACGACAACAACAAGATCACGATCGAGGGCGACACCCACCTCGCGTTCTCCGAGGACGTCGCGACGCGCTTCATCGGCTACGGCTGGAACGTGACGCGCGTCGGCGACGCGAACGATCTCGAGATGCTGGCCCGCGCGTACAAGACGTTCCAGAAGACGACGGACCGCCCGACGCTCATCATCGTCGATAGCCACATCGGCTACGGCTCGCGCAAGCAGGACACGCACTCGGTCCACGGCTCGCCGCTCGGCGAGGACGAGATCAAGTACGTCAAGCGCGCGTACGGCTGGCCCGAGGACGCGAAGTTCCTCGTCCCCGACGGCGTCTACGATCACTTCGCCCAGGGCATCGGCGCGCGCAGCGCCGCCGCGCGCGCGGCGTGGCAGACGATGCTCGGCGCGTACGCCAAGGAGTACCCCGCCCTCGCCGAAGAGCAGAAGCTCATGCAGAAGCGCGAGCTGCCGACCGGCTGGGACAAGGACTTCCCGACCTACAAGGCGGACGCCAAGGGCCTCTCGGGCCGCACCGCGTCGGGCCAGGTGCTCAACGCGCTCGCGAAGAACGTCCCGTGGCTCATCGGCGGCTCCGCCGATCTCGCGCCGTCCACGCTGACCCGCCTCACGTTCGAGGGCGCCGGCGACTTCAGCGCGCACGAGACCGGCCGCAACCTCCACTACGGCATCCGCGAGCACGCGATGGCCGCCGCGATGAACGGCATCGCGCTCTCGAAGGTCCGCAACTACGGCTCCGGCTTCTTCGTGTTCGCCGACTACTGCCGCCCGCCGATCCGGCTCGCGTCGATCATGGAGATTCCGGTCATCCACATCTTCACGCACGACTCGATCGGCGTAGGCGAGGACGGCCCGACCCACCAGCCGATCGAGCACCTCGCGTCGCTGCGCGCCATCCCCGGCCTCATCGTGCTTCGCCCCGGCGATGCCAACGAGGTCGTCGAGGCGTGGCGCCTGATCGCCGGCATCAAGCACCACCCCGTGGTGCTCGTGCTCTCGCGCCAGGACATGCCGACGCTCGACCGCACGAAGTACGGCGCGGCCTCGGGCCTCACGAAGGGCGCGTACATCCTGGCCGACGCCGAGGGCGGCAAGCCCGACGTCATCCTCATGGCCACCGGCACCGAGGTCTCGCTCGTCCTCGCCGCGCACGAGAAGCTCACGGCCGCCGGCGTCAAGTCGCGCGTCGTCAGCATGCCGTCGTGGGAGCTCTTCGAGGAGCAGGACGAGGCGTACCGGGACATGGTCCTGCCGCCCGAGATCAACGCGCGGATCGCCGTCGAGTTCGCGTCGTCGTTCGGCTGGGAGCGCTACACCGGTCGCCGCGGCAAGATCATCGCGATGAAGACGTTCGGCGCCTCGGCTCCGCTCAAGGAGCTGCAGACGAAGTTTGGCTTCCACCCGGATCAGATCGTCTCGACGGCGAAGTCGCTCATCACCGCTTCTGGCAGCTCTGGAAAGTAAGGGGAGATCACATGCAGCTCGGAATGATCGGTCTGGGACGGATGGGCGCCAACATGGCGCGGCGCCTCATGAAGGACGGCCACACGGTGTTCGCGTACGACCGCAGCGCCGAGACCGTCAAGGGTCTGGCGGGCGAGGGCGCAAAGGGCTGCGAGTCGCTCGACGCGATGATCGCCGGCATGGCGAAGCCGCGCGCGATCTGGGTCATGGTGCCGTCGGGCGGACCGACGGAGTCCACCGTCAACGAGCTCGCGAGCAAGCTCGACGCCGGTGACATCATCATCGATGGCGGCAACTCGTTCTTCAAGGACGACATCCGTCGCGCCAAGGCGCTCGAGGCGAAGAAGATCAAGTACGTCGACACCGGCACGTCCGGCGGCGTCCTCGGCCTCACGCGCGGCTACTGCCTGATGATCGGCGGCGACGTCGCGACCGTGAAGCACCTCGAGCCGATCTTCAAGACGCTCGCCCCGGGCCGCGGCGACATCCCGCGCACGCCGGGTCGTGAGTCGATGACGGGCACGGCGGAGGACGGCTACCTCCACTGCGGCGGCGTCGGCGCCGGCCACTTCGTCAAGATGGTCCACAACGGCATCGAGTACGGCATCATGCAGGCGATGGCCGAGGGGCTCGACATCATCAAGAACGCCAGCAGCAAGGGCGTCGCGGAGGAGCATCGCCTCGACCTGCCCGTGCAGGACATCACCGAGGTGTGGCGCCGCGGCAGCGTGCTGTCGTCGTGGCTGCTCGACCTCACCGCGAAGGCGTTCGTCGAGGACAAGGACCTCGCGCGCTTCACCGGTAACGTCGAGGACAGCGGCGAGGGCCGCTGGACCGTGATGGCGGCGATCGAGGAGGCCGTGCCCGCCGAGGTCATCTCCGCGTCGCTCTACACGCGGTTCCGCTCGCGCCAGGAGCACACGTTCGCCGAGAAGGTGCTGTCGGCGATGCGCTTCCAGTTCGGTGGCCACGTCGAGAAGCCGTCCGGCGGCTGATCTTCATGCCCCAAGCCGCGATCCGGACGTCGATCCAAACCTTTGGCGATCTGGACGCGCTCAGCGCCGCCGCCGCCGCCGAGCTCGCAGCCCTTGCCGCCGAGGCGGTCGCGGCGCGCGGCGTGTTTCATGTGGCCCTCTCGGGCGGCTCGACGCCGAAGAAGCTGTTCCAGCTCCTGGCGGCGAAGGGCCCCCGGGCGCTGCCGTGGGACAAGATCCAGCTGTGGTGGGGCGACGAACGCACCGTCCCGCCCGACCACGTGGACTCCAACTACCGGATGACGCGCGAGGCGCTGATCGAGCCGCTGCAGCTCGAGCCCGGGCGGGTCCACCGCATCGCGGGCGAGGACCCGGATCCCGCATCCGCGGCGGCGGCGTACGCGGCCGAGCTCACCGCGGCGCTCGGGCCTGGCCTGGTCTTCGATCTCGTCTACCTCGGCCTGGGGCCGGACGGGCACACCGCCTCGCTGTTCCCGCTCACGCCGGCCCTCGCGGAGACGCGCGCGACGGTGGTGGCGAACCAGCTGACCGCGGCCAACGGGCCGGGCGCGGTCGTTCGCATCACGCTCACGGCGCCCGCGATCAACGCCGCGCGTCACGTGCGGTTCCTCGTGGCGGGAGCCGACAAGGCCGCGCCGCTCTACCAGGTCCTCGAGGGCGCGCGCGATCCTGCGCGCTACCCCTCCCAGCTGATCGCGCCCTCGCCAGGCGACCTCGCCTGGCTCCTCGATACCGCCGCCGCCGCGCGGCTCGGAGTTACGCCGTGATCCTCGCAGGTGATATCGGCGGCACGAAGACCGTGCTCGCGCTCTACGATCTGGTGGCCGGCGAGCTGCGCGGCCGGCGCGAAGAACAGTATGTCAGCGCGGACTTCCCGTCGCTCGAGAGCATCCTCGACAAGTTCCTGCGCGAGCGCGACCCCGAGGCGCTCGCCGGCGCGTGCTTCGGCGTCGCCGGCCCCGTGGTCGATGGCGTCGCGAAGATCACGAACTTGCCGTGGACGATCGCGAGCAAGCGGATCATCGAGCGGCTGCGCGGCGCCCCGACGACGCTCATCAACGATCTGCAGGCGACGGCGCTCGGCATGCTCGTGCTGCCGCCGGACAAATTCTGCGTGCTCCAGGACGCCGCGATCCCCGCGGGCGGAACGATCTCCGTCATCGCGCCGGGCACCGGGCTCGGCGAGGCGTTCCTCGGCGCGGACCGCCACGCTCGCTATCGCGCGTTTCCGTCGGAGGGCGGGCACGCGGACTTCGCGCCGGGGACCGACGAGGAGATCGAGCTCCTCCGCTTCCTGCGCAAGAAGTACGGCCATCACATCAGCTACGAGCGCGTGCTCTCGGGCGCCGGCATCGGCGACCTCTACGACTTCCTGCGGTCGACGCGCGGCGGGACCGAGCCGGCGTGGCTCGCGCAAAAGTTCGCGGCCGGCGACCGCAACGCGGCGATCTCCGAGGCGGCGCTCGCGAAGACGGACGAGGTCTCGAGCCGGGCGCTCGAGATGTTCGCCGAGATCCTCGGCGCCGAGGCCGGCAACTGCGCGTTGCGCTGCCTCGCGACCGCGGGCGTCGTGATCGGCGGCGGCATCCCACCGAAGATCTTGCCGGCGCTCCAGGCTGGTGGGCTCGTGCATCGCTTCAA